>NZ_JBPFDR010000002.1:0-424463 GCF_059415085.1 Sporosarcina sp. SAFN-015
GCCAGGATCAAACTCTCCATAATAGAGAAATTCGAGTAGCTCGAGTTTCTTGCTGGCATCATTTAAGATGTCAATTTCGAATCCGAAGATTCGTTTTGTCTTTTCACCGACAAAGTCGGCTGCAAGACTTTATTTGTTGACGTTTTGCTGTTCAGTTTTCAAGGTTCATTGCGCGCCGCTTCGTCAGAAGCAACTCTTATATAATACCATCTTTGCAATTCCTTTGTCAACAACCTTTTTCAAAAAGTTTTAAGCTGTTTTGAAGTAGTTATTCACTTACCGGAAATGCAACGTTATTTACTATACCAGCATATTGTTTTGATTGCAATATCTTTTTAAACTTTTTTGCTCATTGCCTGAAAAACAAAGCCGCTGTTGAATTATATAAGAGCGGCTTTGGTTTATTCATTCAATGATCTTTGAAATAGCTATTCCGCGAAGAGCTGTCAAATCGATAATAACTCCGTCTGACTCCTTTTTAATCATAGGACGCAAAGGATTATCCCGGTGGATGAACATGATTTCGCCCACTTCCCCATCTGTCAGCTTCACTCGTGTTCCTATTGATAGATTGCCGACAAGTTTAAGAAGCGCTTCCACCACCTTGATGTCGAATTTGCCAAACTCTTCTTCTTTGATCATTTCAATCACTTTGTACGGTGAATGTTTTACTCTATATAATCTTTCCGACGTCATTGCATGGAAAACATCCGCCACGGCGAGTATTTGTGAGAAAATCGAAATGGTACCCATTTTTTCACCCCGAGGATACCCGCTTCCATCAAGACGTTCATGGTGTTGAAGGATTGCAAGTTTCATATCCTGCCTTAGCAAAGGGGTGTCTTGTATCATTTTCACACTGAACAATGTGTGCTTTTTCACTTCATTGTATTCTTCTTTCGTTAGAAAAGCTGTCTTTTCCAAAATGGTAGGTGAAACCTTGGACATGCCGCAATCCGCTAATACCCCCGCCAGTCCAAGCTGCAGCGCATCTCCTTTATCGTATCCCATTTGACTGCTGACTGCTGCCGCAAGAATACCGACAGCGACCGAATGATGATAGATGTATTCCTCAGGGTTGGAGAAGTCATTTAACAATGTAAGCATTTGTTTTTGCCTGATGAATTTTTCGAGCAATGGCAGGATGATTGTCCTTACTTTTGGAACATCTGGACGTTGACCCGATCGCCAATGACCAAATTCCCTCTTGTAACTCTTAACCGCTTCGTTATATTCCTTGCGAAGCTGATACATGCTTACTGGAATATTATCCAGTACCTCCTCTGCATTCATGGAAGGTGCTATCTCCGATTCAGGGATATCCTTCTGTGTGACTCTCTCTTCAACCTTTATGCGTTTCACTCCGAATGCATGTAATACTTCAATATGTTCCAATGAAATTTCTGTATCCTTGCGCATAATTGGATACATCGTCTTGCCATAAACATCCTCTTTAAGCAAAATTCCTGCACGGAGCTCACTGATCGTTTTATATACTTCCATATCTACGATGTCACCACTTTCCGATCATCTCTTAAGAACTATCATACTGCAAATTTTCAAAATAGACGACAAAAAAAGTTATTGAGTGGCATTTAGCCACCTCAATAACTTTTCAAATCAATCCTCTTCAGGCTCTTCTATATAGTCTGTTTCTATTTCGTTTTCCATATTTACTTCAGAGCTACTATCGATTTCGTCGCTTTCTTCATGCTCTTCGTGTTCCTTCTCGACTTTTGCAACTGTCGCGACAAGCTCGTCTTCTCCAAGACGGATCAGACGGACGCCTTGCGTACTGCGGCCGATTGAGGAGATATCTTCAATATCCATTCGAATAAGGATGCCGTGGATAGTGATCAGCATAAGGTCTTCAGAACCATCAACGGTTTTCATTGCTACAAGCTGACCGTTCCGCTCAGTCACATTCAACGTCTTCAATCCATATCCGCCACGAGACTGGATACGATATTCATGTTCCGGCGTCCGTTTTCCGAACCCTTTTTCAGTGACAACAAGAATTTCATCGCCTTCCGATACAGTATCCATACCGACAGCAATATCTCCTGCACGTAATCGAATTCCACGTACGCCGCTTGCTACACGGCCCATCGTGCGGATATCGCGCTCGTCAAATTTGATAAGCATTCCATCACGCGTACCGATTGCAATATTCTGTTCACCATTTGTCATTTTCACGCCGATCAATTCATCATCACCGCGTAATGTCAGAGCAATCAGCCCGTTAGAACGGATATTAGCAAAATCGGCAACCGATGTACGCTTAACAATGCCACCGCGCGTTGCGAAGAAGAGATACTTATCTTCCTCGAATTTCTCGACCGGAATCATCGCTGTAACTTTTTCATCTTTTTCGACATCCAATAGATTAATGATTGGAAGCCCTTTTGCCGTTCGGCTGAATTCCGGAACTTCATATCCTTTTTTACGGAATACCCTTCCGCGGCTCGTAAAGAAGAGGATCGTATCATGTGTCGAGGTGTTCAACAAATGCTCGACAAAGTCGTCGTCATTCGTACCCATGCCTTGTATGCCTCGGCCTCCTCGACGTTGACTCCGATACGTGTTTGCAGGAAGGCGTTTAATATAGCCGTTATGCGTCAACGTAAGAACCGAGTTTTCAACCGGGATAAGATCTTCGTCCTCAAGCATTTCTGCGCCGCCGCTTCCGATTTCAGTCCTGCGATCATCGGCGAAACGATGCTTCACTTCAAGTAATTCTTCCCGAATGATATCGACCACTTTTTCCTCGTCTGCAAGAATTGCTCGCAACTCGGAAATCAATACGAGCAGCTCTTGGTATTCGTTCTCGATCTTATCGCGTTCCAATCCAGTTAGACGTTGGAGACGCATGTCAAGAATCGCCTGGGATTGTCTTTCAGTCAAGCTGAAACGTTCCATCAAACCAGTTTTCGCTTCATCAGTCGTCTTTGAGCCTCGGATCAAAGCGATAATTTCATCGATATGATCGAGTGCAATCCGCAGACCTTCCAAAATGTGCGCTCGATCTTCCGCTTTGTTCAACTCGTATTGAGTACGTCTGCGGATGACTACTTTCTGATGCTCTAAATAATGATAAAGAATTTCTTTAAGTGATAATATTTTCGGCTGCCCGTCGACGAGCGCAAGCATGTTGATACCGAAGCTCGATTGCAATGCCGTATGCTTATAAAGGTTATTCAACAAAACGTGTGCATTTGCGTCTCTACGCACTTCGATAACGATACGCATGCCCGTCCGGTCGGATTCGTCTGCCAAATGCGTGACGCCTTCAATCCTCTTATCACGGACGAGCTCGGCAATCTTCTCGATAAGCCGGGCTTTGTTTACCTGGTAAGGCAGCTCGGTCACGATGATTGTTTCTTTACCGTTCGACTGCTGTTCGATCTCCACTTTACCTCTGATAATAATTGAACCGCGACCAGTTTCATAAGCCCTTCTGATGCCGCTTCTTCCAAGGATGATGCCGCCAGTCGGAAAATCTGGTCCTGGAATAATTTCCATCAGTTCCTCAGTAGTGATTGCCGGATTATCCGCCATCGCCAATACACCGTCAATCGTTTCGCCTAAATGATGCGGCGGAATGTTCGTAGCCATTCCGACCGCAATACCCGACGTGCCGTTTACAAGCAAATTCGGGAAACGGCTAGGAAGAACAATCGGTTCTTTCTCCTGGCCATCATAGTTATCTTGATAATCAATCGTGTCTTTATTAATGTCACGCAGTAATTCCATGGCGATGCGGGACATTCTCGATTCCGTATAACGCATCGCTGCAGCCGCATCTCCATCGACAGAACCGAAGTTCCCATGACCATCGACGAGCATATAACGATAATTGAAATCCTGCGCCATCCTTACCATCGTGTCATAAACAGCACTGTCGCCATGTGGGTGATACTTACCGATAACATCCCCGACGATACGAGCTGATTTCTTATGTGGTTTATCCGCAGTATTTCCAAGATCCTGCATCGCATATAGAATACGGCGGTGAACTGGCTTCAACCCATCCCTCACGTCAGGCAATGCCCGGGAGACGATAACACTCATCGCATAGTCAAGAAAGGATGTCTTCATCTCCGTACTGATGTTAATGCCTTGAACACCACGTTTTGGCATATCTGCCATATTGTCAAACTCCTTTCAACTCAGGCGCTTTTCACGAACAGCCTGTCAACTGAACAAAGCCCCGTCTGTTGCAGGTCCATGTTCTATATCTATTTCCTAGTATTGAATAAATCAAGTATCCAGATTTTTTACATACATCGCGTTTTCTTCGATGAATTTACGCCGAGGTTCAACTTCATCACCCATCAATTGCTCAAACGTCAAGTCTGCTTCGAAAGCATCCTCGAGATGCACTTGTAGGAGTGTCCGCTGTTCCGGGTCCATTGTCGTCTCCCATAGTTGGGTGGCGTCCATCTCTCCTAGACCTTTATAGCGTGTAATGACCGGCTTCGGAATGGAAGAGAGTCGATCCAGAATTGCTTGCAGCTCCACTTCGTCGAAACAGTATTCTTCATGCTTGCCTTGTTTGACCCGATAAAGCGGCGGTTGTGCGATGTAAACATAGCCAGCCTCGATCAAAGGCCGCATGAAACGGAAGAAGAATGTCAATAATAACGTTCGAATATGTGCTCCATCGACGTCGGCATCCGTCATGATGACGATTTTATGATAACGTGCCTTCGAAAGATCGAACTCATCCCCGATGCCTGTACCGAGTGCAGTAATCATCGTCCTAATTTCAGCATTGCCTAAAATCCGGTCCAGTCTTGCCTTTTCAACGTTCAGGATTTTACCTCTCAAAGGCAGGATCGCCTGGAAATGACGGTCACGACCGCTTTTCGCAGAACCGCCCGCCGAATCACCTTCAACGATATACAACTCGCTGATTGCAGGGTTACGTGAAGAGCAGTCCGCCAGCTTTCCGGGAAGGCTTGATACTTCCAATGCCGATTTTCGTCTTGTCAGCTCACGGGCATTCTTTGCAGCAAGCCGTGCTCTTGCAGCCATGAGACTTTTATCGATAATTAGGCGTGCAGTGTTCGGATTTTCCAATAGAAAGCGTTGGAAACCTTCCGAGAACAAGGCATTTGTAATTGTACTCACTTCAGAGTTTCCAAGTTTCGTTTTAGTCTGTCCTTCGAACTGTGGATCTGGATGCTTAATCGATATGATTGCGGTCAAGCCTTCGCGGACATCGTCGCCTGAAAGGTTTGGATCTGATTCTTTCAACAATCCATTTTTCCTTGCGTAATCGTTGACGACGCGTGTCAGTGCCGTTTTAAAGCCCGACTCATGCGTCCCGCCCTCATACGTATTGATATTATTGGCAAACGATAAAAGGTTTTCAGCATAACCGCTATTGTATTGCATTGCAATTTCAATAGAGATGCCGTCCTTTTCGCCCTCTATGAAAATCGGTTCCTCGTGGATCGGTTCCTTGTTTTGATTCAAATGTTCAACATACGATTTAATTCCACCTTCGTAGTGGAATGTATCCGTTCGTTCCTCTTCCCCACGCTCATCTGTAATAGTGATGCGCAGTCCTCTATTCAAATAGGCAAGCTCACGCAGGCGATGGGCTAAAATTTCATATTCATAGACCGTTGTTTCAGTGAATATTTCCGGATCGGCTTTAAATCTTGTACGTGTACCTGTTGTATCGGTTGTTCCGATCACTTCAAGCTCATGTACGATAGCTCCTCTTTCAAAACGGATGAAATAAACCTTTTCATCCCGGCTCACATACACTTCAGTAGCTTCGGAAAGTGCATTCACGACAGAAGCACCAACACCGTGCAAACCGCCCGAAACCTTATATCCTCCGCCTCCGAATTTACCGCCGGCATGAAGAACCGTCATAATGACTTCAACGGCTGGTCTACCAGTCGACTCCTGGATTCCAACAGGGATGCCACGCCCATTATCGTCGACACGGATCCAGTTATCTTTTTCAATTGTTACTTCAATATGATCGCAATAGCCCGCCAAGGCTTCGTCGATACTATTGTCTACAATTTCCCATACGAGATGGTGAAGCCCTCGCGAACTTGTTGTACCGATGTACATGCCCGGACGTTTACGGACAGCTTCCAAGCCTTCAAGGACCTGTATCTGATTTGCATCATACGCTGTCTGCAATTCTTTTTCTTCCATAGCCAAAATGTTCACCTTTCCTTTCCGAACATCAATCTA
The DNA here is from genome assembly GCF_059415085.1 of Sporosarcina sp. SAFN-015. Classification (NCBI taxonomy): domain Bacteria; kingdom Bacillati; phylum Bacillota; class Bacilli; order Caryophanales; family Caryophanaceae; genus Sporosarcina; species Sporosarcina sp. SAFN-015. Next base: position 6,223 of record NZ_JBPFDR010000002.1, read on the forward strand.
AGCTTCTATTTCTGTTAAACAGGAGTGGTTTTAATTCCCTTTATCACTAACCGTACCCGCCGATACTTCATACAGCTCAGCTTCACGTATCGTTTCATGGTCGATTCCCGCTATATTCGTTGTTGTGACAAACGTCTGAACCTGACCTTGCATCGTGTTCAGCAAGTGTGACTGCCGGTAATCATCAAGCTCTGATAGAACATCATCCAAAAGAAGGACCGGAGTCTCGCCTACTTCCTGTTTAACGAGATCTATTTCCGCAAGTTTAAGGGACAGCGCAGTTGTCCTTTGCTGCCCTTGTGAACCGTATGTTTGGATATCATAGCCATTCACAAAAAAATGGAGATCGTCACGGTGCGGTCCGATCAGCGTCATACCACGTTCCAACTCACGACGTCTCACTTCGTGCAATTTTTGGCTGAGTATTTCTTCCATCTGTTCAGCAGTCTGCCCAGAATCCAACTCTTTTAAAGTCCCATACGTCACTTTTAGCTGCTCGATCCCTCTGGAAATCCCTTTATGGATCGGTTCTGCCCATTTCTGAAGCAATTCAACAAAATAAAACCTTTTCCGGATGATCTGAACAGCCAACTGTATATATTGTTCTGTGTAAATATCGAACATGACGTCCGTAAAATCCAATTTGCCGCGATGATCTTTGAGGATTGCGTTCCGTTGCTTTAAGACCTTTTGAAAAGTCAGCAGGTCATGGAGATAGACGGGGGAGATTTGTCCGATTTCCATGTCTAAAAATCTTCTTCGGACCTGTGGACTTCCCTTTACAAGATTTAAGTCCTCCGGAGCAAACATGACAACATTGAGTTGACCGATATACAGACTGAGGCGATTTTGTTCCAAATGATTAACTCGCGCCTTCTTGCCTTTTTTCGATATTGTCAATTCAAGGGGAAGACGTCCATATTTTCGTTGGATGTCCCCTTCTATTTTACCATACTCTTGTTCCCAACGTATAAGTTCACGATCGTTAGAGGTGCGATGCGATTTCGCCATCGATAAGACATAGATCGCCTCCATGATGTTCGTCTTTCCTTGTGCATTTTCTCCGATCAGAACATTGATATGCGGGGAAAAGGATAGCTCTAGAGAAGAGTAATTCCGATAATCTGTTAAAGCTATCCGTTCAATGTACATCCGATTGACCGTCTGTGGAAGTGGATATTTTGAATTTACCTGCCCCTGGAATGGTGACGATATCCCCGTCATAAAGCTTTTTGCCTCGTCTGCGGTCAACTTCGCCGTTTACGTAAACGGTATGTTCTTCCAAATACCATTTGGCCATGCCGCCGGAGCTTATGCAATTCGACATTTTCAGCAGTTGACCTAATGTGATGAATTCAGTATCGATTTTCATGAGTTCCATCCGCTTCAATCCTTCTTAAAGTAGTCTGTTCTTCTATTTTAGCGAACTTTCATCTGTAAGTAAAAATGTAAATGAAAAATAAAGAAACAGGCGAAGGAAAACGTTTTGAATTCCTTGCCTGCTGTGGATAGACAGTCCTGTAATTCTTAAAATGTCCTGACCGGTAAAATCAATTGTAAAATTGCGTCGCTATCCATTGATTTCAAGATGAACGGTCTCATCGCACCTGTGAAATGGATTGCGATATCCTGTCCTTCGATTGCTTTCAATGCATCCATCATATATTTTGCACTGAAGGAGATTTTTAACTCTTCTCCGTTCACATTAATCGCCTCGATCAATTCTTCTACCTTTCCAATTTCAGGAGAATTGGATGAAACTTCAATGACATCGCTGCCGTCTGCGGAAAATCGTACGATATTATTCCGATCTTCACGAGCTAACAGAGAAGCACGGTCAATCGCTTGTAATAGTTTACGGCCATTTACTTGTACAGTCGTTTTGTATTCGGAAGGGATCAATCTAGAAGTATCGGGATAATTCCCTTCTAAAAGCCGTGAATAAAACAGTACGTTCCTCGTTTTGAATAGTACTTGTTGATCTGCAATGACGATTTCGACAAGGTCTGAGTTATCCGGAAGGATTTTATTCAGCTCTTGAAGGCTTTTTCCAGGAATGACAACGCTGAACGGACTTTCTGGCATCATTTCAGGAACGATTTCTCTTCTTGCAAGTCGGTGACTATCTGTTGCTACACAGACGAGCTTCTCTTCATCAGTTTCCCAATGTACACCCGTCAGAATCGGACGTGTTTCTTGCTGGGATACGGCGAAAACAGTTTCCTTAATGATCGATTTCATCAAATCAGACGGTAAGGAGAAGCGATACTCGTCCTTTACGTTCGGGAGAACAGGATATTCATCCGAATTAGAACCGATTAAATGGAATTCGGATTTCCCTGATTGAATATGAGTTTGCATGTTTTCAACTTCAATCGTCACATCATTCGTCGGTAATTTCCGGACAATTTCACTAAAGACTTTTGCTTGGAGAATGATTGAACCTGATTCAATAACACGGATAATTTGCTCACCGTCTTGTTCAACTGGGATGAATGTGCAAATTGTTATATCTGAATCACTTCCAGTCATCGTCAAACCTTTTTCATTCACGTCAATTTTTACGCCGGTCAAAATGGGGTTGGCCACTTTTGAACTGATTGCTTTCATGACATCATTCAATCCTTCGAGCAACCAATCTCTCATTATTTCAAATTTCATTTTGCACCCTCGCTTATATATTAATTAGTTAAGTAATAAAGATAGTAATAGTAATAGGGGCTGTGGAAATGTGGATAAGCCCTGAAATCCTATATGTTAGAAAACAATTCACATGTGCATAATATGTGCACAGTTTGTTTCGATTTTATCGAGTTATACACATGTGGATTTATTAGCCTCGCCCTAGAATACTTTTAATATCTTGAATATCTTGCTGCAGATTTTGATCATCTTTCAGCTGCTTAGAGATTTTTTCATGTGCATGGATAACGGTCGAATGATCTCGCCCACCAAATTCGGAACCTATTTTCGGCAAAGAGGAATCCGTAAGTTCACGTGAAAGATACATGGCAATTTGACGAGGGAATGCGATCGCTCTCGTTCTTTTTTTAGCCGTGAAATCTTCCAGCCGTATATTGTAATGTTCCCCAACTGTTTTTTGGATATCCAATATGCTTACAGACCGCGGGCGGGAATTAGGGATGATGTCTTTCAATGCTTCCGCTGCAAGATCTGTCGTAATGTCCATATTGACGAGCGAAGAATAAGCCACGACGCGGATCAAGGCCCCTTCTAATTCACGTATATTCGTATCGATTTGATTAGCGATATAAAGCATGACTTCGTCAGATATATCGAGCAATCCATCGGCCTTCGCTTTTTTGCGCAAAATAGCTATACGCGTTTCTAGATCAGGCGGTGCGATATCCGTTATCAAACCCCATTCAAAACGGGATCTGAGGCGATCTTCTAATGTCGGTATTTCTTTTGGAGGTCGGTCGCTGGAGATAATGATCTGCTTTGATTCTTCATGCAGTGTATTGAATGTATGGAAAAATTCCTCTTGGGTCTGTTCTTTTCCGGCGATGAATTGAATATCGTCAATTAACAGGACATCTACGTTCCTATACTGATTTCTAAAATCGCCCGCTTTGTTATTCATAATCGAATTGATGAATTCATTCGTAAATTTCTCTGAAGATAAATAAACAACTTTGGAGGACGGGTCTTGCTCCATAATATAATGCCCGATTGCGTGCATGAGATGGGTTTTTCCAAGTCCCACTCCGCCGTATATGAATAAAGGGTTATATGACTTCGCTGGTGCTTCAGCTACAGCGAGTGATGCGGCGTGAGCAAACCTGTTGCCCGAACCGATGACAAATGTATCAAATGTATATTTTGGGTTCAACATGACAGATGCTGATTGGATAGCTGATTTGTCTGCCTGTTTAACTGCCGGTTTTGGGACTTGAAAATCTTTTTCTTCCATTTCCTTTGGAACGACGAAATGAATGAGTCGATCTTCCCCTGTCAATTCCGAGAGGATGCCTGTGATCAAGTGCACATAATGAGTCTCAAGCCAATCCTTCGCAAACGAATTTGGAACAGCAATCGTAACGTTCTCATCGCCGTAAGATATCAATTTTGTCGATATGAGCCAGGTTTCAAAACTGGGCCTTGAAATTTTATCTTCAATTTTCGACAAAACGTCGTTCCATAATTTTTCAAGCTGATCCACTCGTGGGCCTCCTTTACATAGAAAATAAAAAAACACAGGAATATGTATTATACACAGAATTCGCTTCTGTGGATAAGAAATATCCAAAAGTGTTGAAAAAATTATCCACAACCTATCAACAATTGTGGATAATAAAATGGGCTTTTTAATTTGTTAACAGCAAAATCCTCTATATTGTATCAAGAAACTATAAGAATGACAAGGGATTCTATGAGTTATTAACAGTAGCGGCAATTGTGGAGAATTACATTATCCACAGGCTTTTGTATGTGTAAAAGGTGTAGATAAGACCTGTGTATAAAAAAAACGGGAAAAATTTCTATGAACATATTATTGGTTTGTCGATTTTTGTAGTTGTGGATAATTTATTTTGTCGAATGATGAGGTAGAAATCTTAGTACAGTTTTGATCGTGAAAACTACTTGCAGAAAAAACGGTTGACATCTTCGTCTATGCCCTTTATACTGTTCAAGACTGTCAGATTGTAAAGGGACAATGCAGGAGGTGTCTTTGAAATGAAACGTACATTCCAACCAAATAAACGTAAACGTAGTAAAGTTCACGGCTTCCGTGCAAGAATGAGCTCAAAAAGCGGTCGTAAAGTTCTCGCTGCTCGTCGTCGCAAAGGAAGAAAAGTGCTTTCAGCATAAGACCACTGTACCCAGTGGTCTTTTTTTTTACTTATACTGATATATGTGGAATTAAATCTTATGTTGTAATGAATACTAATTTGTTGATTGAAGCGGAAGGCGGCGCCTGGATCGTACAAGTTATTGTCCAGCTCCAGGCGCTAGATGCTCAGGTCATAAGTCAAAACTGCTTCGTGGTACAAACCACCACTCCGCATCTTCGCCTTATGCCTGTCGCATCTGAGCAAGCGCCTTCCGCTTTTCGGTAGGAGGTGAAATGTTTGAAAAAACGGCAGCGGGTCAAAAAGAATGAAGACTTTCAAAAAGTGTTTAAAAAAGGCAAGTCCGTCGCGAATCGGCAATTTGTCGTCTATTCCTATAGGAAAGAAGAGCAACAGGAGTTCAGAATCGGATTATCTGTCGGTAAGAAATTAGGAAATGCGGTGACGCGTAACCGCATTAAACGATTTATCCGACAAGCTTTTCTGGAAATGAAGGACGAGCTAAAAAATGATCGTGACTATGTTATTATCGCCAGACATCAGGCGGCCACACTTGATTTCCATGAAACGAAAAAAAGCTTGCAGCACGTGTTAAGAATTGCAAAAGCGTTCAAATCGAAATAAGAAAGGGCCGTAATTGAGTAAGAAGTAGAACGGAATAAATGTTCATGATAAACTGAAATCATCGATATTTCATAGAAACAGATTTGGGGGAACCGATTTGAAAAAAAGAGCCACGTTATTACTTATGCTGACCGTATTGTCAGTATTCCTAGCCGGATGTTCGGAATTCAATCAACCGATATATGAAACGAGTGAAGGTTTTTGGAATAAATACATCGTTTGGCCAATAGTATCCTTGATTGTCACATTCAAAGACCTATTGGGGACATACGGATTAGGAATCATCGCCGTTACAATCATCATCAGACTTATCTTGCTTCCATTAATGATTAAGCAAGCTCAAAATTCGAAACGGATGCAGCAGATGCAGCCGATCTTGAACGGTTTGAAAGAGAAATACAAATCGAAAGATGCTGTAACGCAACAAAAATATCGTGAAGAAATGCAAAGAGTGATGACGGAGCAGAAGATCAATCCCGCTGCAGGATGTCTGCCAGTTTTGATTCAAATGCCTATCATCATCGGCCTTTACCATGCAATTAGCAGGATGAATGCCACGCCTGAAATCGAAATTGGAAAATTCCTTTGGTTCGAACTTGCAACGCCAAGCATTACGCTAGCAATTGTCGCTGGTCTCATGCAGTTCCTCGTATTGCGGACAGGTCCTGCGATGGACAATCCACAAATGAAAGTAATGATGTACATCATGCCATTTATGATCATTATTTTCGGTACATTCCTACCAGCAGCACTAGCACTTTATTGGGTTATCGGTAATATCATTTCAATTATCCAGAATATCTTCATTTACAAACCATTTAAGAAGAAAGAAGTGGAACCTGTAAAAGTAGGAGGGAAAAGGAAATGAATAAGATAACGCGAAAAGGGGCGACAGTGGAGGCAGCAATTGCAGCAGCCTTACAAGAGCTCAATGTCACGCGTAATGAAGTCGATATTGAAATATTGGACAATGGGAAAAAGGGTTTTCTCGGATTCGGTGCAAGGGAAGCCGAAGTAACCGTCTCCTTAAAGGAAATGGTTAAGCAGGAAATGAATGAACTTGAAGAGGAAAAGGAAATAGTTCAGAAAGAAAAAACAGAGCCGTCTATTGAAGAAGAATCGGTTGAAATCCCTGTCGAGCCAGCAGTGCAAATTGTTGAAGTGGAGACTGACAATGCTGCGGTTTCAGACGAGAGGGCAATCAACGAAACAAAAGCCTATATTACGGAAATTGCGAAGACGATGGGCATCGACGATCTAGTCGTCAATCATGAAATGGACGGGAAGTATCTTTCATTCCAGCTGGAAAGTGAAAAAGCTGCTTTCCTGATCGGCAAACGCGGTCAAACATTGAACGCATTACAGCAGCTCGCACAGTTAGTTGCCAATAAAACATCTGAGCAATTCAAGGTCGTTCGTCTAGATGTAGGCGATTATCGTGAGCGCCGTGAACAATCATTGGAGCAATTTGCAGAACGGATGGCCGACCAAGCCGTTCGAAATGGAAGAAAAGTTCAACTTGAACCGATGCCTTCGTATGAAAGGAAAGTCATTCATAATGCATTATCGAACCGATTGGACATTGAAACGTATTCGGAAGGTACGGATCCGAATCGTTATCTTGTTATCGAGCCGATTAGTTAATTTGGAAACCTCGTGAGATGATCACGGGGTTTTTATTTGTGTTGAATTAAAACTTATCCACATTTTTTAATCCCACAACTATGAGAGTGACTGGATATGTGATATTATATATTGTCAGATAGTCAAGTCAAAACAGGTTATCCACATGTGGGTAACCGATGTAGGAAGGTGAAGAGTTTGCATTATGATACAATAGCCGCCATTTCAACTCCAATGGGGGAAGGGGCTATCGCCATCGTCCGGCTTAGTGGAGATGAGGCTATCGGCATTGCAGATCGAATTTTTCGTTCTCCGTCAGGTAAAAAACTCGCGGATGAACAATCACATACAATCCATTATGGGCATTTGACAGATCCGTCTACCGAGGAAATTGTCGAGGAAGTCATGGTATCTATCATGAGAGCTCCGAAAACATTTACCCGTGAAGACGTTGTCGAAGTGAATTGCCACGGCGGCGTGGTGGCAGTGAACCGTGTCCTCAACCTAGTGTTGAAAGAAGGAGCTCGCCTTGCGGAACCGGGCGAGTTTTCAAAGCGTGCATTTTTAAATGGACGCATCGATTTATCACAGGCGGAAGCAGTCATGGACCTCATTCGTGCAAAAACGGACAGAGCGATGAATGTCGCCTTGAATCAAATGGAAGGAAAGCTTTCCAGGCTAATCGGTGAATTGCGGCAAGCACTTCTAGAAACATTGGCACAAGTAGAAGTGAACATCGATTATCCAGAATATGACGACGTCGAAGAAGTAACCATTCCTCTTATGATTGAAAAGGGAACGTGGGTGAAGGAAGAAATCGAGAAGCTGCTGCGTACTTCATCCCAAGGAAAAATTCTTCGTGAAGGATTATCGACAGTTATCGTCGGTCGACCGAATGTCGGAAAATCTTCATTGCTGAACAGCCTTGTTCAGGAGAATAAAGCAATTGTCACTGACATCGCAGGCACAACCCGTGATATTATTGAGGAATACGTTAATGTAAGAGGAGTACCGTTGCGTCTCGTAGATACGGCAGGTATCCGGGAGACGGAGGATATCGTCGAGCGGATCGGGGTGGAGAGATCCCGCCAAGTCTTAAAAGAAGCAGATCTCATCTTACTTGTCCTGAACAGCTCTGAGCCTCTCACAGAAGAGGATATCCGGCTTTTCGAAGCGACCGAGGGAATGGACATCATCGTTGTCATTAACAAAACTGACCTGCCTCAGAAAATCGATATGCAGCAAGTAGCAGAATTGGCTGGGAAAGGTTCAATTGTCACGACATCTATCCTGAAAGAGGAAGGTATCGACGAATTGGAAGAAGCAATCGCCAAACTATTCTTCGAAGGAACACTCGAAGCGGGTGATTTGACGTACGTGTCCAATGCAAGGCATATCGCATTGCTTCACAAAGCGCATAAATCAATTCAGGACGCCTTGTCAGCTGCAGAGGGCGGAGTGCCTGTCGACATGATTCAAATCGACGTCACGCGCACATGGGAGCTCCTAGGCGAAATCGTAGGCGACACCGTCCAAGACAGCCTCATCAACCAGCTATTCTCCCAATTCTGTCTAGGGAAATAATCTAATTAGTCATGTGATTACTACCGGATTGAAGCGCAAGGCGGCAAAGTGCAAAGATGTGCTCTCAACGCTTCGCTTTTGTTCGCAAAAGCCGTTCTTTGTTACGGCTTTTCCTGGGGGATTAGCGGGACAAGTAAGACCCCGCAGTGTCGCGTAGCGACCGAGGAGGCTTACTGCCCGCCCCCCGGAAAGCGTCCGCCTGAAGCGTAAATCCGATTTTATACTCATTTTTTTATACAAAGCAACACCATTCATAAAATAGGAAGGATGAACGAACATGCCACAATTTGAAGCAGGCACGTTCGATTGTATAGTCATCGGAGCAGGCCATGCCGGCGTCGAAGCCGCATTAGCTTCTGCAAAGATGGGTGCATCGACATTGGTGCTAACAATGAATCTTGACATGATCGCTTTCATGCCATGCAATCCGTCACTCGGAGGTCCTGCAAAAGGGATTGTCGTCCGCGAAATTGACGCACTAGGCGGAGCAATGGGGAAAGTAATCGACAAAACACATATCCAAATGCGGATGTTGAATACAGGGAAAGGACCAGCCGTCCGTGCGCTACGTGCACAAGCGGATAAAGTCCTCTACCAACAAGAAATGAAACGCGTCCTTGAAGAACAGGAAAACTTGACGCTCCATCAAGGGGTTGTAGAAGAGTTGATCGTCGAAGACGGTGAAGTAAAAGGACTCATCACGCAAATCGGGGCTGTTTACCGTGCAAAATCGATCATCATTACGACAGGAACTTTCCTTCGTGGAGAAGTCATCATCGGCGACTTGAAATATTCAAGCGGTCCGAACAACCAAATGCCGGCAATCAAACTTGCTGAAAATCTGCAAGAACTCGGATTGGAAACAGTACGCTTCAAAACCGGTACACCTCCGCGTATCAACGGAAATACAATCGACTACAGCAAAACGGAAATTCAACCAGGTGATGACGTACCTCGTGCATTTAGCTACGAAACTACGCAATTCATCATGGACCAACTTCCTTGCTGGTTAACATATACAACACCGAGAACGCATGAAATCATCAATGAAAACCTACACCTCTCTCCGATGTATTCAGGGATGATCAAAGGGAAGGGGCCGACCTATTGTCCTTCAATCGAGGACAAGATCGTCCGTTTTGCGGATAAGTCCCGTCATCAGATATTCTTGGAGCCTGAAGGCCGCAATACGAAAGAATATTACGTTCAAGGACTTTCAACTAGCTTGCCTGAACATGTTCAACGGAAACTGATTGAAAGCGTTCCAGGGCTAGAGAAAGCGGAAATGATGCGTGCGGGATATGCTATCGAGTATGATGCAATTATTCCAACGCAGCTTTGGCCGACGCTCGAAACAAAAAAAATCAAAAATCTATACACAGCTGGTCAAATCAACGGAACATCCGGCTATGAAGAAGCAGCTGCACAAGGCATCATGGCCGGCATTAATGCGGCGAGCAAAGTACTTGGCAAAGAAGAAGTCGTATTGGGAAGATCGGATGCTTATATCGGCGTTCTGATTGATGACCTCGTAACGAAAGGAACGAGCGAACCATATCGTCTACTCACGTCTAGAGCGGAATACCGTCTCTTGCTGCGCCATGACAATGCGGATATGCGTCTCACGGAAATCGGGTACAAACTTGGAATGATCAGTGCAGAGCGTCACGAGAAATTCCTTCTTAAAAAACAGCAAATCGAAGAGGAAATTGAACGACTTCGAAAAGTGACGATCAAACCGAGTGAAGCAGTACAAGAAATTATCCGCGAATCCGGCGGTACAGAGCTTCGCGAGCCAATGAAAGCGGCGGATCTGCTAAAACGTCCGGAAATGAAGTATGAACAAATCATTACTGTTGTGCCTGCTGAGGAAGAAAAGTCGGAAGAAGTGGCGGAGCAAGTCGAAATCTTCATCAAATATGAAGGTTATATCGAAAAATCGATGCAGCAAGTGGAACGCATGAAAAAGATGGAGAACAAAAAAATACCTGAGAACATTGATTACAATGCTATTACAGGCATCGCCAAAGAGGCGAAAGCAAATCTCTCCGCTGTCAGACCGTTATCCATTGCGCAAGCATCAAGGATTTCCGGTGTAAACCCAGCAGATATATCAATTTTGCTCGTTTATATCGAGCAAGGGAAAATTGCAAAAATTACTGGTTAACATTATGTGACTGATGTGGGATAAGTCCGCATCAGTCTTTTTTTAGAAGGAGGATCCAAGGTGAACGAAGAACAATTTATCGAAGCATTGAAAGAGCAGGGAATAAGTCTCTCGGATCATCAGCTTCATCAATTCGGAAAATATTTCCAAATGTTAGTTGAGTGGAATGAAAAAATGAATTTAACGGCAATAACGGATGCACCATCTGTTTATCTAAAACATTTTTATGATTCCATCACTGCAGCGTTTTACACAGATTTGACAGGAAATAAGTCTATTTGTGATGTAGGGGCAGGAGCAGGATTTCCGAGTATTCCTTTAAAAATCTGCTTCCCGGATGTAACCGTTACGATTGTAGACTCTCTAAACAAAAGAATTACCTTTTTGACTGAACTCGCTAAAGAACTTGAACTTGATAATGTACATTTCATTCATTCAAGAGCAGAAGATTTCGGTCAAAATCCGAAATACCGTGAGCAATTTGATATTGTAACTGCCCGCGCCGTTGCCCGTTTATCTGTCCTTTCGGAACTTTGTCTGCCTCTTGTGAAAGAGGGAGGAATTTTCATATCCATGAAAGGTGCAGCTGCGGAAGAGGAATTGCAAGACGCAAAAAAAGCAATCAATATACTTGGAGCTGAACTCGTCGAGAAATTTTCTTTTAGTTTACCTATGGAGGAAAGTGAAAGAAATATATTCATTTTGAATAAAGTGAAAAAAACACCTAAGAAATACCCTCGAAAGCCCGGCATCCCAAATAAAACACCACTTAAATAATTGTTTCACGTGAAACAATATCTCATTATCCTGATTTTTGGTTCAAAGGAGATTGGAAGGCAGGTGCTCTTTTAAACATTGCACCTGTCTTTACACAACCTTTTTATTACAGAGACTAGTAATATAAGTTATAGTATTGTAATCTTATAGAATTCTACTCTTTAATAAGTAATAAAGAGGATATATAATAGATATGACGAAATAGCTATTAACGATGAGCAGTTTTGTAAAGGTGGGTGCCGGCGATGAAAAACACGTTTTCACGGTTTTTTGGTAGTGGAGAAAAAGAACCTGATTTACAGAACATAGATAAAACTCCACAAGAGAAAGTTGATCAAGTAAAGATAGATTTAATTAAACCAAATAAATATCAACCTCGTACTATTTTTTCCGAAGAAAAAATTGAAGAACTTGCCCGAACAATTCACACACACGGAGTCATTCAACCGATTGTTATCAGGAAAAGCGACGATGGTTATGAAATCATTGCAGGTGAACGAAGATTCCGAGCAATGAAAAAATTAGGTTGGGAAGAAGTACCGGCCATCATTCGCGATCTCGATGACAAAGAAACAGCTTCCATTGCTTTGATTGAAAACTTGCAGCGTGAGGAATTAACGGCAATCGAAGAAGCGTATGCATATGAAAAATTACTTGAATTGCATGGTTTAACGCAAGAAGCTTTAGCGCAAAGGCTTGGGAAGGGTCAATCAACAGTTGCCAATAAGCTGCGTTTATTGAAACTACCTGACGATATCAAAAATAGTATTCTTTCAAAGGAAATATCCGAAAGACATGCAAGGGCTTTGATTTCTGTTAAGGATGCGGAATTGCAGCATAAGCTATTCAAGATGGCGATTGAGGAACAGCTCAATGTAAAGCAATTGGAAGATAGAATTCAGCAAGCCTTGAACCCCGTTGAAGAAGAGAAGGGAAAAAAGCAAGTTGTCAAAAGGAAATCGGTCAGCAAAGACGTACGAATTGCATTGAATACAATTCGGCAGTCATTGGCGCTAGTTACGAAAAGTGGAATTGACGTAAAAACAGAAGAAGAAGATACAGAGGATTTCTACACAATCACTGTTAAAATACCTAAAAAGAAATAAAAAACAACATAGTATTCTCGTAATGAGTGCGAGATGACTCTTGCTTGACTGAAGCAGGAGTTTTTTTGCGCTATACATTACCATGACGAACGATTTTTTGATAAACTAGTAAAGAGTAACTGAAAAAGAATGAATCTATTCATTATTGAAGAAAACTTTTTGATAGATGAGTGAGAAAGCAGGTGCAAGTGTGGGTAAAATTATAGCCATTGCCAATCAAAAAGGAGGAGTTGGTAAGACAACCACTTCGGTAAATCTTAGTGCTTGCCTTGCACATATCGGCAAAAAGGTTTTGTTGATAGATGCAGATCCACAAGGAAATGCAACGAGCGGGGTAGGGGTCAATAAAGGAGACGTACATCAATGTATTTACGATATGTTAATCGATGATGTCCACATACAGGAAGTCATTCACCATACGAAGATGGAAACCTCGATATCGTACCAGCAACCATTTCATTGGCAGGTGCGGAAATCGAATTAGTTTCAACCATTTCAAGGGAAGTACGAATGAAACATGCGATTCAAGAAGCAAAAGAATTGTATGATTATATTATTATTGATTGCCCGCCATCGTTAGGGTTATTGACAATTAACTCATTAACCGCTGCAGATTCTGTCATCATTCCGGTCCAATGTGAATATTACGCTTTGGAAGGATTGAGCCAATTGCTTAGTACAATCAGGCTTGTCCAAAAGCATTTGAATGAAGGACTTACAATTGATGGCGTTTTATTAACAATGTTCGATGCGAGGACAAATTTGGGAATTCAAGTCATTGAAGAAGTGAAGAAGTATTTTCAAGATAAAGTGTACGGAACGATCATTCCACGAAATGTTCGACTAAGTGAAGCGCCAAGCCACGGAGAGCCGATCATCATTTATGATTCAAGATCGAGGGGCGCGGAAGTATATTTAGAGCTGGCAAAGGAAGTGGTGCACAATGGCTAAAGGTCTTGGTAAAGGATTGAATGCTTTATTTCCAGATGAGTCTTTGACAAAAGCAGAGTCAATCGAGAATGTCCGATTGAAAAGCATTAAAGTGAATCCATATCAGCCAAGGAAAATTTTTGATGAGAATGCAATTCAAGAATTAAGCGAATCAATTAAAGAACATGGGATTTTACAACCGATCATTGTCCGAAAAGTAGGGACGATATATGAAATTGTAGTAGGAGAAAGACGTTTTAGGGCAGCCAAGATGGCAGGATTAGTAGAAATTCCGGCAGTCGTTCGCCAACTGACAGATGAAGAATCAATGGAAATGGCAATCCTTGAAAACTTGCAACGCGAAGATCTGACGCCAATCGAGGAAGCGGAAGCATATCAAAAGTTGATGGATAATCTTAGTCTTACGCAGGAGCAACTTGCATTTCGATTAGGGAAAAGCCGTCCCCATATTGCAAACCATGTCCGATTGCTAAGTTTACCTGAAAAAGTGCGGAAGATGATTACAGATGGGAAACTTTCAATGGGACACGGTCGTACATTACTTGGACTTCGGAAGAAAGAACAAATTCTGTTAATTGCTGAAAAGACAATTAGCGAAGGCTTGAATGTCCGACAACTGGAAAAGTTAGTCCATCGAATTAACGAAGATGTTCCACGTGAAACAAAGCCAGAAAAGAAAAACATTTTCTTAGAAGAGCAAGAGTCGCACTTAAGGGAGTATTTTGGAACAAATGTGACGATAAAGAAATCGAAAAACAAAGGTAAAATCGAGATCGAGTTTTTCACAGAAGAGGATCTTGAAAGAATCTTGGATCTATTGAACGAATGAGCCTGTACCTATTTTGCATATCGCAAAATAGGTATTATTTTTAGCAGATGGAAGTGAAAAACAATGATTTTATTCGGTTCGATTATAAACGCCTTGTTAATAATAGTAGGAGCTATGCTTGGCCGTTTTCTATATAACATTCCAGAACGGATGAAAGAGACCGTTATGTATGGAATCGGCTTGGCGGTCGCAGCGATTGGCATCCAAATGACATTTGAAAGTACTCAAATATTAATTGTCATCATTAGCATTGTTTTAGGTGCAATCGTTGGGGAATGGATGAATCTTGATGATAAAATCAATGCACTGGGGAAATGGATTGAGTTAAAACTGCCTTCCAAAAAAGAAGGACCTGGTATCGCTCAAGGTTTTGTCACGGCAACTCTTATCTTCGTCGTCGGTTCAATGGCTATTATCGGAGCGATAGACAGCGGATTGCGCAATGACCATGATGTATTGATCATGAAGGGGATAATTGATGGATTTACCTCTGTCATTCTTAGTTCCACACTTGGTATCGGCGTTATGATTGCGGCAGTTCCAGTATTCTTTTACCAAGGTCTTATTACAGTATTTTCAACGCAAATTAGCCGCTTTATTCCAGATGAGTTGTTACAATTTTTCATTTCCGAAGTGACTGCTACAGGCGGTTTAATGATTATTGGAATTGGATTGAACCTAATTGGGATTACAAAAATCCGGGTGGCAAATCTTATTCCGGGAATCGTCATCGTTGGCATCATTGTAACAATCGTTCATTTCCTGTTTTAAAACGACCGTAGGCTAGTTGAAGGGAACGGGAAATGATTCGGCTCATCTCAAATGGAAGATGCAATCTTGTGCTTTGCAGGACAGCCTGTTCCATAAATCCAGATATATTGACAACTCCTTTGATAGACAAATTACCTACTGGAGGCAACTCTTTTCCAACCGCTTTGCCAGGATAGAGAGGTCCTTGATTGAAAAGTAAATGACCGATGGAATCGCTTCTTCCTAAACATGCATCAATTGCAACGATGTAAGGGGAGGGGTTCATCGCTAAGCGCTCATCTAATTGTTGTTGTAAATTAAGAGCATGCAATGGCTTTTCTAGTGTTCCGACAACTTGAAATGGAAAAAGTAAAGATTCTGACAAATGAGAACCAGTTAACGGACCTAATGCATCACCCGTAGATCGATCAGTTCCAATGCAAAAGAAAGTTAAAGAGTCTTGATGAAAAGGAAGATGTTCAAGAAAATATGTGCTGAGCTTCCAAACAGCACCTGTTTCATTATAATGAATACGATAATCATAATCAGTAGAAAGTGCTGTGTGCATGACAAAACTCCATTCTGAATTTAGTATTCCATTAATTGATTGTGTAGAAGTATACGCCGCTACATGAGGATTTATACGGAAAGGTATGATGCGGATGACAGAATCGCTAAAAGAACTTATAAGGAAACTATTATTTGACGAGGAGTCAGAGAAAGTTCGTAAGTTCATATTCTCTGAAGATACATGGTTTTCTTTTATAGAGCTCTTCATTAAAATTGTCTTTATCATCGCCATCTCTGTACTTGTCATCCATGTTGGCAAGTATATTATTCGAAGGATTTTTAAGATCAAGTTAAAAGGTCCCATTCGAAAAGAAGAGCGTCGGGAACAGACATTGCTTAAACTGCTCGAGAACACGCTCAGTTATGTAATTTCTTTTTCCGCAATTTTGGCAATTCTTCAAGAGTTTAATATTGATGTGAAGGGACTTCTTGCTGGAGCAGGGGTACTAGGACTAGCTGTTGGCTTTGGCGCACAGAGCCTCGTGAAAGATGTCATCTCAGGATTTTTCATCCTTTTTGAAGATCAGTTTTCTGTTGGTGATTACGTCAAAATTGGCACTGCAGAAGGTACTGTGGAAGAGATCGGACTGCGGACAACGAAAATCAAAAACTTCACAGGTGAGCTTTTCATTTTACCGAATGGAACAATTGCTCAAGTCATCAATTATTCATTGAAAAACTCTTTGGCCATTGTAGATGTCACTATTCCATTTGAACTTGGCATTGAGAAAGTAGAAAAGTCGATTGATGCATATCTCGAATCAATGAGCAAAGACAATCTGGACTTACTAGGAAAACCGAAATTGATTGGAGCGCATGACTTTACAGAGGATGCCGTCATTGAAAGAATTATCGTCGAAACGCTGCCAATGCGTCATTTCGATATTGCGAGAAACATAAGCATGGGGATCAAAAAGCATTTGGAAAGGGAAGGAATGGAAATCCCATATCCTACCCTTGTTTCAAAATCATTCAATAACGCGTAAAGAAAAGGGAAGGAGTGAAATGGTAAGTGGAAAAAGAGTTTCAATTGAAAGATGTTGTGGAAATGAAAAAACCGCATCCATGTGGAACGAATGCATGGAAAATAATACGGATGGGCGCCGACATTCGGATAAAATGTGAGGGATGCGGCCATAGTGTCATGATTCCACGCAATGAGTTTGCTAAGAAGATGAAAAAAGTGCTGGTTAAGGCGGAAACTGAGCAAAATTAGACAGGAACGCCAACAATTCTTATAATAGAAGAGTTGCAATGATGATTATGAAATTGACCTATATGAAAGGTTGGGAAATATATGGCGTTAACAGCTGGTATCGTCGGTTTGCCAAACGTTGGGAAGTCGACTCTATTCAACGCAATTACAAAGGCGGGAGCAGAAGCTGCCAACTATCCATTCTGTACGATTGATCCAAATGTTGGAATTGTAGAAGTGCCTGATGAAAGGCTTCAAAAATTGACGGAGCTTGTTGTACCGAAAAAGACAGTACCGACAGCTTTTGAATTTACAGATATCGCAGGAATTGTAGAAGGGGCGAGCAAAGGAGAAGGGTTAGGAAATAAGTTCCTATCTCATATCCGTGAGGTTGATGCGATTTGTCAAGTTGTTCGTTGCTTCGACGATGAAAATATTACACACGTATCTGGAAAGGTGAATCCAATTGACGACATCGAAGTCATCAACTTGGAACTCATCCTCGCTGACATGGAAAGCGTGGACAAGCGTTTAACACGCGTATCCAAAATGGCGAAGCAGAAAGACAAAGATTCGATGGCTGAAGAGCCTGTGTTGCTTAAACTGAAAGAAGCATTCGAGAATGAAAAGCCTGCCCGTTCCGTCGAACTGACACCGGAAGAATTTCAACTTATTAAAGGGATGCACCTACTTACAATCAAGCCGATGCTTTACGTTGCAAACGTTTCAGAAGATGAAATTGCGAATGCGGAAGAGAACGAATATGTCAAAATGGTTCGCGACTTTGCCAAGAAGGACAATGCCGAAGTAATTGTAGTCAGTGCAAAAGTTGAGGAAGAAATGGCTGAACTTGATGATGAAGAAAAGGCTATGTTCCTAGAAGAACTAGGCATCAAGGAATCCGGTCTTGATCAACTGATCAAAGCTTCATATCATTTGTTGGGACTTGCGACATACTTCACGGCAGGCGTTCAAGAAGTCCGTGCATGGACATTCCGAAAAGGGATGAAAGCACCCCAATGTGCGGGCGTTATCCATACGGACTTCGAACGTGGTTTCATCCGTGCAGAAACTGTTTCGTATGATGCACTTGTGGAAGCCGGATCTATGGCAGCTGCAAAAGAAGCAGGCAAAGTCCGTCTTGAAGGAAAAGAATACATCGTCCAAGACGGGGACGTTATGTTGTTTAGATTTAACGTGTAAGCAAATGAAAAACAACCGGAGAAGGGATATCCTTTTCCGGTTGTTTTACTGTATATTGCGTCCTGGCTCAAATAAGTACAACTTTGGCTCCTCGGGATCGTCTTTCACAAGCCAATCATCCGGAAGTTTTTTCAATTCCTTATGCATGGCGAAATCACCAGCAGCACCACCTATCAGAAAAGCGGCCAAAGTCAGCCAGATTCCATTTCCGAATGCCAGTCCAATAATGGCAGGCACTACACCAGTCGTCCAAAAAGGAAGCAATAACGCTTTCCGGATAGCCTTGTTCGTCATTAGGCGATCCGTCGTAGCATAAGCAATCCCCAACTTGAGATTCATCCCAACAACCATGCTCTTCCAAGGCACCTTGCCAAACACCCGGAAACCAAGCAGATGAAAAAGCTCATGAAGGACAATCAAAACTACATAACCAACTACAAAAAACAAAACACTCCAAATGTTGATTGAGAAAGTAAATTCCCCCTCAATCAACATCCTTAAAATGATCAATCCAATAAGACTCAAAAAAGTTAGCATTAATCCCCGCTTCGCCACCTTAGGCAAATCAATCTCAATGATTTTATCCGGCTCGGATGAATTATCCAATTAAATCACCCCTCATTATAATTATACACAATTTATTTAGCTTTACTTGCCATTTAATAAGCTGCAGAGGCTTGGAGTGGAAGCGCGAGACTCCTGTGGGAAAAGCGTCAGTCGAAGACCCCGCAGGAAGCGAAGAATGAGCGGACGAGGAGACTGAGGCGACGCCCACGGAAAGCGAGCGCTGGAACGGAAAGCAACTGCTCATATCTTATTCATATTTAATAGTTGATTGTCTACAGACATCATGTTAAAATATGATGATGTGAGTAATAAAAATTACTTACTCCTTGCCCGCCGTAACAAGTGGGCCAAAGTCCATAAGGAGGTGACTAAAGATGAGAAAGTACGAAATTATGTACATCATCCGTCCAACATTGGAAGATGAAGCGAAAAAAGCATTGATCACACGTTTCGATGACATCCTTACTTCTAACGGAGCGGAAATCATCGAGTCGAAAGAGTGGGGCAAGCGTCGTCTTGCATACGAAATCGACGACTTGCGTGAAGGCTACTACCAATTGGTGACAGCTAACGCAGGTATTGAAGCAATCGATGAATTTACACGTCTTGCGAACATCAATGAAGATATCATTCGTCATATGGCTGTTCGTCTCGACAACTAATCCATATAAGAACGAAATGCAGTACCTTGTTAAAAGGTGAAACTTGAAAATGATGAGGGAGGTTGCATTCTGATGATTAACCGTGTCGTTTTAGTTGGCCGATTGACAAAAGATCCTGAACTCAAGTACACACAGAGCGGAATCGCGGTAACGCGCTTTACGCTAGCAGTGAATCGGACATTCTCAAGCCAGTCAGGCGAGCGTGAAGCTGATTTCATCAACTGTGTCACTTGGAGAAAACAGGCGGAAAACACTGCGAACTTTTTACGTAAAGGAAGTCTTGCTGGTATCGAAGGTCGTATCCAAACGAGCAGCTTCGATGGACAAGACGGCAAACGTGTCTTCATGACAGAAGTCGTAGCGGACAGCGTGCAGTTCCTTGAGCCACGCAGTGCAAATGCTGAGAGATCTGGAGCTGCTTATGGTGGAGCACCACAGAACGAACAACCTTATTATCAGAATCAGCAGCCGAACCAGCAATATCAACAACCAGCACAACAACAAAATTATACACGTACTGACAATGATCCATTCTCGATGGGCAGCGGGCCGATTGAAGTGTCGGATGACGATTTGCCGTTCTGATGAATGATTGCCAGTAACGTAGTCAAGTAAGGAGGGAAAGCGATATGGCACCACGCCGTGGAGGTCGCAGACGTCGTAAGGTCTGCTATTTTACATCGAATAATATTACACATATCGATTACAAAGATACTGATCTACTTAAGAAATTCGTTTCTGAACGTGGAAAAATCTTGCCTCGCCGTGTAACTGGTACAAGCGCAAAATATCAACGTAAATTAACGTCTGCTATTAAACGTGCTCGTATTATGGCACTTCTTCCGTTCGTTTCGGAAGAAAGATAATTATACTTTTTAAAACCGCCTTGTGATACCGGCATTCCCGGTCCCAAGGTGGTTTTTTTATTGGGCAATTTATGCGTTTCCTGGGAAATATACATTTTATTCAATGTAGGGGATCCGTTCTGTCCTTTGGTTAATCGGTAGTAATCATGATACAATTATAAGGACTCATTACATATGAGGAGTTAGACAATACTAAGTCCATTGACTGGACGGAGGAACTGAATGATGCAGGACCAATCTCGAAAAATAACATACGGTGCGATGATGCTCGCATTGTTCACGATTCTGCTGGCGGGTGCTCTATATATCCCTCTTCTCGGAAGCATCATACTGATTTTCATCCCGTTGCCGATTATCCTTTATCGGCTTCGTTATGATAGGAGCTCGACGATTTTCGTTGCACTTGCAGGCAGTATTTTGTCCCTCGTCGTCGGGGGCATTTTATTAGTGCCTTTTGCCGTGGTATTTGGATTGCTCGGCTTTCTGATCGCGGAATCGGTGCTTCTAGGAAAATCAAAGCTTTACACGTTCATGGCAACAGGACTCTTTTTCATCCTGACAGGCGTATTGGTTTATCTGATAGTTGCACTTGTTTTCGAAATTAATGCTATTGATAGTCTGATGGCTATGCTGAAAGAGATGGAAATGCAATTCAAGGCATCTCTCGCAAATTTTGGTGCATTGCCGGAAAGCTATGAAAAAATAGTGGAAGAAGCATTTACGATGTATCGATCTGCTATTCCTGCCATTTTTATTCTATCGGTGTATATGTTTGCGTTCATCATGGTCATTCCAAATTTCGAAGTACTGAGGAGACTTGGTCATCCAGTACCTAAATTTTCGCCATTCAGGGAAATGAAACTGCCCGTCATTACCATTTTCATCTATGGGCTCATTATTCTGCTCCCTTATATAATGGATTTGAAACCTGAATCCTCGGCTTTTTTGCTATATGTCAATGCGACGATCATATTGCGTGTCCTTTTGCTATTACAAGGGCTGGCATTAGTTCAATACTTCATGTACAAAATGAAACTGCCGACAGTTGCCACGGTGTTCGCTACGATTTTTGCATTGCTTTTCAGTCCAATAACCACACTTCTTGGCATACTTGATATAGGCGTGAATATCCGTGCTTGGATCGGAAAAGACAACTTGAAGTAAGGGGATGAGACAATGAGGTCATTTTATAGAAGAAGAGTTATCCGATATCCACTGACTGTCATATCTCTCCTTGGATTGATAGCGGCCGTCCTTTTGTTACTTTCAAACTTCTGGGGTGGCCTTTTATTTACGATTCCTTTTACAATAGCCATAGGCATCGCCTGGAAGCTTGAAGAGCAGACATATGTGGAAACAGAGAAGCATATCGAATCTCTATCCTACCGGCTGAAAAAGGTCGGGGAAGAGGCATTGCTCGAATTGCCGATCGCCATTATCCTTTTTAATGAAAAACAGATCATTGAATGGGCAAATCCCTATGCTGTCAATATCTTTGATAAAGAGACGTTGATTGGAGAGGAATTGTTTCAGCTATCTGATACATTTCAATCCGTTCTTAAAAATGATGAGCAAAAGACGACTTTGAAATTCGGAGGTTCCACTTATCAAGTCATTTACAGGGCTGAGGAAAAACTGATTTACTTATTCGATGTCACTGAAAAAGTAGAAATCGAATCGCTTTATTACCAAGACCGTACTGTACTCGGAGTTATGCTCATCGACAATTATGACGAGCTAGCCCAGACGATGGATGACCAGACACGAAGCAATCTTAATTCACTTGTTACATCACTCGTGAATCAATGGGCGATGGATAACGGTATTTTTGTAAAAAGGATTGCATCTGATCGTTTCTTGGCAGTATTCAATGAAGCAATCCTTTCCAATTTGGAAACGGCGAAATTTACGATATTGGATGATATACGAGAAAGGACCGCAAAGCAGAATGCAAGCTTGACACTTAGCATAGGTGTCGGTACTGGCTCCGCCTCACTGACAGAGCTTGGAGAGCTGGCGCAATCGAGTTTGGATCTTGTGCTCGGACGCGGAGGCGATCAGGTCGCCATTAAGCACAAAGACGGTAAACTTAAATTTTTCGGAGGCAAGACAAATCCGGTGGAAAAGAGGACCCGTGTACGTGCTAGGGTCATCTCGCATGCTTTACGAGATTTGATTCAAGGCAGTGATAAAGTTCTTATTATGGGCCATAAGATGCCGGATATGGACGCGATTGGTGCTTCCATTGGAGTGCGGAAGATGGCAAGGATGAACAATTTGGAAGGTCATGTCGTCCTTAATTTTGATGAATTGGATGCAAGTGTGACTCGCCTAATGGAAGAAATCAAAAGGGATGAAGAACTTTTTTCTCAATTTGTCGATCCAGAAACAGCATTATTGATGTTGACCGAAAAATCCCTTCTTGTGATCGTTGATACGCATAAGCCGAGTATGGTCATTGATGAGCGGTTGATCGAAAAAGCCGAAAAGGTTGTCGTTATCGACCATCATAGACGTGGTGAGGAGTTCATTAATAACACGATGCTCGTCTATATGGAACCGTACGCATCTTCTACAGCCGAGCTTGTTACAGAGCTTGTAGAATACCAGCCAAAGCATGAAAAACTGACGATGCTTGAGTCAACTGCCCTGCTAGCAGGAATAGTCGTTGATACGAAAAGTTTTACATTGCGAACAGGGTCGAGGACGTTCGAGGCGGCTTCCTATTTACGGACAAATGGTGCCGATACAGTATTAGTGCAGAGGCTGCTGAAGGAAGATATCGACACCTACATCCAGCGGTCGAAATTGATTGAAACGGTTGAGCTTACTTCTTCAGGCATCGCGATTGCAAAAGGTGAAGAAGGCATCATCTATAGCTCGGTGCTGATTGCACAGACTGCTGACATCCTTCTGACGATGCAAGGAGTCATCGCCTCGTTTGTCATCGCTTCTCGTTCGGATGGGAAAATTGGAATTAGTGCAAGATCACTTGGAGAGCTGAATGTACAGCTCGTCATGGAGGAGCTTGGAGGCGGCGGGCATTTGACGAATGCAGCTTGCCAGCTTGAAGTGGAAACGATAGAAGAAGCGGTTCATTTATTGAAATCCGCTATAGAAGATAAATTGGAAAGGGGAAATTGACGATGAAAGTTATTTTTTTGAAAGACGTTAAAGGCAAAGGTAAAAAAGGCGAAGTGAAGGAAGTCTCTGTAGGCTATGCACAAAACTACCTGTTGAAAAACAAATTGGCTATTGAAGCGACACCTGCAAACTTAAGCCAACTCGAAGGTCAGAAAAAGCGTGCTCAAAAAGACGCGGCGGCAGAATTGGCTGAAGCTAAAAAACTAAAAGAAGTTATTGACGAGAAAACTGTGGAAATGAAAGCGAAATCCGGCGAAGGCGGACGTCTATTCGGATCGATTACGACTAAGCAGATTGCCGATGCTCTTGAGAAAACTCATAAAATCAAAGTGGATCGCCGTAAGATGGAACTGCCTGATGCGATACGGGCGCTCGGATATACAAATGTGCCGATCAAACTGCACCCAGAAGTTACAGCTACGCTTAAAGTCCATGTAACTGAAGAATGATAGGGAGCGATAAAGATGGACCAGATGTATGATCGTGTCCCCCCGCATAATAACGAAGCCGAACAATCAGTCATTGGAGCGATTTTCTTACAGCCTGAAGCATTAATCACTGCTTCAGAGATTCTTCGTCCCGAAGACTTTTACAGAACAGCTCATGAAAAAATATTCGACACAATGCAGATCCTGAGCGATAGGGGACAACCGATTGACGTCGTTACGGTAACAGAAGAGCTTTCCGCGAAGAAGGAATTGGAAGACGTCGGTGGTATTTCATATTTAACCGAAGTTGCAAATGCTGTCCCGACAGCAGCGAATATCGAGTATTATGCCAAGATAGTCGAAGAGAAGTCGCTTCTGAGACGACTCATCCGCGTAGCAACCAATATTGTCGAAGAAGGTTTTACGAAAGAGGATGAAGTCGAAGCGGTCCTTTCCGAAGCAGAAAAAAGGATCATGGAAGTATCCAGTAGGAAAAATGCCGGTGATTTCAAGCACATTAAAGATGTACTTGTGGAAACATATGACAATATCGAGATTCTCCATACGAGAAAAGGAGAAGTGACAGGTATTCCAACTGGATTCCGTGACCTCGACAAAATTACGGCTGGATTTCAGCGAAATGACCTCATTATTGTAGCGGCCCGTCCTTCCGTTGGTAAAACGGCGTTCGCCCTAAACGTGGCGCAAAACGTTGCGACGAAGGCGGGAGAAAACGTCGCGATTTTCAGTTTGGAGATGGGCGCGGAACAACTCGTCATGCGTATGCTTTGCGCGGAAGGGAATATTGATGCGCAAGTGATGCGGACAGGGAATTTGGAAGCTGAGGATTGGCGGAAACTGACGATGGCAATGGGAAGTCTATCCAATGCCGGTATCTTCATTGACGACTCACCCGGCATCCGAATTAACGAAATCCGTTCTAAATGCCGCCGTCTCCAGCAGGAGCATGGTCTGGGCATGATCATGATCGATTATT
This sequence comes from Sporosarcina sp. SAFN-015, assembly GCF_059415085.1. Classification (NCBI taxonomy): domain Bacteria; kingdom Bacillati; phylum Bacillota; class Bacilli; order Caryophanales; family Caryophanaceae; genus Sporosarcina; species Sporosarcina sp. SAFN-015. The sequence continues at coordinate 31,080 of NZ_JBPFDR010000002.1, forward strand.
TGCAGCTCATTATGGGAAGCGGCCGTTCTGGTGAGAACCGCCAACAGGAAGTATCCGAAATCTCTCGTTCTTTAAAAGCGCTGGCGCGTGAATTGAAAATTCCAGTCATCGCGCTCTCCCAGCTTTCCCGTGGCGTAGAACAACGTCAAGACAAGCGGCCGATGATGTCCGACTTGAGGGAATCAGGAAGTATCGAGCAAGATGCGGATATCGTCTCTTTCCTTTATCGGGAAGATTACTATGATAAAGAAACAGAGAACCAGAATATGATCGAGATTATTATAGCGAAGCAGCGGAACGGCCCAACCGGTACAGTCACCTTAGCTTTTGCGAAGGAATTCAATAAGTTCCTCAACATTGACTGGAGCCAACACGAAGCTCCATCCTATCAGTAATAGATACAGAAAAAGCCTTGATTCACCTAACAATGGTGAATCAAGGTTTTTTGGCATATATAGGACTATTATCGCGAAGTAGCAACTCCTTATTTATTACTAACAATTGGAAAGAAATAAGGAATAATTGGTTGCAATACTACAAGTTCATTACAAATGCTTGTAAATTCACAAGCAACTTAGCAGATATGATAAATTGAAGAAGCGTAAAAATCTTTCAGGATGATAGGCTTCTTGTAGCAGTTGCCAGTCGGAGGGAGTACGAAACGATGTTTTTCAAGAAAGACAGTATGAACGAACAAAAGAATAGAAGTAACATATATAAAAAAGTCCAAAAGGTAGGCATCATTACGATGCTGCTTACTGGGGCAGGCATCAGTTCTGGTTTTGCCCTAGCAAAAGAGGAAAACTCAACAATCCATACCATATACCATGTTTACTCGGACAAAAATTATGTAGGAATGGTATCCGATGAGAAAAAGATCGAACAGCTCAAACAAGAGGAATTGGAAAAAGCGGCCTCCGAATATGAAGGTCTCCCATTGACCATCGGAACTGAATTGTCTGTCGTTCCGGAAAAAGTCTTTACGGTAGGAACAGACGATGAACAGATCCTCGAAAAACTTCAGGACATGCTTACCGTGGAGGCGGAAGCGATCGGTGTCCAAATTGATGAAGAGACTGCATTCTTCGTCAAAGACATGGCCGATTATGAAGAAGTGATCCAAGAGCTGACATTGCAAACAGTTACCGAAGAGGAGCTTGCAGAATTCGAAGCCCGCCAACAATCTACTGAACCTTTACCACCGTTAAAGGAAAATGAAACAAGACTCGCGAACATTCAATTCAGTGCGAGTATACAGGCGACTGAAGGACAAACGGCACCTGATGAAGTACGAAGCGTAGAAGAGGCAATGTCCTTGTTGAATAAAGGCACATTGGAAGAGAAGAAATACGCAATCCAGGAAGGTGACGTATTAGGGAAAATCGCGAGTGCGCACAATATGTCGACATCAAAACTGATGGAAATCAATCCGGGGATTACAGAAGATACAGTTCTTCAAATTGGACAAGAGCTTAACGTGACGGCTCTCGAACCTTACATAGAAGTGGAAGCACACTATGAATCTAAAGAGATAGCCCCGATTCAGTTCAAGAAACTCACCGAGAAAGATGAATCGGAATTTAAAGGTGAAAAGAAAATTAAGCAAAAAGGAACGGATGGCAAGAAGTCTGTCACGCACTTGATCCGTAAAAAGAATGGGAAAGTTGTTGGAAAATCCGTTGCAGAGGAACATGTACTGGAAGAACCTGTCCATGAAGTGACAGTCGTCGGTACAAAAGTGATCCCTTCACGTGGAACAGGAACCTTCAAGTGGCCGGCTGACGGCGGATATGTATCGAGCCAAATGGGGAAACGATGGGGCAGGGTGCACCAAGGCATTGACATCGCACGTCCATCATCACGTTCAATTTTTGCTTCAGATAATGGAGTCGTAACGGACGTCGGTCATCATGGTACATACGGAAACCGTATTATCATTACGCATAACAATGGTTATAAGACGTTATACGCCCATCTGTCGTCGATCGAAGTTAAAGTGGGACAAACAGTACCGCAAGGCTCTAAAATCGGTGTCATGGGATCTACAGGGCGATCTACAGGCATGCATTTGCATTTTGAAGTGTTCAAGAACGGTTCCAATATCAATCCTTTGAGTGTGTTAAGATAAAGAGTAAGGAATGGAGACGCTACAGTATTCTGTTGCCGTCTCTTTTTCTAATTTTGTACAGGCTAGAGCAGAAGGTTTATCGCGGAAGAGATAGAATATATAATGAATGCCGTACAATCGATCAATGCAAGTTGCAAGTTAAACAAGAAGTTGAACCTATTTGATCATAAGTTGGCGCCACAGTGGCGGGAAAGGGAATGAATTATGCAAAATAAAACGATCTTAGTCGTAGATGATGAAAAACCGATAGCAGATATATTGGAGTTTAATTTGAAGAAGGAAGGCTTTATCGTCCATTGCGCTTATGACGGCGAAGAAGCTCTTGAGAAAGTGGAAGAAGTACAGCCGGATATTATGTTGCTCGATATTATGCTTCCGAAGCGCGATGGCATGGAAGTGTGTAGAGAGGTCAGGAAGAAATATGATTTTCCGATCATTATGCTAACAGCGAAGGACTCAGAAATTGATAAAGTGCTTGGGCTGGAACTTGGAGCGGATGATTATGTGACGAAACCATTCGGAACACGTGAATTGATTGCTCGCGTGAAGGCAAACTTGCGCCGGCACTCCAAAACATTGTCCGATGAGCAGGAAGATGCGACAAATGAAATTACGGTCGGAGTGCTCGTCATTCAGCCAGATGCTTATTTGGTCCAAAAACGCGGAGAGTCGATTGAACTTACGCACCGTGAGTTTGAACTGCTGCATTATTTAGCAAAGCATATCGGACAAGTCATGACGAGGGAGCATTTATTGCAGACAGTATGGGGCTATGATTATTTTGGGGATGTGCGGACAGTGGACGTTACAATACGCCGCCTACGCGAAAAAATTGAGGACACTCCAAGCCACCCGACGTGGATTGTGACAAGACGTGGAGTCGGTTACTATTTGCGTGATCCGGAACAGGAGTAAGGACAATGCAGAAAGTCGGATTTTTTCGATCCATCCACGTAAAATTCGTCCTTATCTATATTATGCTCATCCTTGTAGCGATGCAGATCATCGGTCTTTATTTCGCGAGGGAGCTTGAAGAAACGTTAAAGACAAACTTCACGAATTCTGTCAGGGACAGGATGAATCTAGTGGAATTCAGTGTCCGTGAAGAAATGATAAAAGACCGGCCACCGGAAGAACCTTCAATTGAGCAGAGCTTGCGGTCCGTCCTTTCGGGATTTACATCGGAAGATATTAATGAAATTCGGGTCATCAACTCAAAGTATCGTATTTTGGCTACTTCCGAATTAGGTAATCAATCGTTGGTTGGCCAGCGATCGATGGAGGACAGTGTAAGGAGATCCATCTCCTCAGAAACATTTTATGAGACTATTAACTATGACCCGACTACAAATAAACGCGTAATGGTGCGCGTTACGCCGATAATGAACAATAATATGGAAGTTGTCGGCGCTTTATATGTAACTGCCAACATCCAAAAAGTGTTCAAGCAGATAAATGAAATCAATCAAATATTAGCCGGTGGGGTAGCGGTATCCCTTACATTCACGATCATCATCGGCATCTTCATTGCCCGGACATTCACTCGGCCGATTTCGGATATGAGACGCCAGGCGCAAGCGATGGCGCAAGGGAACTTTTCAAGGAAGGTCCATGTATACGGGGATGACGAAATGGGGCAGCTTGCCATCGCCTTTAACCATTTGACGAATCAGCTCCAAGAGTCGCAGTCAACTACGGAAAGTGAGCAAAGAAAGCTCGCCTCAGTCCTTGAAAATATGACGGACGGCGTCATTTCAACGGATCGTAAAGGCAGAGTGAGCCTCATTAACGACTCTGCACTCATGATGCTGCGGATGACGCGTGATCTAGTATTGAACCGTCCGATTGCAAGCATTTTAGGATTGGAGCAAGAGTATACGTTTGAAGACCTGATTCAAGTGAAGGATTCGATTGCGCTCGACTTCAGTACAGAGAAGGAGCCTTACATCCTACGGGCAACCTTTTCGGTGACGCAGAGGGAGACGGGGTTCGTGAACGGGCTCATCGTCGTCCTTCATGACAATACTGAACAAGAAAAGATAGACATGGAGCGAAGAGAATTTGTTTCAAATGTCTCTCATGAGCTCCGTACACCACTCACAACGATGAGAAGTTATTTGGATGCATTGGCGGAAGGTGCTTGGAAGAATGAAGAAATTGCTCCTTCCTTTCTTCGCGTAACGCAGACGGAGACAGAGCGGATGATCCGGCTTGTCAATGACCTGTTGAAGCTTTCCAGAATGGATAGCAAGGAGTATGAGTTGAACACCGAATGGGTGGAATTCAATCATTTCTTCAATTCGATTATTGAGAGATTTGAATTTTCGAAGTCGCAGAACGTGCATTTCAAGCGTTTGTTGCCTTCAGCGGATCTTTTTGTTGAAATTGATACCGATAAAATGACACAGGTGATTGATAATATTATCTCAAATGCACTTAAATATTCCCCGGATGGCGGGGATGTCCGCTTTGGTGTGACGACATCCGGAACATATATTAAAGTGATGATTTCCGATGATGGCATGGGTATTCCGAAAGCGAATGTGAATCGTATTTTTGACAGATTCTATAGGGCAGACCGTGCGCGTTCAAGAGCAATGGGGGGAACGGGTCTCGGACTCGCCATTGCGAAAGAAATGATCATCGCGCATGGCGGGGAAATATGGGCAGAAAGTGAAGAAGGGAAAGGAACGACGATTTTCTTTACGTTGCCTTTTGAACAACAAGAGGAAGGTGAGTGGGATTGAAGTATATTGAGCCGATTAAATCGATCATCTTACTATTGCTCGTTCTATTGAGCGTCACATTCACCTTTTCCATTTGGACGTATTCCCCACAGTTGGCAACAATTGAACAATCACCGACAGTCGATATTTCAATCGGCTCTCGGAAGCAAGTAGAGGACATTATCAAACCTTATAAATATGTTATCAAATATGATGAAGCACTGAAGGGAACGACTGACCAAAAGATCATTAACAATGTGTTGAAGGAAATGAAAACTTGGAAAATATCTCAAATGGTGTATGAACCAATTGAGATGAGTAAGGCGCAGATGAAATCGTTTTTCGAACAGCCAAACCAGTTCACTTTGTATTTTCAAGGGGAAGTGCCATTGTCTGTTTATGATGAGATTTTGCCTATAGAGGATAATAATCTCCGGGATTTCAGCTTTGATCGTATTGTCGTCAAGTGGAATCCGAAGGACGTAGCATTTGAAGCGCATTTCATCAATCGTGCAAACAGAATTCGCTATCATGGAAAAATAACACCTGAATATACGATGAAATCATATCGTCAAATTGTGCTGGAAGGGGAAAAACTGCCTTCCTACACCGAAGTAAACGTCCAAGATCCGGTCTATTTGGCGGTCCCTACTGAACCAATTAACATGATTGAAAGTACGTACTACCAAGAAGAAATAAGCCCGACACGTTTTCGGGATGCCTTATTCAATGACCCGAATGCAGTGCGACGCAGCCAAGTGGATGCCAAACATGAGGAATTTGGTGACGATCATGCGTTATTAGTTGTGAATACGGAATCGAAAATGTTGAATTTCGCTCATCCTGCGGCATTAAGCCGGAAGGAGGCAGATCCTGCTGACTTATTGAACGATGTCATCGACTCGATCAATGAGCACGGTGGGTGGACTGATTCGTTCAGGTATTCGTATATAAATCCTTATTCCCGTTATGTAAGATTCCAACTGTTTATTCACGGTTATCCGGTTTTGGGCGAGACGCCGGGTATGGCACCAGGTATGACGGAAATTGCACAATATTACGGCGAAGATCGGGTTTTCCGTTATATCCGGCCGTACTATAAACTCGGTTTTTCGTTTGATGAAAATACGGTGGTGCTGCCTTCGGGTATAGACGTAGCTAACGAGCTGATGGAAATGGAGAAACTTGATTTTGGGACGGTTGAGGAAATTACAGCAGGATACACGATGAGACATGATGTGGAAAAACGGATTTTTGTAATGGAGCCTGCTTGGTTTTATCTAGCCAAAGGGAATTGGAATCCCTATACACCTGTTCAAGGCGGGGGTGAGCAAATTGGATTGGAGTAGGACGAAAACGATTTTCATCTTTGTCTTTTCGATTTTGAATATATTTCTTTATTTCTTGTATTTGGAACAGCATACTGAGGCGCAAAATGTACAGGTCGCAGGAAAAACATCAATCGAGGATTTGATGAGGCAAGAAAATATTACGTATAATGTCCCAGAAGTCGTTAAAAATGACTTCTCCTACATTTCCGCTGACGTGAAATCATTCAACGAAGATGAATTGGAAGGGCTAGAAGGTCAGTCTATTACAATTGTCGATCATACAAATATCGAATCCGACATGATCGATCAAGTTCTAATCCAGAATGATAAAGGAGAACCTTATTTCACGGAATTTCTGACGAAGTATGTTTGGAGCGGGTCTGAATATGAACTATGGGATATAGATGAAGAGGATCAGAAAGCCATTTTCTTTCAAAAAGTGAATGGAGAACCGATTTTCTATAGCCCGAATGCAACCTTGACGATTCATTGGAACGAAGACTTCGAAGTAACCTATTATGAGCAGCGGATGCTAGAAAAATTCTCAAGTGATAACAGAAAGAAAGAAGTATTGACACAGGATGAAGCAGTTGCGTCGCTCGCTGCCCGCGGTTATTTAAAGCAGGATTCGAAAGTGTTGAAAGTGACGCCGGGGTACTCATCACTTGTTCAATTGACTGGAAAGCAAGTATTTGCTCCGACATGGAATATTCGTGTAGAATTAAAAGATGGCACCATCGAGGATCATTTCATCAATGCTATTGAAGGTAAAGTAATAGACTTCCAATTGGATAAGGTGGAAGAGGAAGACCTTGATGAGGTTGAGGATGAAAAAGAATAAGGAGTTTTTCATATGCGTTTCAGTGTGCTCGCCAGTGGCAGTACGGGCAATTCCATATATATAGAGACCGAAGAGCATGCTTTTTTGGTCGATGCAGGGCTTAGTGCGAAAAGGATGGAGCAGCAGTTAGAAAATATCGGCCGCTCCATGAATAATGTAGATGGCATACTCGTAACTCATGAACATAGCGACCATATTAAAGGGATCGGTGTGCTGGCGCGACGATATAAAGTACCGATTTATGCGAATGAAAAGACGTGGCTTGCAATGAATGGGCTTGTCGGCGAAATTCCGATGGAGCAGCGTTTTCACTTCAATATGGAAACGAATATGTCATTCGGCTCGCTTGATATTCAATCGTTCGCAGTTTCCCATGATGCTGCGGATCCAATGTTTTACGTTTTCCATGAAAAGGATCGTAAGCTGGCACTTATCACCGATACGGGGTATGTGAGCGACAGGATGAAAGGGCATATCCAGGGTTCCGATGCATTCGTATTTGAAAGCAATCATGATGTCGGTATGCTGCAAATGGGACGTTATCCATGGTCCGTCAAACGCCGGATTCTGAGTGACGTTGGGCACGTCTCCAATGAAGATGCCGCAGTCGCAATGAGCGAAGTTGTAGCCCAAAAAGAAACAAGAATCTATTTGTCGCATTTGAGCAAGGACAACAATATGAAAGATCTTGCAAGGATGAGCGTTTCGCAAACATTGGAAGCATGCGGAATCCGATCAGGGGAATTTGTACATTTGTATGATACTGATGCGGACAAACCGACAGAGCTTGTCACTGTCTAATAATCGTCGAAAAGCTTTGCCTTCGGGTGAAGCTTTTTTAATTGGAAAATATCCTAAAGGTAAACAAAACTTGATTTTAAACAATCGGATTAGGGTAAAGTGAGTGTAACTGTCTATAGAAAGGGAGAGGAGAATGGACGAGTTTAATCAGAGACCTGACAATGAAGATGAAAGGCCGGATATCCAAGAACCTGAAAGACGTGAAGAGCCGGCAAGATTCGGCGAAAGACCTTCGAAGCCAAAGCGTCGTGGCGGATTCCTGCCAGCTCTTTTCGGTGCACTGCTCGGTGGACTCATCGTCTGGTTGATCATGAATTCTACTTTCGATAAAGAAGAAGTGACACCTCAAGTCGGAAGCGAAACGACAGGTGAAAACAATCTGTCTAGTGAACGGGTTTCCGTAGATATCAATACAGACGTCACTGACATTGTCTCCGAAGTCACAGATACTGTTGTTGGCATTACCAATTTGCAAACAGTGCGCGATTTTTGGTCTTCGGCAGAAACGACTAGGGAGACTGGCAGTGGATCGGGTGTCATTTATAAGAAAGAAGGCGACAAAGCGTATATTGTTACAAACCATCACGTTGTCGAAAACGCTCAAGGACTTGAAATAACATTTGATGATGGAACAAAAGTGGACGGCAGGCTTGTCGGCAGTGATATGTGGACAGATTTAGCCGTTGTGGAAATCGATGCGGCACATGTAAAAACAGTGATTCCTTTCGGCGATTCTGATGCGTTGAAGCGGGGTGAAACTGTTCTTGCAATTGGTAACCCGCTTGGCCTCGGTTTTGCAGGTTCTGTCACGATGGGTATCGTATCGGGGAAGGACAGATCGATTCCAATCGATTTCGATGAGAACGGGACAGTCGATTGGCAAGCTGATGTTCTTCAAACCGATGCAGCCATAAACCCCGGAAACTCTGGGGGTGCTCTTATTAATATGGCAGGTCAACTGGTCGGCATCAATTCGATGAAAATCTCGGAAGCGACAGTGGAAGGAATTGGCCTCGCTATTCCAATCAACATCGCCGTGCCAATTATTAAGGATCTGGAAAAGACCGGAACGGTTCAGCGACCGACAATGGGTGTAAGTCTCCTTGATTTGCGAGATGTTCCTTCAACCGAACAGCAAAGAGTGCTGAAATTGCCGAAGGACATAGCTAACGGCGTGATCGTCACTCAAGTATTCCGTAATACGCCAGCCGAGGCGGCGGGTGTTCAACAATATGACGTCATTGTAGAGATGGATGGAAAGAAAATCGAAGACATGGTCAGCTTGCGAAAACATTTATACAATGACAAAAAAGTAGGCGACACGATGAACATGAAAGTGTACCGGGATGGAAAACAGATAGAAATCGAAATGGAATTGAGGGACGGCAATACGTTCTAATGGCATAAAAGTGAGCGTGAAACTGAATAGAATGTTACACTTTTTACGAGGATGTAATATTTATTTATCCACAACAGGCGGCATAGCAGAACATCGGCTATACTGCCTGTTTTTCTGTAAAAGTTATGAGCATGTGGATAAGAAATCAAAATTGTGAATAACATTGTGTAAAAATTCTAAGAAGAAAGAAGTGTGGTCAATGAAAATATATAGCTGTGAAACCCATATCAATCATGCACTTGACGTGTTTGTTGCAAAAGAGGAGACATTCCCGATCATGGAAAAAATCGAAGATGAGAAAAAGTTATCCACAAAATGCGAGTACTGTGACACACCCGCATCTTATATTGTGGCGAACGGATAATCGGGCACAATATATAGTTTTTACTGTGGATATGTGAATAAGTTCTGTGTATAACATTTCAGCAAAGGTGGACAACCCTGTGAATATTACAATTGTGTCAGTTGGCAAACTAAAAGAAAAATATTTGAAAATGGGCATCGATGAGTATGCCAAACGACTCGGTTCCTATGCAAAAATCGATCTCGTCGAAGTGTCGGATGAAAAAGCACCCGAGTCATTGAGCGAAGCCGATATGGAAATCGTCAAAAAGAAAGAAGCAGACCGGATCCTCGCTAAAATTAGCCCGGATGCATACGTTGTTGCACTAGCGATAGAAGGGAAGATGAAAACGAGCGAGGAATTGGCGGCGGGAATGGAGTCTTTAATGACATACGGCCGAAGCAAAGTCGTCTTCGTCATCGGCGGATCTCTCGGATTACATAATGATGTATTGAAACGTGCGGATGAGCTGCTATCTTTCTCAAAGATGACATTTCCGCATCAGTTGATGAAATTGGTGTTGTTGGAGCAGGTGTATCGAGGGTTTCGGATTATTAAAGGTGAACCGTACCATAAGTAAATGAGGTTTATAATATTAAATAAACTCTAACTTATACATGTTGTGTACAAATGCTAAAGATAATATAGTTGTTAAACCTAAATCTAACGTTTTCCTTACGACGATAAATCAAATTAACTCAGTTAATGAAACCTATCCAAATGGAATAGTGGGTTTTCGTCGTTATTTAATATTGCATCTGATTAGAAAGATAATCTAAATGCAATACTATGGATGTTAAACATTTAAATGGAGATTTTGAATACAAAGATGAAACGATTGGGCCGGTTTTCCTTTGTCATTTTTTTTCATAGCTTTATAATGATAAAAGATGGATTTTAGTTAGTTTTTTCTCTTAAGCCGTTTTTATCTATCGCTTTTAGAGAAAGCTTGAAGTATAGAAGGTGGGCGGAATTTAAATGAAGAAAATTGGATTTGATTTGGAGAAGTATTTGCAAGAACAATCTGCCTACATCCTAGAACGGGTGCAGCAGTATGATAAACTTTACTTGGAATTTGGCGGAAAATTGATAGGCGACAAACATGCCAAGCGTGTCTTGCCTGGATTTGATGAAGATGCCAAAATCAAATTATTGAATACGCTGAAAGAAAATGCGGAAATCATCATCTGTGTTTATGCTGGAGACATTGAACGGAACAAGGTCCGTGAAGATTACGGTATCACTTATGACCAAGATGTCTTGCGCTTAATCGATGAATATCGGGCATATGACATTTCTGTCAACAGTGTCTTGCTCACTCGTTATCAAGGACAGCCAACAGCCAAAGTATTTATGACCAAGCTTGAGAGAAACGGAATTAGCGTCTATACCCACAGTGAAATCAAAGGTTATCCCACAAATGTTGATGCGGTCATTGGTGAGGAGGGATTTGCGATGAATCCCTATATAAAAACGACAAAGCCAATCGTGGTAGTAACGGCACCCGGTCCGGCCAGCGGAAAGCTTGCAACCTGCCTTAACCAAATGTACCATGAGAATAAACTGGGAAATAAAGTCGGCTATGCAAAGTTTGAGACTTTTCCGGTTTGGAACTTGCCGTTAAAGCACCCAGTAAACATCGCTTATGAAGCGGCTACCGTCGATTTGAAAGACGTGAATATGATTGACAATTATCACTATGAAGCATACGGGAAAGTAGCGATCAATTACAATCGTGACATTGAGACGTTTCCTGTCATCAAACGGATTATTGAAAGGATTACTGGTAAAGAGTCTGTTTACCGCTCACCGACTGATATGGGTGTTAATCGTCTGAAATCGGGTATCACAGACGATATGGTCGTGCAGGAAGCTGCCAAGCAGGAAATCATTCGGCGCAGTTTCGTAGTAGAGAACGACTATAAAAAGGGGCTTGCCGATGAAGATAGTGTACGCCACATGCAAGTGATGCTGGAAGAGACGGACTTAAAGAAAGAGGATCGGGCACCTGTATTGCCTGCCCGTAATTATGCGAAAGCAATCCAAGAGAGAAATGACAGCACGAATTTACAAGCCGTAATTGCAATAGAATTGCCAAATGGCGAGATGATCACCGGTCGAACGACAACTTTGATGGATGCTTCGGCTGCCGCGATTCTGAATGGGTTGAAGAAATTGGCCAATATTGCCGATGAAATTGATTTGTTGTCACCTATGATTTTGCAGACGATTCAACGGTTGAAAACAGATGATTTGAACAGCCGAGTCCCGACACTAAGCGCCAATGAAGTGCTGATTGCACTGGCAATCAGTGCGGTCACCAACCCTACATCTGAGCTGGCTTATAAGCAACTGCCGAATTTAAAAGACACACAAGCCCATTCTACGGTTATATTGAATAGGGAAAACGAACAGACCTTTAAGAAGCTTGGAATCGACATTACCAATGATCCAGTATATCCGACTGAGAACCTGTATTACAATTAGGTTTTGGAAAACGCCTGCCTTTTTCTTCTTATATGGAAGTCTAAGGAAGATGTTTACTAAAAAGGTGTAGTCTTCTTCTAATTAGAAGACTACACCTTTTTGGATTAATGGATTAACTGCCGGAAAGTCTGTTGGAACCTATTAGAGACAAGCTTTAGCATACTGTTTTTGAAGGACTTAAAAAAGCTAGTCAAGACTTTTCAATAAATCTTGCCTAGCTTAGCTATTTTGTATGAAATGTTTAAATCAATATAGTAAATTTCCTTCAATGATTGCTAAATGTATTACATAGACAAACTACTGAAAGTTCCCCAATTCTCTTGCTTAGCAAATTGAGGATAGGTGGATATAAAATTAACGATGATAGTGGCGTTATCGAGGTTAGGGTATGTGTTGAATAGGAATCTATCGCCATATCGAATAGCTGTGAGTGCAAGTGGTAACTCACGTCTAAATATTTCATTGCGTATTGCAGCTATATTTTGAGTGTATTCTCCTTGGTCTATATATAAATACACATAGAGATATAAGGATTCCTCATTAATCATCCATTCACCTAAGACCTCATCTCTCATCTTAGGGTTCACTTGATCCCAAGCGTACTCATTTCCAATCGTTAAAAACAGATCACCAGTCGCATCTTTCTAATTGAGCTACAAATGGTTCAATCCTTAAATAGTGCTTAAAACTATGTTAGATGGATAAATCGCACTTAGACTAATTACGGTGAACCGTTCCATAAATAAGTAAAAAATAAAGAGACAGTTTCCTTAGCTTACTTAGCCTGGAAACTGTCTCTTTTAAAAATATTCTTCTTGATAATTAAGTAGTTCTTGATCTCGAAGTTTAAATAAAATAGATTTGCTCTGATTTCAAATTCTTCCCTTGTCTTTGGTAATTCTGTCACCCGTATGGACTCTTCGTATTCCTCTAATAGCTTTAATGCAATGCTTGTATCTCCCGAATCTACATGTTGACTGATGTTGAGAAAAATGCCGGCAAGCATGCCTCTTTGTTTGACGTCTAATTCCGAAGAAGAAACGATGCTAATAATACCAACCATCTGTTTTAAGATTTCCAATTGATCTTCCCGCATTTCGAGATAGTAATAATCTTTGTTTTCTTTGCGTAACAGATGATTTTCTACATCTTGTATAGCGATGTTTTTAGCCCGATTCAGGATATTTTCGACTTCAATTAACTCTTTTCCATCCCAATTTTGATCGCCGTCTTTTAAAAGAATAGAGAATTTGTATAGAATAACGCTGAATTTATTTTCGATTTCTGTTTTATAGTTTTCAATTTCTTTCTTAAAGCTTGGCATAATGCTGTTTACGAGTATGGCGATTCCGATGCCGATAAAAATTATATAGAGTTCATTCAAAACGTTTTCCAGGTTGGCTTCCTTGACCGTATAAATATGCAAAACAACAACGATGCTCGTTACAAAACCTTCCTGAATACGTGCTTTTATGAGGACGGGGACAAACAATAAGATAAATAGAGTTAAAACAATCGGATGATATCCCAACAGTTCAAAAAATATGGAACCAAGAAGTAACGACAAAAGAGATGCAAAGAACTTCTTTTGAATGGAATACAACGTCTTTTTCTTAGTCTTCTCAATGCACATGATGACGATGATGGCTGCAAATGATCCAAACTCTAAATTGAATAAACTTGCAATCCAAATTGCCAACCCTGCGCCTATAGCAGTTTTAATTGTCCGATATCCCATTCCAACCATAAACATCACCTTGTTGTTTGTTATACTTTCATTATAACCAAATTCTATCAAATAAAAATACGAACGAGGAGAGGATTCAATTATGATAACCGATTCAGATTTGAAGTACCTACGACGTTGTATTGAATTAGCTACAACCGCGCTGGAGAAAGGCGACGAGCCATTTGGTTCAGTCCTTGTCTCAGCCAACGGAGACGTGCTTGCCGAAGACCATAACCATGTGGCAGGCGGCGATCATACTCAGCATCCAGAGTTTGCATTAGCTCGATGGGCGGCCTCGAATATGACTCCTGAAGAAAGAAGCAAGGCGACAGTATACACTTCTGGCGAGCATTGCCCTATGTGTGCTGCGGCTCATGGGTGGGTTGGGTTAGGCAGGATCGTGTATGCAAGTTCATCCGAACAGCTAGTACAATGGCTGAGTGAAATGGGAGTTGCTCCTTCGCGCGTAAGGAATCTTCCTATCCAAGATGTTATTCGTGATACGACAATAGAGGGCCCTGTTCCCGAACTGGCTGAGCAAATCCATGAACTCCATCGTCAATTTTATGCAAATAGACAATGAAAAAAGCGAAAACCACTTAGAATTTTGTTATTACAATGTTCTAGGTGGTTTTTTATGCAATTATTGAGCTTCTCAAACATGAAATAACCAAACAACAATCGGTCCAAGTACTGAGCCGATAATTGCACATAATGCCATTGTGATAGAGCTCATTGAAAAGGCAATTTCACCGTATTCAGCTGCTTTGGAAGTCCCTATCGCATGTGATGCACTGCCAAGAGCGATCCCTCTGCCAAGGGGGCTATGAACTCGCAATAATTTATAAATAGTAGGAGCAACGATAACACCGAAGATTCCTGCAAACATAACACTGACAACTGCCAATGAGGCATTCCCGCCCAATCCTTTAGCGACTTCAATTGCGACAGGTGTCGTAATGGATTTTGGGATAAGGGACATGGTGAGTGAATGATCGATTCCGAAGATTTTAGCTATGAGAGCAACAGTGACCATTCCGGAGCTAGCACCAACCAACACGCCACCTGCTATAGGCAGCAGATGATCAAGTAAAAAACGGCGTTGCTTATACAATGGGTAAGCAAGTGCAACGACGGATGGGCCTAATAGTGAACTGATCCATTGCCCTCCTACCATATAGCTCTCATATGGAATATGAAACACCGACAGGACAATGATAATAATCGTAGTGGCAGTTAAAACAGGTATTAAAAATGAGTATGAATACCGTTTATAAACTTTAGCCATCGCAAGATAAGCAATGACCGTTAATAGTATCATGCAGAATGCGAGTGAAGCTTGTTGCATTCTTCATCATCCTTTCTTTTTTGTGCCTTTTTCTCAAAAAATTGCCCAGCCATTCCTGTAATAGCAATTGAAATGATAGTACTGAATAGAACGGCCAAAACGAACAACGCACCATGAAAGGAGAGTAATGAAGGATAGTTCATGATATCAACTGTTGTTGGAATAAAAAACAATACTAATACACTTAATACGAATCCTGCTCCCGTTTCAATCCATTTGACTGGAACAATCTTCATACATAAACAAATAAAAAGTAATAAGAGTCCTATGATACTACCTGGAATGATTAAGTGGAAAAAGTTTTGAATGACGTTTCCAATATAGGAAAAGACATATAAAATACAAATTTGTAAAACAATGACGAGAGTTTTCTTGATGTGCTGTTTCAATAGTAAACAACTCCCTTCTTTTAATCCTTTATTCTTTAAGATTTGCAATTATGGTGGCATGCGCTTTATCAATATGATTAATGACAGCATCCGTTGCTTGTCGTACATTTCCGGCTTTCAGGCCATCAATAATCAATGTATGTTCGAAGTGGATCTCATCCAAGCTTTTTCCTGCTTTCAAGGAAGCGAACCGATACCAATTAAAATGGTCAGTGAGATTTTCAATTAATTGATAAAGCCGGAGATTTTGGCTTAACTCTGCTAAAGACAAGTGAAAGGAAGAATCATAGTACACAAACTGTACAGGATCTTCCTTATTCGCGAACAGTTGTTTATCCATCACTTCAATCCTATGAATTGCTTCGTCATCAATAAGAGGTATGAGCAGTTCGATGACCAAAACTTCATTCGCTTTTCGCAATTGAAAAATATCGTCCACATCGCGCTTGTTAATGGTTTTGATGAAAATTCCTTTTCTCGGTACAGATGTAATCCATCCTTCCAGTTCCAACTGTTGTAAAGCTAATTTTAAAGGAGTACGGCTAATCCCAAGGCTTTCACTAAGCGAACGCTCATTCAACATAGATCCTGGTTCAATTTCATGTTGAATAATCGCCTTCTTAATTTCCTTATATGCATGATCCTTAAATAGTGGGGGTTGTTCTGCTTTAAGGAAGTTCATCGATATCACCTTTTTCATAGTAGTCGGCAGGTAGAATTTGCGTAATTGATAGCGTAAACGAAGTATTGGCATCTGGTATACCAGATGCCAATAAAATTATATCACTATTTTTTGAAGTATACAATCTATGCTGTTCTAATCATTTCCCGGTTAATTCTTTTATCATTACAATATGTGGAATTCCGTCTTCCATAAATACATCGGATGAAGTCCGATAGCCAAGTTTCTGATAAAAACCTTCTGCATGTGTTTGTCCGTGCAATTTAACAAGAGATAACCCTTTTTGGGCAGCGATCTTCTCTAGAGCGTCAACAATTACTTTCCCTAGGCCAAATTTTCGATAAGCCGGCAGGATGCAAATTCTTTCTAGTTTTCCTACGCCATCAACAACCCTAATTCTTCCGGTTCCGACAGGCTGTTCTTCGTAATACACCAATATGTGCTCACATTGTCCGTCCAGTTTGTCAAATGCATCGAATTCATCTTCCAATGGCACTCCTTGCTCTCTAACAAACACTTCTTTCCTAATAAAAAACGCCTTATCAAGATCTTGTTCTATCGTTATTTGTTTTACTTCCATTTAATTCGCCCTTTCTTGATTTAATAGAGTAGTATTTCATTTTTGAAATCGTCAATGTAGCAAGTATATAGAAATGAAAACCTATTGCCAACAGCTGTATAGACAAAAGCTGAACAAGCTTTCAGCAGTCATCCTTAATTATATCGGAATAACTTGCGGAGAGTTATTCGTTGTTATATGAACAATAATTTGATAGCATTTAGATATAAAATACTTAAACATCTAAATACATTGGAAAAGAGGAATTCTCATGGGAAGATTAGATAATAAAGTAGCGATTGTAACTGGAGGGGCATCAGGCATTGGGGCTAGCATGGTTGATTTATTCAGCCAGGAAGGTGCAATTGTCATTGCAGCAGATATTAATGATGAAGCACTTGAAATAGCGAGCCAAAAAGAAAATGTATATGGGATGAAATTAAACGTTACCTCAGATGATGAATGGGAAGTGTTGGCAAAAGAAGTGTTCGACCGTTTTGGTAAAATTGATATTCTCGTCAATAACGCTGGCATTTCATCAGAAAAACCATACCAAGATATTAATCTTGATGATTGGCAAAAAATGCTTTCAATTAATGGCTTTGGTCCATTTGCCGGTGTAAAACATGTTGCTCCATATATGGCTGTACAAAAGCAAGGTTCGATTGTCAATATTTCATCCTACACGGCTCAAATCGGCCAAGGATTCAATCACTATTCTGCTTCGAAGGGGGCTGTACGTGCTCTATCTAAAGCAGCTGCGACTACATTCGGCCATCAAGGAGTTCGTGTAAATGCTCTGTTTCCTGGCATTATAGAAACACCTATGACACAGTCCTTAAGCACATCCCAAGATCTTCTCGGACGATTGATCCAGGCAACGCCGTTGCAACGTTTAGGTAAACCGGCTGACATTGCAAACGCAGCATTATTCTTGGCATCGGATGAATCGTCTTATATCTCAGGTGCAGAACTAACGATAGACGGGGGATTCTCAGCACAATAAATACTAAGAAGGGCTCCAAATATTATTGGGGTTCAAGAAATTAATAAACACCAGCCTCCACCGGCTGGTGTTTTTAACCATTACTATTTTGTAGTTCTTCATACAGTGCACGAGCCTTTTCCTCGGCCAAACTCTTATCTGTATCATAAATGGTGATAAGTTTATTTCCGATAATAAAGTTCCATTGTTTTGTCATGTAATTCACCTGCCTTTCATCTTCTTTATATACCACTATTGTAGTGTTTCTAAACATTAATCGTATAGGGAATGTATTCTGCGCATAGTTTCACGATATTTTACAATACTAAGCTCGCTGTAACTTATCCTATTTGCAGGAGGGAAAACGTAAATGGCGAAGGACTCAAAACCGAGTTGGAAAAAGGATCACCCAAGTACTTTTCTAAGCAACTCTGTCCTAAAAGCAGATCGCTCTGTGAAACAAGCGATGTCACACCCTGAAGAGATGGCGATTGAGCATGCATTTAACTCAATCTTTCGTGCAGAAAACGCATTTGCCAACGCAGTAGAACGAAACGAACATATGGATACTGTCCAGCAAAACAAGGAACAGTTGGACTTGATGAAGCGGCAATTGAACGAAGCGCAGGAGCAAGTAGAGGAAGAGTAATTTGGGACAGTGACCCTCACTGATATTATGGGGTTATTTTTCAAATGAAATATTTTCGAAATTGATTGTGTTCCTTCTACCCTGATAAACATTGCTATAATAAAGGAGTGTCGAAAGCTGAGTGATCGCTTTGGACGCTCTTTTTTCTATATGATAGCCAGGGAGTTGGAATTATAAATGAACAAAAAAGCTATTGCGGATATTCGCAAACGTTTTAAGTTGGATACGGATTTATTAAAAATCATGGATATTTATAACGTGTACATCAGGCAGGAGAGCAGTGAAATCTATCACGAAGTTTGTCAGCCGTTTTCTTTGTTGGATAGGGAACAGCAGGAATTATTCCTAAACAATTTTAAAAAAGTATTGGGCGGTAAACTGGACGCTAAGCTATTCGAAGTGAAGTTTCGACGTCAATCGGAGGAGGAGCAGGACGAGAATCATACGCAACGGATTCTTTATGAGGGGCTTCATGCAGATGATGTGGAAGGATGGAAGGCGGATATGCAGCGCATCGCGCAAAAGATGGTGCAGGACATTCAATACGAAAAAGATATCGTCATTACCTTTATTCGCGGGAATTATTACAAACCGACGAAGCGGAATAGCGAAGAGTCGGAAGTTGCAGCACGAGACGAGGTATACAAGAACCCCTTCATCCTTTGCAGTATGAATCAGACAGTGGAGCCGAAACGATCGCTCGTGTTCGATTTCGTTGAAAAGGAGTTTAAATCCAGTTTTGTAGCGGATCCCATCATTAATCTTACGTCTCCGATCGGTGGGTTTTTATTCCCTTGCTTTACGGACAACACAGCAGACGTCAATCACGTACTATATTCTGCAGGCAAGGCAAACAAGCCGAATTTCCAGTTTATCGAGAATGTGCTCGATGGGGAAGAAATTATGACGGCAGAGGAAGATAAAGTCGTTTTTGAAGAAATTGTAAAATCGGTCGTCGGTGATGAAATGGATACTCGAACCCTTGCGAGTGTATATGATGAGATTCAGCGCATGATGGAAGTGGACGACGAAGAGGAGGAAGAAGAAAGCACTCCGACTTTAGATACGAAAGAAGTGACTCGGGTCTTAAAGGCGAGCGGCTTGGAAGATGTCAATGCTGAAAAAGTGGAAATGGCATTCCGAAAAGTGATCGATGATGATACGTACGAAATGAAGGCGAGTCATATCGTTCCTAGTTACACATCGAAGTCCATCAAAATCGAAACGAAAGTCGCGAACATCGCCATCAGCCCGCAAGATTTGCGGTTCGTGAGGCAAGTGACGGTCAATGGAAAGCGTTGCATATTGATCGAAGTGGAGGAAGACACGATGATTGAAGGATTTACGCTTATTTCAGAGGATTTGTTGGATTAAAAGAGGCGAAATCCCCATTAAATAATTTCTCATTTTAAAGACAAGCTAAGAAAAAAGAGAAAGGTGATCACATGGATAACCGACATGGATCAAGTGGTACGCAATATGAATAAACCTTTTACACCACAGCTTGTCTATTTTGAACCGAAAACATTGGAATATCCGCTCGGGAAACAATTGAAAGAGAAATTCGAGAAAATGGGGATTGAAATCAGATTTACAACTTCACATAATCAAATTCGGGATTTGCCAGGTGAGACAGATGCCCAGAAGTATCGAATCGCAAAATCGACATTAGTCGTCGGGATACGAAAAACACTGAAGTTTGATACGTCAAAACCATCAGCAGAGTATGCAATTCCTTTAGCGACAGGATGTATGGGGCATTGTCATTATTGTTATTTGCAGACGACAATGGGAGCCAAACCGTATATCCGGACGTATGTGAATGTGGAGGAGATCTTTGCGGCCGCGGACAACTATATCGAAGAACGGGCACCTGAAATCACCAGGTTCGAAGCAGCTTGTACATCGGACATTGTAGGTATTGATCATCTGACTCATTCATTAAAAAAGGCCATTGAACATTTTGGACAAACGGAATTGGGACGGCTACGGTTTGTGACGAAATTCCATTATGTAGACCATCTGCTTGATGCCAAGCATAATGGACACACCCGATTCCGATTCAGTGTGAATGCCGACTACGTCATAAAAAACTTTGAGCCAGGCACATCTCCATTGGCGAAGCGCATTGAAGCTGCAGGGAAGGTGGCAAGAGCAGGCTACCCACTCGGCTTTATCGTCGCACCCATTTACATCCATGAAGGCTGGGAGGAAGGGTATCGGCATTTGTTTGAACGACTAGACGAGGAATTGCCAATGGATGCCCGAGATGATATCACATTTGAATTCATACAGCACCGATTTACGAAGCCGGCGAAAAGGGTTATTGAAAAAAATTACCCGAAGACAAAACTCGAGTTGGACGAGGAAAAGCGACGTTATAAATGGGGCAAATACGGCATTGGCAAATACATTTATCAAAAAGATGAGGAAGATGAATTAAAGGAACATTTATATGGCTATATGGGTAAGTACTTTCCGAATGCCAAAATAGAATATTTCACGTGAAACAAATTGGAAGTTTGATTTTCTGTTTTCGGTCTCCTCTTTGTTATAATAAAGAAGTATCCAAAGCTATACTGTTGCTTTGGATACTTCTTTTTTGTAGATAATTCGAATTTGGATTCCCTACTCCCATTTGTCTAGTTTTATCATTCAGACAATGTCCTGCCATTGCATATAGTAATATGACTATTTACAAGCAACTAAAAAATGAAGTAGAGGTAATTAGTATGAATGAGAAGTTACAAAAGAATGCCGATACTTATTATCAACTTGCTGAGAAGAAGGCTGCAGATTATTTTGAAACACTTTCTGGAAAGCTTGCAAACAAGATGTATGCCACTACCTTAACGAAAGATATACAGACTTGGAAACAGAATCATATTCACCCCAATACATTGGCATCGTTGTTTTCCCGTGGAAAGGGTAGAACTGGTTCTCGAGGATATCATGGTTATCTTCAATGGCTTGATTACACGGGAAAACTCGATAACTACTTGGATCGAAGCATCTCTTATATCTTCTTGCGTGATCTGGGTAAATCACTTGACTCACCTAACACGCTTAACAGAATCAAGAATGTAGTTCATGACATAAAAAAGCATCTACCACTATCCAGATCAACCGGCAGTGGCGAACAAACTGAGATGTTCAGCATGGCAAGTTTATATCGTTGGGCCGAAAGAGAAGGCGTTGAGTCGACGTTTATTTGGTTGATGAATAAACTGAAGTCGGTATCTTCTAATATTCCTGAAGGGCTTAATGCTGAAGAGGCGAAGCGGAAGCTAATAAAAATCATTGCTGGGGTCATCATGCATCAGATTGAAGAGATGAGTGATGAGGATACGGCCGCAGAACGGACCCGAAAGTTGGATGAAGCGATAAGATTGGGCTATTCGTATGGCCTAACCTATCCTTTTATTGACGATTTATTGGACTCAAATGTCTTATCCGAAGATGAGAAAAAACAATATTCAAGTTTGATACGTACAACCCTTATTACATGTTCCGTACCTGAATTAGGGGTGTGGACGGGAAATAATAAGGATTTGATTCACTATATCCATTCCGAACTCCGAGAAGCCTTTGCGTATATTCAAGGTTGCTTGCGACAAGAAACAAAAGATCTTTTCTTTGAGCAATCTTACGTATTTTTTCATGCCCAGGAAATGGATCGGGAAAAAGATTTAGTACACGCAACTTATACGAATGAAGAGCTTTATATCCCGGTTATTTTAAAATCGGCTTCTTCCCGTTTAATTGTCCGATCGGTTCTTAGTGCTAAAGAGGATGACGGGTTTGACAACCGAACATTCTTTTACGGTATATATAATCAGTTAGCTGACGATTTTGCAGATATGTTTGATGACTTGGAGGCTGGCGCAGTTACACCTTATACGTATTATTTGAAATATCATCGTACGCGTTCGGATCTCATAAACCCTTTTGAGTTGTATTGGACCGTCATCTCTAATTTGATTCATAACGTGTATCATTCGGATAAAAAGACACGTGAAGTAATGTTAAACCGTGCGATAAATGGACTAAAACGATTTAAAGAGCGTGCGGGAGATAAAAAATATAACGAAGTGATGCAGTTATTCGCAACCGGAGATTCCAAATTCGATAGACTCATCCAAAAGATGGTCCGGAAAGCGGATGATGTCGATTTCTTTGATAAATTACTTCGGGACCATATTCTAGCCAATTTGAAAGAGGAAGGGAAAGAGAGAGAAGCCTTTTTAGACACGGTCAAAACCGTACGAGGTCAAATAAACGAATTGTTGTATATCAATGAAAGTGATGATGCTTCATTGTGGGAAGATCCAATTGTCAGTGCTGCAAATTATAGTTTGTATGGCGATGGAAAGCGGCTTAGACCAATCGTAACGTGGGTGATGGGTGTACATGAATATGGGTTGGATCAATCTGCGATCGTGCCCTTACTGAAATCATTGGAATATATGCATACTGCTTCTCTCATTTTCGATGATCTGCCGTCTCAAGATAATTCATCCATTCGCAGGGGACGACCGACGCTGCATCATGTTTATAATTCAGCCGTGGCGGAATTAACGGGTCTATATTTAACTCAAAAGGCGGTAGAAGAACAAGCATCGCTTGACCGGTTTGACCCGAAAACGGTTCTTCGCCTAATTCAATATTCGGCTGGAAAGACAACTGACATGTGTAAAGGCCAAGCGATGGATTTGAACTCTAAAGGCAAGCAATTAACTTTGGAACAGTTAAATACAATGTGCTTTTATAAAACGGGCATAGGCTTCGAAGCCTCTCTCGTTATGCCTGCAATTCTAGCGGGGAAACAAGAATCCGAACTGGAAGCACTTAAGCAATTTGCCTATCACGCTGGTATCGCTTTTCAGATCAAGGACGACTTGCTCGATGTTGAAGGGGATGAGGAATCTCTCGGAAAGCCATCCGGCAAGGACGCGGAAAACAATAATTCAACCTTCGTATCGATTCTCGGTGCAGAAGGTGCCCGTGAAGCGATGTGGGATCACTACTGTACCGCCATGGAAACGTTGCAACAGATGCAGCACAAAACAACCTACCTGAAACACTTTTTAAGTTATATTGTTAACAGGGACAATTAAAAGTTTACCTATGAATTTTTCAATAAAGTTATGGTACCTGAAGATCGTATGATCGGTGTTTCATTCGCTCATTTTAGAATAAGCATGCATTTTGATGGGGTGCATAAGCACCTAACAATCTTTAGATTTGAATGACGCTGATTAGATTATTGTTAATGTCTGATACATCGAAACGTTTTGGTTCACCGTGTCTCCAGTTAGATACGGTGATGTTTTTTTCCATTAACATTTCTCGTACCTTTTCAGCATCTTCAACTACGAAATTAAACGGTGTATACTGTTTG
This sequence comes from Sporosarcina sp. SAFN-015, assembly GCF_059415085.1. Taxonomy (NCBI): domain Bacteria; kingdom Bacillati; phylum Bacillota; class Bacilli; order Caryophanales; family Caryophanaceae; genus Sporosarcina; species Sporosarcina sp. SAFN-015. The sequence goes on from NZ_JBPFDR010000002.1 coordinate 54,878, forward strand.
CTAGGTTCGTAATCATTAACTTCAACGAGGTGGAAGCCGCAGTTATTGGCTATCTCCAAGCCTGCCATCCGTTTATTTTTCCAACGCAGTGGAAAGTGAAAAACACTTTGGTACCAAGCTAATGATTCTTCAAGATTTTTCACTGGCAAAAATACCGCATCGATTCGCTCAACAAATTTTTCCTTCATCGTTTTATCATTCCTTTTCAGTTTGATATGTTAATAAGTGATTCACACTATGCAAACCATTCTTCCCCTACTTGCCAATTGTATAAAAACATATCCAGCAATCACTCGCTCGCTAAAGAAGTATTTCTATATCAATAGTAATTATATATTTAGATTATATGATAAAATTTAATTATATGTAATTTTTAGACCAATTAAATTGGAAGGTTGTTTAGTATGGATTATAAGATTGTATCTAAGATGTTGATGGAACAATTACGAACTTCGAGGACGATGGTATTGCTTTCGCGTTGGAAAGGTTTGGGGTCATTTAAGGGGGATATCATGTACAGATTTGAAGAGGAGTACCTCAGAATTATATTAGGGCAGTTTAGACATTTTAAAAAACGCGCAGAAGATGGAATTCGGCAATTGTCTGAAGACGAATTACACTGGAAGCCAAGTGAAGAGTCTAACAACATTGCAATCATCATAAAGCATCTAAGCGGAAATATGCACTCTCGTTGGATCGATTTTTTGACTACAGACGGTGAAAAACCTTATCGGAACAGAGATATGGAGTTTGTTGATGGAAATGAATCTAAAGAGCAGCTAATGAAAATTTGGGATAAAGGATGGAAATTACTTTTTAATACGATTGAAAGTCTTAAAGCAGAGGATCTATTAAAAATAGTTACATTGAGACAACAGCCCCTTAGTGCTTTTCAAGCAATTCAAACGGAAGTAGCTCATATTAGTTATCATGTAGGGCAGATTCTTTATATCGGAAAGCAAATTAGGGATAAAGATTGGAAGATCTTAAGTATTCCTAAAACTGTTCGGAGGGATGGAAATGATTAAGGCGGCGATTTTCGACTTAGACGGGACATTGTTGGATCGAGACGAATCAGTCAAAATGTTCATTGACCATCAATATGAAAGGTTGCACAAATTCGTAGGCCATATTCCAAGGGAGATGTTTGCAGCAAGATTCATTGAATTGGATAACCGCGGATATGTGTGGAAAGATAGGGTGTATGAACAGCTGGTCGATGAGTTTGAAATTAATGGTATAACGTGGGAGGAACTGCTTCAGGATTATATTGATGAATTCAAGAATTACTGTGTTCCTTTTGCTAATCTCATAGAAATGCTGGAGACACTAAAAAGAAAAAGCTTGAAGCTAGGGATGATTACAAATGGTAAAGGTCAATTTCAGATGGACAATATTAAAGCGCTTTACATTGAGAAATATTTTGACGCCATTTTAGTATCTGAATGGGAAGGAATCAAAAAGCCAGATCCTCAAATATTCATTAGAGCATTGGAGCAGCTAAATGTTTCGCCTAGCGAAAGCATATTTGTAGGGGACCATCCTGTAAATGATGTGGAAGCTGCTAAAAATGCCGGAATGATTGGGATTTGGAAAAAAGATTTTCAATGGAGTGCAGTGGAAGCTGATTTTGTCGTTGATGACTTAGCCGAATTGCCTTTGATTATTGAAAAGATAAGTATAGTGGAAGAACAGCATTCCTAAGAAAAAAGACGATGGAAAACAATCTATCCGTCGTCTTTTTAACTTACGTAAGTTCATTTCTTTTGGATAAGCCCAAAACCAATTCCTGGAGGATCTACTAAATAAGCAAGGTAAAAATCATCGAGCTCCATTTTATCTCTAACGACCATTGCGCCATTTTCTTTCGCTTCAAAAATGAGATTGACCGGGTTAAATAGTAGTGCAATGTAAAACAAAAAGACCACCCGTTTAAGGTAGTATTGTATTTTTAATCAATTGTTTTGTTGGTTGTCCTATTTAACTGCAATTCGAGAAGTGCAGTTTTTTGATAAGTGAGCTCGATGTCTTTTTCAAGATTATCCAAACTATGTTTAACCTCTTTGAAACGTTGCGTTATGTCTTCACGTGTGCCTTGTTGTCCCGTTTGATTGTCTAAAATGACAGAAGGATGCAACTCCTATATAGGAATGGCATCCAATCAGTCAAAAGTGAATTATTTTAATTCTAACTGCATTGATTCAATCGCATATGGTTCTGCAACGAGTTCAAGCGGCCTAGAGTTTGGGTCCTCATCCACCTCATTAGCAAACTTATATACATTGACAATCGGCGTTATCGTAATAGACGTTGCATCTTCATGGAACTGAGTCGTTGTGATTCTTGGTCTGCTAGTATAGTCTTTGAAGTCTTCAAAGTCCGTGCTGTGGCCAACGTCATGATAATAAATCATGTTATAGTCATTTCCCAAATCATCTTTCACGAGATATTCAATCTGAATACCGCGCCATTCTTCCTCTTCTGCTGCGGCTGTCCGCATGTCAACCCTTTCTGAAAGATACAGCGTTGTAGAGATTGGGGTTTCAGTCATTTTAGTCAAAGTTATATCAATACCATCTGCATTTGACACAATACCAGCATCCGCAAATTTTTTCGTCTTACTATCGAGAGCATGCAAGTTAAGTTGGAAGTTCCATTCTCCTTGGAATTCATCTTTGACGTTTGACAAGTTCAGAATGCTGCTGCCATCCCAAGTTGCAGTAATTTCGTCCGGTTTAGGACCTTCAATTAGCTGATAGATAAAGAGCCCGGCGTATTCATGATCACTGATTTTTTTCGTAATGTACTTCGAGTAAGATCCATAATGTTCATATTCGTTTCCGAATTCTTCTGCATAAAAGCTTCCTTCCATTATGGGTCTTTCCCCTAGGTCGTGTTCACTTTCCATTGTATAAGCAATTGCAATATTTTCACCGTCATACACTGCATCTGTTACTGTGACTGCAATTCCGTTGCTCTCCTTCGTCACCCCAATATCTGTTGCGAATGAGTCGAATTTCTCAAAAACGTAATCATCATGGTCAACAAACTGCTCAAAGAAGTTTCCGACAATCGGCAGTTTCGCAGCAAGGGCCGGAAACGCAGCGCCAAACGTTATCCCTGAAGCAATGAAAAAGGCTGCCGCGACAGATAGATTCCTTGGCAAATGGTTTTTCTTCTTCACCCTCCTCATGACAGCTCGTTTAATGCGTGCCTTTTCAAGATCGCTCACATCCATCGGCTGAATGTCCGTGTCGACGCTCATTTTTTGTCTGTCGAATTGTTTATAAAGTCTCTTCAAGTCAAAGCCCCTCCCAATTCCTGCAATCTTTTTTTTCCGCGATACAGTCGATTGTCCACTGATGCTTTAGTTAGGCCGAGGTTATCGGCGATTTCTTTATTTCCCATGTTTAAAAAGTACTTCATCGTAAAAATATCTCGGTCGACTTGGCGCATTTTTGCCATCATGCGCAGCAGTTCCTCGGTCGATGTTCGTAGAAGAAATTCTTCTTCAGCGGACTGCACAGTCATTAAATCTGTTTCGAATTCCGCGGCAATTGGTTGATTACTTAACTTCCGCTGCGCATCGATCGCCTTGAACTTCGCGATTGTGCAAATCCATTTCCTAAAATCCTCCTGCTCCCCTGAAAATTGCTTGGCATTTTCAAAGGCACCCAGGAACGTATCACTGATGCATTCTTCGATGACTTGGGAATCGTTGTAGGATTGCAATGAATTATAGATAATGGCTTTTACAATCCCGCTATATTCATCAATGACAAACTCCAACGCAGCTTCTTTCCCCTTTTTGAAATTCTTAATAAAGTTTTCAGGTGTAATCTCCATACCATCAACTCCCTCTTATCCCGTAAAGGCCTTTACAATAAATACATCGTATCAAACTGGGAATGTTCTCATATTTTCAATGAAAAAACGATCGCATCCTTAACTGGACGCGATCGTTTGAGCATTTATGGATTGAAACTCTTCCCAATCATGAATTTCATATGTTGGCTGTGCCAAACCATTATTCTCTTTTCGTTTTGGATTATACCAGCACGTATCGATACCGTAGTTGTTGCCTCCGCGGATGTCTGACGAGAGCGAGTCTCCGACCATCAGGACACGTGATTTGTCTTTGATATGCAACTGCTTGAAAACATGTTCGAAAATTTCTCTCTGTGGCTTTTGGAAACCGATCTCTTCAGACGTGAAGATTGCTTCGAACGTATCAGCTAAACCGGAAGCGGCGATACGGGCCAATTGCACTTCTTTGAAACCGTTTGTCAAAACTGCAATCCTCGCACCCTTAAGGGAATCAAGCATGGGTACCACACCGTCGATCAAGTGGACTTCCTTCCCTAAATAATCAAGGTATTTTTGACCGAACTGCTCTGCATCCATTTCAAGACCGTGTTCAAGGAACAAACGTCTGAACCGCTCTGTTTTCAGTTCCGCAAGTGTTATTCTGCCTTGTTCCAAATCCTCCCAAAGTACAGTGCTGACTGCCCGGTACGTATCCCTAAAATCCACTAATGCGTTCGGTAAACCATGTGTAGTGAACACATTCGTAAACGCAAGTTTTTCTGTCTCCCCGAAATCCATCAATGTATCATCCAAGTCGAATAAAAACACATCGTATTTCATTCTCACATCTCCTGACTGACTGTAGGCTGTATCTTTAGTATAACACCTTTATTTATATTGAATGGATCGGATAATGAAGAAAATCATTGAACCGAAAAGAATGCCAAGAAAAATTGGCAAGAATAGTATACCAAGTGGCTCAGCCTTACCTAATGCAACTTGCACCATATTGTAATTCACAAAGACAAACAACAAGACACATTCATTTTTAATTACATTTAATAATAAAACGGAATTTTTGTATTGGAATTCAATATTGTTTTCATTGAGATTCATATAATTATGCCATTCCGGATGTTTTTCGAGAAACGACATGGAAATGCCTAAGACTGCAGCAATTATAGGAAGGAGGAGGAGTTCCCACCTTGATCCCCAACGATCCACTTCACCAGCTGCATTATAATGAGCCGGAACTTGATCGGGCAACTGTCCCCAAACGACAAACAAATAGACGATTCCTGCTGCAAAGATAAGCATTGTAATGATGTCGAGTACTTTTTGAAATGTGGACTTCGGGATATCCAATTTCGGTTTATTGTAAATGTGTTTATCTTTATCCATTTCCTTTCAACTCCCCTTCAAGGCCTTCTTTACGAGGGGGACTTCAGAAAAGTTTCAAAACGTCAGCCACAGGTGCCTATGCAATTTTACAACGAAATCAAATTTTTAGGAAAAGTAGTGATGGTGGAAAGGAAAGTGATTGTTGAGTCGATGAATGATGGGAAGTCTTTTATGAGAGTGTACGTCTCCTTTATAAACAACGATATTGAAAATAGCCCACTATATTATTATTTCGATAGAATAATAATAGAAGCTTCTATTTCTATAGGCTGTAGATATTTTAATCATTTTATTATTGTGATACACTACAATAAGGTAATAACAGAACAGAAAAGGTGTGTTCCTAGCTCGCGTCTTGTCTTTTTGTGACGCCTAAGAAGGAGCGTCTACATCCTTTCTGCAAATTCAGGGTATAAGGATGATAAAAATGAGCAACGGAGAAACAAAAACAGACGTCATCTTAATTGGCGCCGGAATCATGAGTGCAACTTTGGGAACAATGTTGAAGGAATTGGCACCGGACTGGAAAATTACAGTGTTTGAGAAGCTTCCGGGCGCAGGTGAAGAAAGTTCCAATGAGTGGAATAATGCAGGGACAGGACATGCCGCACTGTGCGAGCTCAACTACACTACTGAAAAGCCAGACGGAACTTTAGATATTAGCAAAGCAATTAAGGTTAACGAACAGTTCCAGCTTTCTATGCAATTTTGGTCTTTTCTAGTGAAGAATCAACTCATTAGCAATCCAGAGGATTTTATTATGCCATTGCCTCATATGAGCTACGTATACGGTGAGGATAACGTGAAGTTTTTGAAAAAACGATTTGAAGCGCTTTCCAATAACCCACTGTTCGAAGGGATGGAGTTCTCCGACGATCCGGAGAAACTGAAAGAGTGGCTGCCTCTCATGATGAAAGGCCGGACTGTGAATGAACCGCTGGCAGCGACAAAGATTGATACAGGAACGGATGTCAACTTTGGCGCTTTAACACGCATGTTATTCGATCATTTGAAAAATAAGAATGTAGATATAAACTATAATCATAGTGTAAACCAATTGAACCGCATGGCGGATGGATCATGGGAAGTGAAAGTGAAAAATCTCGATAGTGGAGCCGTTGAACGCCATACTGCGAAGTTCGTCTTTATCGGTGCTGGCGGTGGAAGTTTGCATTTACTGCAAAAATCAGGCATCCCTGAAGGAAAACATATCGGAGGATTCCCGGTGAGCGGGCTCTTTTTAGTGTGCAAAAATCCGGAGATTGTCGAGCAGCATCACGCGAAAGTATACGGCAAGGCTTCCGTAGGTGCTCCTCCTATGTCGGTTCCGCATCTTGATACGAGATATATTGATAATCAAAAATCATTGCTGTTTGGACCGTTCGCTGGATTTTCGCCGAAGTTCCTGAAGACAGGCTCCAATATGGATCTCATTTCTTCCGTGAAACCGAGCAATGTCTTTACGATGCTGGCGGCGGGCGCGAAAGAAATGTCCTTGACGAAATACTTGATCCAGCAACTGATGTTATCGAAGGAACAGCGGATAGAAGAATTGCGCAGCTTCATCCCGACAGCTAAAAGCGAGGATTGGGATATTGTTGTAGCAGGCCAACGCGTTCAAGTCATTAAAGACACGGAAGCGGGCGGCAAAGGCACGCTTCAGTTCGGTACCGAAGTCGTCAATGCAGCTGACGGCTCGATTGCCGCATTGCTCGGAGCTTCGCCGGGAGCGTCCACAGCAGTTCACGTTATGCTTGAAATACTCAATAGATGTTTCCCACAACATGTAAAAGAGTGGGAGCCGAAAATTAAAGAAATGATTCCTTCTTATGGAGTGTCGCTCGTCAACAACCCAGACCTTCTGAAGGAAATCCATGCAACAACCGCACAGGCGCTTGGACTAGTTGCACATATACCAGAATCGTCAAATGAAGAAGCAGAGCCGGTAGAAGAGGAATCTGTTGTTGTTGAAACTGGGGAAACGGAACAAGATGCAGCCTTAGGAGTAGACCGCGAAGTGCAAAACGTAGATGATACGTTGATTGTAGAAGAGCATCCTGAGAAAAAAGAAGAGTAACAGTAAAAAGCTGACTCGGCAATCGTGCCGCAGTCAGCTTTTTGCATATTAAAATGTATAGCGGGCTACTTGTTCACCACTAATAATGAACCCGTCCACTTCCGTAAACCCTATTTTTTCGTAGATGCGTTTTGCGTGTTCATTCTCCGGTTCATAAGAAAGTGTGATTGTTTGATGACGTTCTTCTTTATTTGCCAAAATATCATTAATCACTAGTTGGATCGCTTCTTTCCCATACCCTTTTCCTTGATGTTTTTGATCGATCATCATACGGTAGATCCAATATTCATGATCATCTTCATCAATTCCGTAAAGCGCAAAACCGATCATTTCCTCTCCAAGATAGATTCCTTTCGCGTGGAAGTTTTCAAGGAAGTTCAATTGGGCGAGCGATACCGCGTTTGACGCGACAAAATTCACTTGATCCTCCCGTACACGCAACGATATGGCTTTAAACCAATTGTCTTTCGTAATCGTTTCCAAATGCAACATGATCATCTCCCCTTTTCCTAAATTATAGTCGAAGATCTAGTAGTCATGAAAGCAAATTATTTAAAAAAAGGAACTATTTTCATTGGAATTTACAGGAGGCAATATTGGAAATCAAAACTCTTTTACATAATCTGATAAAATGACACGCTAGGTAGATTAGGCTATAATAGTAAGCGTCGCAATCACCCTGAAAGGGGATTTTTTTATGATTACATTACATAATGTGAGTAAAAGTTTCGCGCGTTTCCAGGCTATTCAGTCAGTCTCCTTATCGATAGGAAAAGGCGATATCTATGGCATCATCGGAGCAAGTGGTGCTGGCAAATCGACGCTCCTTCGGCTTATGAATTTATTGGAAGTTCCGGATGGAGGGGAAGTGGAGGTCAATGGTCAAACATTGACAAAGTTGAATGGCAAACAACTTCGGCAAGCAAGAAAATCAATCGGTATGATTTTTCAACACTTCAATTTGGTCGCGAATAAAACAGTATATGAAAACGTCGCAGCATCGTTGGAATTGGCCAAATTTCCGAGAAAAGGACGCCGTGCCCGTGTGGAGGAATGTCTTCAGTTTGTCGGCCTTGCGAGTTACATAGATAAATACCCCGCCCAATTGAGTGGGGGTCAGAAACAACGTGTGGCGATAGCAAGGGCATTGGCGAACAATCCGCAAGTATTATTATGTGACGAACCGACATCATCACTTGATCCGAATACAACCGCGGAAATATTAAGCGTGTTGGAAAATATCAATCGGAGCTTCGGAGTGACAATCGTCATTGTCAGCCACGAGATGGAAGTGATCAGAAGCATTTGCAACCGTGTCACTGTCATGGATCATGGCAAAGTGTACGATACCGTATCCATCAAGCCACAAGGGATCGGGATGGCAGAAAATAGCCCGAGTTTCTTTGTTGAACAGCTTACAAAGGACGGTGAAATAGGTCGTGCTTGACGTTTTACTTCAATATGAGACTGAGATTTGGCGATCGATCGGAGAGACTTTCATCATGGTCGGTGTTTCGATTGCGGCAGCCGTTTTAGTCGGACTTCCAGTTGGCACACTGCTTTTCCTATGCAGGAAGGGCCAAATTTATGAGAACCGGGTTATATTTTCAGTACTGAATTTACTAGTAAATATCATTCGATCTTTCCCGTTTCTATTGTTAGTCGTATTCCTTATCCCGTTCACAAGGATGCTTATCGGCACAGCCATTGGGACGGCAGCCGCAACTGTGCCTTTATCAATCATCGCTATTGCGCATTATTCCCGACTCGTTGAACAATCTTTGCTCGACGTGCCAAAAGGGGTAATAGAGGCTGCAATTGCTATGGGTGCTTCTGTGAGGCAAGTCATTTTTAAATTTCTATTCGTCGAAGCCCGCTCAGGACTCGTGTTAGGATTAACGACGTCGATCATCAGTTTCATTTCGTATTCAACGATCATGGGAGTTGTTGGTGGCGGCGGTATCGGAGACTTTGCGATCCGGTATGGCTATCAGCAATTCAAAACGGATTTAATGATGTACATGATTATTATAATGGTCATACTGGTGCAGTTCATCCAATTTACCGGAACGACTGTATCAAGAATGATAGATAAACGATAACAGGAGGAAACAACATGAGAAAGCTATTAATGCTAACAACATTGCTAATCGTTTTATTAGCAGGGTGCAGCAAGGATAAAGAAGAGGTAGACAATGCGAAGGTGCAGGAGACCGATGAAGAAGTGACGTTGAAAGTTGCTTCATTGATCCCGCCAATGACAGAAATCCTTGAACTCGTGAAACCGAAGCTTGCGGAGGAAGGAATCGACTTGGAAGTCGTTGTACTAGGTGATAATGTGCAACCAAACAGTGCGCTTGCAGCGAAAGAAGTAGATGCGAACTTCTTCCAGCACGTGCCGTACATGGAGGAATTCAATCGCAATAATGACGCGAACCTCGTTCCGATTACGCCTATCTATTTCGCGAATTACGGCGTATATTCGAAGGACTTTGCGTCAATTGATGAACTGCCTGAGGGCTCCGTCATTGCAATGGCGAATGATGTTTCCAACATCGACCGTTCGTTGTCATTGCTTGCTCAACATGGAGTTATAACGTTAGGTGAAAAAACAGACACGTATTATACGCAAGCGGATATTACCGACAATCCGAAAAACTATAAGTTCGAGGAAGTCGATTTGCTAATGCTTGCGCGTATGTACGATGATGCTGATGCAGTGGTCATGACGCCAGCATATGCTGCGCCACTCGGATTGACGCCGAAGAGCGATGCATTGCTTACAGAAGGAGTCGAAAATGACTTTGCAATCACATTAGTAGCACGTGAAGACAACAAAGATTGGGAGCCGATTCAAAAGCTTGCTGACGCAATGACAAGCCCGGAAGTTCGCAAGTTCTTAGAAGAGAACTACGACGAAACTGCCATCCCTGCGTTTAAATAAAATAGGAGAAGAGCCATTCTAATGTGTTTACAATATAGAATGGCTCTTTTTTTGCATAAAAAAGCCATGCCCGATCGAGCGCGGGCATGGCTTCTGTCGTTCATCGTTTCAATTTGTCCTCTTCAACGATATGAGCTGGTTCACTTTGCAAATAATACGCGCCTTTCGTCACTATCGCAATGATGACTGTCAAAATAGCAGCGAGTACCGCGGCGAAAAACGCAGCTGTCGATTGGAGGAACAATCCCATATAGCCAAGTGCGGCGATTGTACCGATTACACTTGAAACGAGGAGAGAAACAACTCCGACAGGATTCCATTTGTATAAGTATTCTTGTGTCGCAACATAATAATTTGGTCCGATTTTCAACCATTTTTTTACGACTAGCGCATCCGTCACCAAGATGGAAGCCCATGCAAACAGGAAGACACCTTGGAATGTCATGACCGTAGCAAGATGGTCTACAATTCCGCCAAGCATTAACACAATTGCCGTCAGTGCGGAGACAACAACCCAAAAGCGTCGGCCAGGGGTGAAACGGAAGATATTTTCAAAGAAGTTTGATAAGGAGAGTGAACTACTATAAATATTTGTGACATTAATACGCAATTGCGTCAACATCGTAAATAAAGCGCCGCCGATTCCGAGCAGCAGCACAATATAAACGCCTGGATCCGACTCCAAATAACGGACGCCGAACCAGATACCTAATCCTCCCATAACGCCATAACAAAAAATTTGAGGAATGAACCCGATTGCTAAAGATCCAACTTTAATATCTTTAGGGCGTAAAAAACGGGCATAATCAGAAGCGAGAAGAGCGGTCAAGCCCATGATCCCATTATGCATACCGATACAGAACAGCAGCGCGGTTCCGCCAAGCTGTACTCCTTCGGGCATATAAGAGAAAACTGGACCCGTATAGATAGCGGGTTTGATAAATGAAACAACAATGGCAGCGAGCAAAAATAAGACGAAAATCGGTAATGACCATTTCTGCAGCTTATCCAGTTGTTTAATTCCAAACCAATTTAGAGGAATAACAATGAGTCCAAATACGAGGATTAAAACCCATTTAGGAAGGGAAGGTAAAAAATGATGTACAGCCGATATAAGAATCAGGCCTTCAAAAGCACAATACATAATAAAATTCGATGCGTAAATGAGTGAGGTCAAAGATGCTCCAATATAGCCGAAGCCGCCGCCCCTCGACAGCAGGTTTACATTCATGCCCGACTTCGCGGATAAATACACAATGACCGTACCGAGTACGCCTGCTACGATGATTGCGTAGCCAGCGGAAATAAGAGCATTAGGAGCTCCGAATTGGAGTGCCATCACACTTCCCATTTGAAAGTAGAAAATAGCTGTTGCTATCCCGAACGTAATATTCGTAATGCTAAGCCAGCCAGCCTTTCGTTCCTCGCGAGGTACACGGTCCAAGGAATAATCCCGGACAACCTCTTCCTTCATATCGTCTTGCACAGTGGTTTGTTCTATTGACAATACATTTCAGCTCCTTATGTGTAAAGCACCTACTCCTTCTGCCTTGAGGCATAATATTTTTCAAACTTCTTTTAATAATGCGCACCACTCCATTTTATCAAAAAAGTAATAAAAAAATCAAGTATTTCGATTTACGTAGTATTAATATATATACATACATTTCAAATGAAAATCGGCATGCCCTTTGCATAAAAACTATAAATCGACAAAAACTTTTTCAGCAAACGGATACGATGCCACACGGGTACAGCATGGAGTTTTTTGGAAGTGGATCGTATGTATGAAAAAGTTCTTATAGCAAATAATAAATATAATTGTTTACATGAGGAGGAGTAGAAATGGGAGCAGTTCGACGGATTGCATTGGCGTTGGTTATCATTGGTGCATTGAATTGGGGACTAATCGCTTTTTTCCAGTTTGACTTGGTTGCATCTATATTCGGAGGACAAGATGCATTTTTATCGAGAGTAGTTTATGCACTTGTAGCGATAGGCGGTTTGATTTGTTTAGGGCTATTATTCAAACCGGATGAAGAGAGGGAAGTCACTACGACGCGCAGTCGCATGTCTACCCCTGCCATGCATACCGAGTTTGGAGAAGAACCGGACTTCAAGAAGGAACGGGAGTTATCCGACAAAAAAGAAGAACTATAAAATGGAGTGACAGTCCCTACATACAAGGGGGCTGTCACTCTTTTTTTTCTTCCTCTATGATTTGATCAATTTTTTCCATTTGCTCCTGAACCTCCTCTTCCACGTCAGTCGTGGCGGGAATGAAAGGCTCGTTATTATAATCGATACGTTTCCCGTAGCGCAGCATTTCATACAGGATCATGCCGTTGTTCGGTTTGCCGTTCACAGTGAACATCGGAACAATGTCTAGCAGTACAAAGTAAAAAACATAAAAAATGAAGCGTTCAAAAAAGGTTCTGTAGTCTTCCAAGAATCCATTCGCCAGCAACATATTTATTGCTAGCGCCAAAACAAGATTAATGAGGATAGGGGCGGCGTAAATGCATATATTCGCAAACTTGCTGTCCCTCTTCAGCGAATCAAAAGAAAACCAACTATACATATGATAATATTTCCGGATATCAAAAATACCGATAATTTTAAAACGGGGTCCCGAACCTATTGTCAGCCTTGGATTTTTCACGCCAAAAATAGCGCTCACAATCAAATAACCGGATTCCCTCAGAAACGACACGACAGGCAGGATGATAAAAGCTGAGATGACGAGTGAAACTAAATCGGAAAGTCCAAACATAGCAGTCCCTTCTCTTCCAGCAGAAGTAAAATTACAACTTCTACACCACGTACCCGAATTAGGAGAAGTTGAATCTTTTCAGAAAAAGCAGGAATCCATACTTGTTTTGGCGAAAAGCCTTGTAGATAAAAGATAAAGGAGAACTTGAGAAGTGAATTTATTTAATCGGATTGAGAAGGACAATGAATATTGGCTTGTTGACCAAGTGAAGGTAGATGGAGTGACGGAACAGGAATATGTAGAAGTGTTTTATACATTACTTAGCAGCTGGAAAGAGAAGCAGATCGGATATTTATCATTGTTAATGGATGCATCCTATGAGAAGTGGCTGTTGGAAGAAGGCTTCCGAAAAGTATCGATGATTGTTGAATATACACGGAAATTGGATGAGACGTTTCCGGCAGAGCAAGGAATTACCGTTACAGCATTAGCAGATGGAATGATGGCAGATTCTGATTTTGCGCTGTTGTATGAACGCTGTCGTAGCGGCTCTGCAAATAAAAATAAGCTATTCACAATTGAGCAGATGATGGAATCACTCGAAAATGAACTTGGTACGGATTGGAGAACGCACTGTTACATCTTCCGAAAATCAGGCGAGCCTGTTGGATTGAGCATCCCTATTATCGAGCAAGGTACCGTCGACGAGGGGCGTCTGTTTTATTTCGGTGTTGTACCAGAATGGAGAGGGAAAGGGTACGGCTCTGCTTTTCATAGGATTTCGCTCAATTTGCTTCAGAGAATCGGTGCCACGACTTATGTCGGCAGTACGGATGAAGCGAATCGGCATATGATTCGTATTTTTGAACAGAACGGCTGTCGGTTGCGGGATCGGAAGGGGATTTATCGGATCGATCGGTAAAGGGAGATTGGTCAAGGGCTCATTTATTTCATCAAGGGCTCAATTAATTGCACAAGGGCTCCATTAATCGTACAAAAGCTTCTTTATTCCATTTTTGTTCTAGCAATGAATAAATGACAGCTCGCCTCACCTATTGTACGATGGAAAAAAGGGGGAATTTTCATGATACATATCGGCATCATCGGGTTAGGTGCAATCGGTCAACGCTTAATCAAACAATTTATAGAGCAAGACAAAGTTACGATTACTGCAGTTTGTGACAGGAATGAATCACTTGCAAGGGAAACATCTGAACAACTAGGCAATGTGCAAGCCTACACGGACTATAAACAGCTGCTTGCAAACACACAAGTAGATCTTGTTTACGTCGCAGTACCACCAAAATTCCACCACGCCATCGTGATGGACGCCATTCACGCAAAAAAGCACATCCTTTGTGAGAAGCCTTTAGCAAATTCATTGGAAGAGGCGAGGGAGATGGCGGATGCGGCGAAAGAAGCGCGTATCGTGCATGCCATGAATTTCCCACTGAACTATGGCCAAGCTGCAACGAAATTCGCAGAGTTGATTAACGATAACTATATAGGCAAGCTTAGGCGCCTACAGCTTTCGATGCACTTCCCGGAATGGCCGCGTGCTTGGCAGAAAAACGACTGGGTCGGCGGTCGGGACCAGGGCGGTTTTGTCCTCGAAGTCGGTGTCCATTTCATCCAGCAGACGCTAAAATTATTTGGCGAGCTTTATAATATCCAAACACGTTTGGAATTTCCGGAGGATCCGACACTATGTGAGAAGGGCATCATCGCTACAGCTGAACTCGCGGATGGCACGCCTGTTTTAATTGAAGGGATAAGCGGACAAGCTGGAAAAGAGCATATTGGATTTACCGCATACGGATTGGATGGCGTCTTAACGCTGGAAAAGTGGGGAGAGTTACGAGGTGGTAAAACGGGTGATGATATAAAAACGATCTCACTTGAAGGAGTGCTTACACCTCGATTGATTGACGAGTTGCTAAAAGCAGTGAGCGGGGAAGAAGCGGAGCTGTATGACTTTGAAGTCGGCTATGAAGCTCAGAAAGTGTTAGAGGAGTTAAGAAAAGAAAGGTAGAGAGGATTGCCCTCTCTACCTTTCGTCACTTTTCAATATCAATTACAATCCCATCCAACTCAAAATTTTCCAACGGTGCTTTACTGTTTTCATGACGATTTCTATAATTCAATTTCAATGTCTTCAAAATAGATCTTTTTTGCACCTTCAAGCGTGCTCACGGTCGCGAACGGATGGAAAATGAGTTTCGTCGCCTGCGGGTCTATATTATGGATGGTCGCACTCCATTGAAAGTCCTCCCGAGTTCTAGCGCCTCCCTCAGTAAATCCGCCGTTATAAGGAACTTTGTATTCATTCCCTAAGTTATCCGTCGCTTTCAGCTCCGCTTCTACAGCCGTCCAGTCATCCAGTATTGCGGGATCGACCAATTGCTGATAGTAAATATTGAAGGTTAGCGGTGTTTTTCTAACTTCCTTGAATAGTATAGCCACGCCATCTTTTTCAACCTTTTTATTCAACGTCTGCACTTCAGCCTCGATTCGCGGTAAGGAGAAGTTCAACTTCCAGTCGCCTTTCACTTCTTTATTATCGCCAAGCAGCATTTTCGGCTCCCATGTGACGTCCACCTGATCAGGTGTTTCTGAAAACCGCGGAGTAATGGTCATAATGCCTGCGTAGCCTAATCCCTTCACCTTCTCAAAGGAAGCGCCGGCATTTCCAGAGGGCACGCCGTCGACGGTTGGCCAGCCGTCGAAGATTAATGTTGAGCCATAATTTTTATTTGTTTGTATCGACACCGCCAAAGTGATGGTCGTCCCATCGAACACCCCTTGGTCAATATTGATTAAAGTGCCTTTATCCTCCGCAGTACGGCCGACATCGGTCGCAAGCTGTCCGAACTCTTTATACGCAGGTTTACTCGTTGAACCGAAATAATCGAATACATTCCCAATGACCGGCAATTGGCTGATCATATTCGCCATTGCTGGATTCAACATTACCGTCCCGCCCAAGATACTAATTGCTAATGTGGCGGCAAGTATATATCCAGTGCGCTTTTTGCTACGTCGTTTTCGGGACGAGGCATTTCCTTTGAATGAATTCTCTATGATCGAATCCAGCTTCTTACTTGGAACAGCTATTGTTTCCATTGTGTCTTCAATAACTTTCGTTTCGTCTTTCATCCGTATATACCCCCTTCATCTTTGTTTTCAACAGGGCAAGACCCCTATGTAAGTTCGTTTTGACAGTACCCTCAGGGCATTCCAGTATATCTGCAATCTGACTGACCGTGTAATCATAATAAAAACGCAATACGAGAACGGATTTATACTTTTCATCTAGTTCATATAGGACATTGGTCAAATCCAGTTTTTCTTCAAGCGAGCTGCCAATCTCTATAACGTCAGGGATTGAATAGCTTTCCATAGTAACGATTTTTTTGTTTTTGCGGATTTCCTTTAACGCGACATTGATACAAATCCGTGTTGCCCATGTGCTGAAATAAGACGGATTTCTTAGTTGGTGTATGGATTCAATGATTTCCAATACGGTTTGCTGAAATACTTCCAGTGCATCATGTTCATTTTTCATATAAATGAATGCCATTTTATACAATTTGTCTTTCTCGTCTTTCAAAAGCAGCTGCAATGCATGCTGATCCCCTTTGATCGCTTGCTTTATAAGCCTCTCCCTTTTCGGCATGGAATCACCACCTTCTATACATTAGGTAAACGGGTTGGATAAAACGTTTCAACTTTTTTAAAACAGCTACGGAATCATAACAAGAAATTAAGTGGTTCCTAAGTCCCGAAATGACAATAACTATTGGGAAATGAACGATATCTCCCCATAATTGATCGATATCTAACGGGAAATGAACGATAAATTTGTGAAAATGACCGATAACACGCGGCAACTGACCGATATACGAAAAATCACTGCCCGCCGGCTCAATGAAGCATGAAAAAGCCCTCAGTCAAAAGACTAAGGGCGGAATCTTATTTCGTATAGTTATCAAAGTATCCTTGAATGAAGATAATCGGTGTTCCTTTATCGCCGCTGCCTGATGTCAAATCGGACAAAGAGCCGATGAGGTCAGTCAGTTTACGAGGAGTTGTCCCTTGGGATTCCATCGAGCCGACGAGGTCTTCTTCTTTATTCACAATAAACTCATTGATCGCCTTTTTCAACTCTTCACCGCGTAGATCAGCAAAGTTATTGTCTGCAAGGTATTTCAGTTTGATTTCATTCGGTGTACCGTCAAGACCTGCAGTGTAAGCAGGGGATACGACTGGGTCCGCAAGCTCCCAAATTTTTCCTACAGGATCCTTGAACGCGCCATCACCGTAAATCATGACTTCAACGGTTTTTCCGGTCTTTTCTTTTAATGCAGCTTGGATATTGTCGACGATCGGCTGGCAATTGCGTGGGAAGAGCTTCACGCTATCTTCTGTTGCCTTATTCGAGCCGAGCAGTCCATATGCTTCATTATAACCGCTGCCATCGACAGATTCGGCAAGAATATTATCGAGGCTGTAGATCTTTTCGCCGCCATTCGCTTTCAAAATGCGTTTCGTTCTTTGGCGAGTATGGATATCACAAGTGAGCACGTCTTTCGTGTAGTCAAGAATCGTCTTCGCATTGTTCGAGAAGATGACTTCACATTCCACGCCGTATTCTTCAATGATTGATTTATAATAGTCGATGTAATCGACTCCAGTGAATGTATGTTTATTGTAGCCAAAGTGACTGCGGAATTCTTCTTCATTCAATACGTCCGTCCAAGGGTTGACGCCCTTTTCGTCGAGTGTGTCGATATCGACAAGGTGATTGCCGACTTCATCGGAAGGATAGCTGAGCATCAAAACGATTTTCTTTGCAGCGCCTTTCGCAATTCCGCGGAGACAGATGGCAAATCGGTTACGGCTTAAAATCGGAAAAATAACGCCGATTGTGCTATCGCCGAATTTCGATTGTACGTCTTTTGCAATATGATCGATTGTCGCGTAATTGCCTTGCGCGCGAGCTACGATGGATTCCGTGACTGTGACGATATCTCTGTCATTGATAGTAATTCCTTCGACTTCCGCCGCTTTCAACACGCTATCCACGACGATTTCTTCAATATTGTCCCCTTTATTGATAATTGGGCAACGAAGACCTCTGACAACCGTTCCTACTACTCTTTCCAATGTTATCGCTCCTTATCGGTATTAACTTAACTGACGATCTACTTGTACTATACTACCGTTTGGTGGTATAAGTAAAATTAATATCTCTAATAATGGGTATAAGGGGTGGTTATATGGTTAGTAAATTAGATTTGTACCGCATTTTTTGTGTCGTCGGCAAAAAAGAAAGCTTTTCAGGGGCGGCAAAGGAACTTTTCATGACCCAGCCCGCTATCAGCCAATCGATTATGCAGCTGGAAAAGGAGCTTGATACGCGACTCTTCAACCGGACGCCTAAAGGGGTTACATTAACGAATGAAGGAAGCCTTCTATTGGAGTATGTTAATTCGGCCATCAATTTAATCGAAATTGGGGAGGAAAAGATTGCCGAGTTCAAAAATCTGACGACCGGTGAATTACGGATTGGCGTCGGAGATACTATATCGAAGTACTTTCTTCTGCCCCAACTAGAAGCCTTCCGTACTCGATACCCGAATATCAAATTAAAAATCGAAAATGGCACGACGGATGAACTTATTTCTTTTCTCAAGTCGGGAGAAGTCGATATCGTCGTCTGCAATTTGCCTGTCAGCGACACTTCGTTAAATGTAACGTCTTGTATGGACATCCACGATACGTTCGTCTATGGCGATAAGTACAGAAAGCTGCTTGCGAGGCCGGTCAGCTTCCGGGAGCTCGCCAAGCTGCCACTCATTTTCCTCGAGCCGAGTTCGAATTCGAGAAAATATGTCGAGGAGCATTTCTTATCCGAAGGCGTGAAGATCTCGCCTGAATTTGAACTCGGCTCCCATGACCTTGTCGTTGAGTTTGCAAGGATGAACATGGGGATTGCCTGTGTTACAAGGGAATTTACGAAAGACTATCTGGAAAGTGGAGTCCTTCATGAAGTCCAGTTGACCAAGCAGATTCCACATCGAAGCATCGGCGTCTGTTCATTGAAAAGTGTTCCGCTATCACCGGCTTCGACAAGATTTTGGGAGCTGTTGGTAGGGAAATGAATAAATAGATCTGGATGGCGCTTGCAATTTAGAAAACTACTTTATAATAAAAGTGTGAGTGATAATGAAAAGGGGGAATTAGTAGAATGTTTGCATATAAAATTGACGAGAATACCGAGTTGCGTTTATTGGAACTAAGACATGCCGATCAGCTATTCCAGTTGACCGACAAATCAAGAGAGAGTCTCCGTGAATGGCTGCCGTGGCTTGATTTTACGAGGACAGTTGCGGATTCAAAGAATTTCATCGGTGCCACTTTACAGCAGTTTAGCAGAAATGATGGCTTCCAGGCGGGCATCTGGTATAACGGGGAGCTTGCTGGTGTGATCGGTTTGCATGGCGTTAATTGGTCAAACAAATCGACATCGATCGGCTATTGGCTAGGAACTGGATTCGAAGGCAGGGGTTTGATGACGAAAGCTTGCAAGGCAGTTGTCGACCATTGTTTTAATGAATTAGGACTGAATCGGATTGAAATTCGCACAGCGACTGAAAATGTAAAAAGCGCAGCCATCCCGCAACGTCTCGGCTTCAAACAGGAAGGCCGTTTGGAACAAGCTGAGTGGCTGTATAATAAATTTGTTGATCATTATGTGTTTGGATTGGTGAAAGAGGGCTAAAAAGCGGAGGACAAGCGACGTCCTCCGCTTCATTCTTATATCTCAATAATAAAAGGAAGGATCATCGGCCTTCTTTTCGTTCTTGTATAAAGCAATTTCTCAACTTCTTTCCGGATGGCATGTTTCATGTCGTTACGTCGATAGCGGGTCGATGGCTTCGCTTCCTTGATCGTTGTGACGACCAACTCATTCACTTCTTTGTAAAGCTCATTCGCGTCTCGTTCGTAGACGAAACCGCGTGAAATTGTATCCGGATCTGAAATCATCCGGCCGTCCCTTTTGCTCATCGAAACGACGATGATGAGCATTCCTTCCTCGGATAGCAATTTGCGATCGCGCAATACGACTTTTCCGACATCCCCAATGCCTAGCCCGTCCACAAAGACATTGCCGGCTTCCACATGCCTCGTTTGGCGTGCGACTCCGTTTTCAATGTCCACGACATCGCCGTTATTCAATATGAAAATATTTTCCCTTTCCACACCTACCGACTCCGCCATTTCCTTATGCAGCTGCAGCATGCGATATTCACCGTGGATTGGTATGAAATAGGTTGGTTTCATCAATGTCAGCATTAGTTTTAACTCTTCGCGGTACGCATGTCCGGAAACATGCATGCCGGATGCTCCGCCTGTCCCGTAAATAACATTGGCTCCGAGACGATACAGATTATCGATAATGCGCGACACGCTTTTTTCATTCCCTGGTATCGGGCTGGAAGCGAAAATGACTGTATCTCCGGGCAGGACGGATACTTGCCGAAAATTATTGGTCGATAGACGCGATAATGCTGCCATTGGCTCGCCTTGGCTGCCTGTACAAATGATAACGACGTTTTCAGGGTCCATCTGATCGACTTCCTGCGGTTCGATTAGCATCCCTTCGGGCATCTTCAAATACCCGAGCTCCTCGGCGACCGATACGACGTTTACCATGCTTCTGCCGAGCAAGGCAATTTTCCGGTTCGTCATTTGCGCGGCTTCGATGATTTGCTGAATTCGATGGACATTCGAGGCGAACGTCGAGATGAATATTTTACCTTCCGCTTTCCGAAAGGCATCCGCAATATGCCCGCCTACAACCCGTTCGGATTGCGAAAAGCCGTGACGTTCCGCATTCGTGCTTTCGGATAATAAAAGCAAGACACCCTTTTTCCCGAGTTCAGCCATCTTATGAACATCCGCATATTCATCGTTCACAGGCGTTAAGTCAAACTTGAAATCGCCCGTGTGCACGACCATTCCTTCAGGTGTTTCAAATGCGATGCCAAGACAATCGGGAATGCTGTGATTCGTTTTGAAGAAAGTGGCGGACATTGCACCGAGATCAATCGTCGAATCTCCGTTGATTAATGTAAGCTTCGTTTCTCGAAGTAGGCCATGCTCTTTTAATCTTAACTCGATCAGTCCGAGTGTCAGCCTTGTCGCATAGACAGGAACGTTCAATTGTTTGAGAAAATACGGAATGCCGCCAATATGGTCCTCATGACCATGAGTGACAATAAGTGCACGAACGTTTTCCCGATGTTCCTTTAAGTAGGAAACGTCTTGGATGATGAGGTCGACGCCCAGTAAATTCTCATCCGGAAATTTAGAACCGCAATCGATGACGACGATATCGTTTTCATATTGAATGACGTACATATTTTTCCCGATTTCATTAATGCCGCCTAACGCAAAAACCGCTAATTTTGTGTCCACAACGATGTCCTCCCACACTAATAATGAAAAAAGGGCTGTCCCGTCATATCGACAGAGACAGCCTTTACTCCGAAAGTAGGATTCGAACCTACGGCCTATCGGTTAACAGCCGATTGCTCCACCGCTGAGCTATTTCGGAAAGATAGTAGCACACCTATCATGTGCAAAATTCGGAGGTTTATTCACGTTGATTTCAAAAAAAATGGACAGCAGAAAGTTATCTATTGAATAGACGAAGTAATCCATCGAATAAAGGGAGTTATCTATTGAATAGCTGCAGGTATCTATCGAATAAAAGAAATTATCTATTGAATACCGGAAGTTATCACCAAATCGTGACTTAAGCACCCAAAAAGCACCTCCAATCTGAATCAGAGGTGCTCATAAGGCTAGATTAATTCTTATCTAATCGTAAAAGAACGTTGAAGCCGAAGAAAAGAACGCCTAGCACAGTCATCACGCCGCCTAACATTGCAAACAGGAAGAAAATTTCTGGCCCTCCAAGTATAGCTGTCGCAATGCTGATCATCATAATTGGCAAACCGATATTATGAAGCCAAAAGTGAGCTCTTGCCAAGCCGGACTCTACCAATCTCGGATAGAGATGATAAAATACCCCTGCCAATGCTAGCGAAACCCATCCGACCAAATTCAAATGAACGTGCACAGATGTTAATGTAAATACATGCGTGAATGACATATATAAACCGAAAGAAATGCCGATCATGAAATAAACGACAGAGATCTTCATTAAGGTTTTTCCCATTTCCCCACACCTCCTTCCAACATAGAAATCTTTCTATAATATTCTATGTTGGACATTCATTTTGAAATGAGGGAGTGGGGAGGAGAATTTTTACATGTGCCATCGTCCGAATCGATTAGTTTACTTCGCTGGTACTCCGTTGATGCCAATAGATGGTTTCTTTTGAGGTGCCAGGGCGTCTTCGGTATCCATCACTTCTGAGGCAATGGTTTTGCCTAACATATACATCTCCGTTTCTTCCTGAGACAAGCTATTGTACCGCTTTTGCATGACTGCATAAAAGCCACCGCCTACAATGGCCCAAATGAGCAGCATGACATAAGACGGCATAGACAAAGCGGCGGGAGATATTGGGATGAGAAGAAGAGCCAGGAAGGCTGAACTTGCCATAATGCCAATCAACGCTAGAGCCTTTTTAACTGGAGCAATCTCCCTTCCGGCCGGTTCCTGCTTCCACGCTAAAATTTTATACGCAGCGAGACAGGTGAATAGGTAGGCAACAGAAACACCCGTCGATGACATGTCTACTATCCATGACAGTGCCTGCCGGCCGAACCATGGCATAGGCAAAGTGATGAACGCGACGAACCAGATTCCCCATATCGGTGTTTGTTTTTTCTTCGTGATTACACGAAATACATTCGGCAACGCACGGGCACGAGCCATCGAAAAGAGTAGACGGCTTGCGGACATATAGAAACCGTTGAGTCCTGTGAAAATCCCCATAATAATTGCAATTGCCATAACGACTAATCCGATCAATCCAAGAGCGGAAACAACGATATCCCCAGTCAGCCATAGATTGCTTTCACCGGTAGCCGAGAAATCCGGAAATGTCCAGGCGGTCAAACCGATCATAATGGCGTAAATCAATGCAGAGGTGAATAAAGATGCAACAATAAGCATTGTTGCTTTTCGTGGAGAAAATTTAAATTCCTCTGCTGCTTGCGGAACGTTATCAAATCCTACATAGGCCCATGGCGCGATTGCCACAATCACGAGGATAGAAGTGAGAATCGATTGATTGCCATTGAAATAAGGCTTAAGATTTTGGAGCGGCTGATCCGCGACTCCAAATGTGAACACGCCTAAAATGACAACACCGCCGATCAGTAAAAGGCTAAAGTAAAATTGAATTTGTCCGGATACACTTGTCCCCGTCGAATTAATGAAGGCAAACAATAGGATAAGTGCTGATGCAATAATAATTTCGGGTGCATAAACATCCCAGCCAGCGATGGAATATAGATAATGCTGGTTCATAAAATCAGGGGCGAGAAACTTTAGCAATAGCGTGAAGGCGGATGCATTCAATGCGACAATTGAAAGATAGCCGAGCGATAAAAACCATCCGCAAATAAAGGCCCATACCTTTCCTGCGGCGATGAATGCATATGTAAATCCGCCGCCTGATACGGGGAATTTTTTAATCATGACGCCATAGCTGGAAGCAATCACCATCATAAGCAATGCGCCAATGAAAAGGCCGATCATCGCACCGAGCGGGCCTGATTCTTTGATCCAATCACCGGGTAGAATGAAAGCCCCCAGCCGACCGATGATCCAAGTGCAATTGCAAACACCCAAGACGGTTTCAATGTCTTCTTCAACTTTCTCCTGCTACTATATGGCTCTGAACTTTCCATCATAATGTCCCCCTAACTAACTAGCTAATTACGTACCCTTTCCCTATTCTGAAATAGTGAAACTATATAATACTCAGAATTTTACATCCGTCCTGACCGAATGATTGTGTAGATGAGGAATAGGAACATGAGAGATGCGATGATCGAACCGGCTTCAATAATAGGGAACTGCCACAGCAAATTCGTTTGGCCTGCAATGGCGGAACCGATGATGAGGCCGACCATTAAAATACTGAAGGACAGCAGGATGATGCTGAATGAAAGACGATTGCTGATCCGGTCAAGCCTGCCAAGAAAGACTTGTACCTGCTGTACATTAATGTCCAGTTGGAGCTTCCCTTTTCGGATTGTCGTCGTAATTGCTTTCAAATCTTTCGGTAGATTTGTAAGGATTTCAATATTTTCAACAAAGTCTTTCCATGAATTCTCCAGTAGGTTTTTCGGATTATAACGCTCCCACATCAATCTCTTTCCAAAGGGTTCCACCGCTTCCATGATGCTCAACTCTGGATCCAGCTTCGCAATGAGCCCTTCAAGTGTTAGAATCGCTTTGCCTAAAATTGAAATTTCCGAAGGGATAATAATATGGTGGCGATAGGCGACCTGAAAAAGTTCGACAAAAATCG
The DNA here is from genome assembly GCF_059415085.1 of Sporosarcina sp. SAFN-015. Classification (NCBI taxonomy): domain Bacteria; kingdom Bacillati; phylum Bacillota; class Bacilli; order Caryophanales; family Caryophanaceae; genus Sporosarcina; species Sporosarcina sp. SAFN-015. The sequence continues at coordinate 79,342 of NZ_JBPFDR010000002.1, forward strand.
ACCCTAGACTCACTTCATTCAATGAGACATCATAATACCTCGTTTGAAGATCATCCACGTCCCTTGTAAATGCCCGCATATCGGTATTTTCTGAAAGAATTCCCATAGCAGAAAAAGTGTCTATCATGTCTTCTGTACTTCCATCACGCAAATGGATGAGAAGTGTCGCGAAATGGTATTTCAATTCATTATCGAGCCTGCCGACCATGCCAAAATCCAAATACGATACAACGTTTTCGGGGAGAATGTAAATATTCCCGGGGTGAGGATCGCCGTGGAAAAAACCTTCGTCTAGGATTTGATGGAACATCGAATCGACGATACGTCGGGCAATCAATTTTCGATCATATCCCCCGGTGTCCAGTTTTTCTAAATCATTCACTTTTACGCCGTGAACCATTTCCATCGTTAACACCTTATCCGTCGAAAAATCCCAATAGACTTGCGGGATATGAACATATGGGTCCTCCTCGAATTGTTTTGCAATCCTTTCGCTATTGCGCCCTTCTACACGGTAATCGAGTTCATCTTCCAATGACCTCGAAAATTCGATGATCATATCGCGAAGATGGTACGTTTTTGCCCAATCTGTATTATCTTCGAGAAAGCGCGCTAAATCGCTTAATATGGACAGATCCGTTTCTACATTGGGCCGGATGTCAGGTCGCTGCACTTTGACAGCCACTTTTTCCCCGCTTGGCAAGTGGGCGATATGCACTTGGCCAATGGAGGCAGAAGCTAATGGCTCTTCTTCAAAATGGCTGAATAGGCGTTCAAGAGGCTCTTCCAATTCAGCCTCAACAATTTCACGGACCTTACTGAACGGAAAAGAAGCAACATGATCCTGTAATTTTTCAAGCTCAAAAGCGATTTCCGGCGGAACAAGATCCCTCCGCGAGCTTGCAATCTGTCCAAGCTTAATAAAGGTCGGTCCCAATTCCTGCAAGGCATGCCGAAGTTTGACCCCCGCATCTTGCATATTCATTTCGCTACCGCTGTCAGTAGAAGAGGCTCGATTCGTTAGTCCCAACCGGAAAAGAAAATGGCTGAATCCATTCCGTAGAAATACATTAATAATCTCTTGAAACCGTTTCGTATGCCGGATGCGTATCTTTAACAAATCCATTCCTCCAAATCTATGTCGGTCTTTTGCCTATCTATATACCCTTTTATGAATAAGGATAGCCATATAATTTTTATGGTAGGAAGTGTTACACTTAATAGACTTCATATAAAAAAGCAGGGATTGAATTGGACATATTATTATTCTTCGCAATCATACTACTTGCCTCCATCCTGCAGACAGGGACGGGATTCGGCTTCTCCATCGTTGCAACGCCGTTTCTATTGCTATTATTCGATGCAAGGGATGCCATCCAAATCAATCTCCTCTTATCACTTGTCATCTCATTAGCAATGTATCGCAAAGTGAAGACGGATATTGATAGGAGAGTGATGAAGCGATTTATTCTAGGCAGCCTAATCGGTTTGCCCCTTGGCATTATCGTATTCCTTCTCGTCGATATTCCGAAATTGAAGCTTGGCATTGGCATCATCATTCTTCTATTGACCGCTTTAATGCTTCTCAAGCTACGAATTAAGCAAAAGCCGAACAGGGACGTCGTCATCGGTGGACTTTCCGGTTCATTGACAACGAGCATCGGCATGCCAGGACCGCCACTGCTGCTCTATTTCTCGGGCACGGATACGGCAAAGGAAACGTTGCGCGGCACGACGCTCGTCTATTATTTATTCATCTATTCGATTAGCTTGGTCATTCAAATTGTTTTCGCCGGTACAAGCATGACAGTATGGAAATCCAGTCTGTTTGCGCTGCCACTCGTTTGGCTCGGTCTCTACGCGGGCCAGTATTTATTCCTAAAGGTTAATCAAACCGGTTTCCGCATTTTCATGTATATTATCTTATTTTTTACGGGGTTTTATTTACTAGGAAGCAGCTAAAAGAATCCGATGCAGAACGCCAAGAAACCAATAAGAAAAGGGCTGGCACATGGCCAGCCCTTCATTTATCAATAAACCTTATCTCCATTGAAGATGGAATTCTTTACAACGACATAGTCAACTGTACGGATCGCATCCAATTTCGTTCCACCTGCGTATGAAATAGACGATTGAAGATCCTGTTTCATTTCAGTTAATGTGTCCTGCAGTTTACCTTTGTATTCCACATGCATTTTCTTGCCTTCGACGTTTTTCTTTTCGCCTTTTTGGAATTCCGAAGCGGAGCCGAAATACTCTTTGTACAGCTTGCCATCCACTTCAATCGTCCTGCCTGGCGATTCTTCATGTCCAGCGAAAAGAGAACCGATCATGACCATGGATGCGCCAAAGCGAACAGATTTCGCAATGTCGCCATGTGTACGGATGCCACCGTCAGCAATTATTGGTTTTGAAGCAGCTTTTGCACACCAGCGAAGCGCCGCTAGCTGCCAACCGCCAGTCCCGAAACCTGTTTTAATCTTTGTAATACAAACTTTACCTGGTCCGATACCTACTTTAGTAGCGTCAGCACCAGCATTCTCAAGCTCACGAACCGCTTCCGGCGTACCGACATTACCAGCAATTACAAATGTCTCTGGAAGATGCTTTTTTAAATGCTTAATCATATTGATGACTGCATTGGAATGACCATGCGCGATGTCGATTGTTACGTAATCAGGGATAAGCTGGTCTGCAGCCAACTGTTCAACGAATCCGTACTCTTCCTCTTTTACACCGACGCTGATTGATGCGATTAAACCACGCGTATGCATATCTTTGATGAAGTCAGCGCGAGTTTCAGGATTGAAACGGTGCATGATGTAGAAATAACCGCTCTCTGCCAATTGGATGGCGATCTTTTCATCGATGATCGTCTGCATGTTTGCAGGGACGACGGGCAATGCAAATTTATGTTTACCAAACGTAACAGAAGTGTCACATTCTGAGCGACTATTGACAATACATTTAGCGGGGATCAATTGAATATCTTCATAATCAAATACTGTATCCATACATTACACTCCTAAAGGCGAATGATATTTTTTATTTCAATGTAAATGTTCGTACTTTTGTAATTTACATCATATTTGTCTTTTCGTCAACTCAAAAAGTAAGATATATTCCAACATAAGGGTGCTCGACAAGTATATAGATGATATGATTGAGCAAGGTTTTAAAATACGGAGAGGGAGATCGTTCTCGTTGAGGTTGTCATTAAAATATTTAATCGGGCTAGTGGCATTCTTATCAGTATTATTGACATTGACGGCTAGCATCATATCAGGATATCAGGCGGAACAGCAATCTTTGGTTGCGAGTACATTGGAGACAAATCGTGCGTATGCGTTGAAAATGGCTCAATCGACGGAGTCATATTTGGAGATGACGCTGCAATCATTGGAAGCAAGCGCTCAGCAAATTGCGCCTTTTATAGGTAAAGAAAATGTCGAAGAGAAATTATTATCCGAAGTGAGTCGGATGAAAAAACAGACGAACACATTCAATTCAGTATTAATTGTTGATAAAAATGGGGAAATTTTAGCTATATCGCCTGAGACTTTGGCTTTAAAAGGGAAAATGTTAAATTCGGAAGGCGGACAAGAAGCGCTAAAGAAGCGTGGCGCGTTCATCTCACAGCCCTATTTCGGACTGACGGGGCGCTTGATCATATTCCTGTCATTTCCGGTCTTTGATAGTGAAGGTGATTATCTCGGCCTTGTCGGGGGAACGGTTTATTTGAAAGAGGAAAATATTCTCCAAGAAGTATTGGGCGAACATTTTTACAAAGACGGTTCCTATGTATACGTTGTCGATGAAAGCGGGCGGATCATTTATCACCAAGATCCAGGCCGCGTAAATGATATCGTGTTGGAAAATGCCGTCGTCCAGCAATTAATAGCAGGCAAGAGCGGTTCGATGGAAGTGGTGAATACGAAAGGCGTTGATATGCTGGCGGGCTATGCGACGATTCCGATAGCTAATTGGGGCGTTGTGTCCCAGCGATCAAAGGAAGTCGCCCTAGCACCATCCGTCAATATGATAAGGGAAATGATTTGGAAAACAGCCCCAATGATACTCTTCTCACTCCTGATCGTCTTTTTGTTATCCAAACATATTGCACAGCCATTGACAAGGCTTGCTACTTTCGCAGAGTCCAGCACTGCTAGCAATCATGGAGGGAAAATCAATGACGTACACGCTTGGTATTACGAAGCAATCCAGTTGAAAAAAGCAATGAATTATAGTTTGAGTTTCTTTATTCAACAATCAACGATCGACCCATTGACTAAGCTGATGAACCGCAGGGCAATGGATGCATATTTAGAGAAATGGACAGAGCAAGGTCATCCTTTTGCTTTGCTCATCTTTGATATTGATAAGTTCAAGCGTGTCAATGATACATATGGACATGCGATGGGGGACGAAGTGTTAAAATACTTGGCAGCTTCTGTATTAGAAGTCGCCCGTAAAGAGGATGTATGCTGCCGCTTCGGCGGAGAGGAATTTGTCATGTTGTTGCCGAATACAAATCGGCATGAAGCTTACCAAATGGCAGAACAACTACGTAAAAAGCTGGAAAGTACAGTCAGTCCTTGTGGGGAAGTAGTGACGATTTCTATCGGGAGCGCGATATTCCCTGAAGATCGATCACGACCAGCGGAACTGTTGGAGTTGGCGGACCAATGCCTGTACGAAGCGAAACGGACAGGGCGAAACCGTACGATTGACTGTGCATCACTAACTATATGAAAGCATTAGGAGGGCACAATCATGCAATATTCGAAAACGAAAATGGAACAGCTCGTAAAAAACAATGCAGAGTTGACGCAACGGCTGAAACATATCATGAAGGAACATGAATTGGAAAAGAGTTTTGCCTTAAAGGCACTGTATCACGCTGAGGTGAAAGAAAGCGGCAGATTCATGAAGGACTATCAGGAGCTTTAATAGAAAGAGCGAAAGAACGGCAGCGTCCAGAGAGCGTTGTCGTTTTCTTGTAAGTTGGATGGGGAGTGGATGTAATGAAAGATGAGAGAATCGAACGTATTGTAGGCTGCATGGCAACCATCGTTGGGGATAATGAAGTACAGCGTACCCAGACGAAGCATCGGCTTGCACTAGTGGATGCATGGGGAATCCAAGAAGGAAGCCGAGTGCTTGAAATCGGCTGTGGTCAAGGGGATACGACCGCTGCCTTGGCGTATGCAGTAGGGGAAAAGGGGTTCGTACATGGAATCGATATTGCACCATCAACATATGGCGGGCCGATTACGCTCGGAGATGCACGAAGCCATTTGTTGAATTCACCGTTGGGCGATAGAGTGCAAATTGATTTTGAAGTAGATGTCCTTTCGGATGAAGTTGATTTTTCGCCAATGTCATTTGACTATATCGTCTTTTCGCATTGCGCGTTCTATTTACAATCGGAGGAAGAGTTTAAGGCTATTTTAATGAAGGCCCGCAAATGGGGAAAGCGGTTATGTTTTGCAGAATGGGATACGCGCATTCAAACGATAGAACAATATCCTCATCTTTTAGCTGTCCTTATCCAATCGCATTATGAATGCTTTAAAGAAGGCAGCCAATCGAACGTAAGGACTTTATTTACGCCTGCCGATAGCTTGCGGATTGCAAAGGAAGCCGGTTGGAAAATAGCACTGGACCAAATTATTCAATCGCCTGATTTGCAAGATGGTCAATGGGAAGTTGAGATGACACTGGGCGAATATGCAGGGGAAATCAATGATTTAGAAGTGCCGAATAAATTAAAAGCGCTTCTCCATTCTGAATTGGCGCTACTAAAAGAGGCGTATAGTAAGAAAACGATTCAACCGTTATTTGTATTCGCCTTCATTGGTGAATGATGCAAAGCTATTGTATAAAACCAGTGACACAGCGAATTGATGTGTCACTGGTTTTTTTATGCTAATAATATCAATTGTACTATTTTGAATTCTGCATCTACTTTGTTGATTAATATGTACATATATGATAAAAAATCTCCTTCAGTGATAAAATAGAAAATGTAAAACTTGTTCCTGAAAGGAGACAAGCAGATTGAGTATCCAACTAACACAAAATAAGATCATAGATCTGTGCGGCTCCGTTTCATTCAGACGGGGTGAGATGTTTAACCGTGCAGGAAAAGTGAACTTTATCCAATATAGAGACGACTATTGTGAAGCGACTGTTGCAGGGAAGGATGACTTCCATGTCACCGTCGACCTTTCAAATGGGAAGCTTCAAACGGAGTGCGATTGTCCGGTCTTGCCGTTTTATAAATATAAATGCCAGCATGTCGCGGCTGTTTTGATAGCGATAATGGAACGCGAAGGGACTGGGAGACCGGAAGTTGAGCCGGATTTGACGGAAGGGCTGCTATCTCTTTTTAACGGTCAACCTCGTACGAGCGGGCATCAGCTTCATTTCGAAAATAGGGAAGTGCTGGAGCTGCTGTTTACGGTAAAGCCCGTTGCCACGGGAAAACAACATATGCTCGGCATCGAGCTTGCAGTCGCAGGAATTCATGTGGAGGATATCCGACAGTTTTTGAAAGATGTTAATGAAGGTCAGGCAAGTCGGCTAACATCTGCATTCACTTTCGATTCCCAGCTTCATTGCTTCGTTATTGAAGCGGATGCCGTTCTGCAGCAACTTATCGGCCTTAATAATGAAGAGAGGGCGTTTCGGCACCATTCTGTCAGCCCCGCTACATTGCTCATTCCGCCATCCTTATGGAATAGACTTCTGCCGATTTTGAATGAAGCATCGGGTGTTGTATTGGAATGTGACGGTACAATAAGGGACTTTCACATAGCTGAAGAAACTTTGCCCATCAAATTTCATTTCGAAAAAAAGCCTGAAAAGGGACATACACTGACAATCGACGGGTTGGAACGTGTCCATGTTTTACAGTCTTATGAACTTGTTCTTTGCAACGGGCAATTATTTCAGTTGAGCGGTGAAGACTGCAAACGCCTCGCAGATCTCCAACAAATGATTGCAACGTCAGGAACCCGTCAGTTGCCGATTTCGAATGAGCAGATCGGCTTTTTCATCGAAAAGGTCGTCCCAGGTTTGCGGAGGATTGGCGAAGTCCATCTCGATGAAACTGTGCTGGATCAGCTTGTAAAATCACCGTTGAAGGCGAAATTATATATCGATCGGGTGAATAACCGATTGCTTGCGAGTCTCGAATTCCAATATGAACAGATCGTCATGAACCCTGTAACAGAAAGGGATTTGCCGGCAGGCTCCTTGCTAGTTCGCGACTTGGAAAAGGAAGAGGCAATTCTTCAGTTAATGGAAGAAAGTTCATTTGCAACGACTGATGAAGGTTATATAATACACAACGAAGAACTGGAATATGAATTTCTCCACCATATCCTCCCGAAGCTCCAAAAACTTGTTCAAGTGTATGCAACGACAGCGATTAGGAACCGGGTTTTCAGAGGAAGTGCGCGTCCGCGAATCCGGGTGAAGGCATATGAGGACCGAACGAATTGGCTTGAATTCAAATTCGATATGGATGGCATCCCCGATAAGCAAATACGAGAAATCCTTGAAGCGCTGGAGGAAAAACGGAAGTATTACCGTTTGCGGAATGGCGCTCTTCTTTCATTGGAAACAAAGGAATTTGAGGAAATCCAACGGTTTTTGAATGAAATTCCCGATGGTCTTGATGCCTTGGAGAAAGGGTTGAACATTACGATGGTGCGCGGAATCCGTTTCTTGGATGCAGTCGGCGACGATGAAATGTTTTCCGTCGAGGACTCCGCCCGTGAGTTTTTTGACCGTCTACTGAAGCCCGGCAATTACGCGGAAGTACCAGAGGCGTTGGAAACGGTATTGCGCGATTATCAAAAAATAGGTTTTCAATGGTTGAAAACGATCGCAGGCTTCGGCGTGGGGGGCGTGCTTGCGGATGATATGGGACTCGGCAAGACTTTGCAGAGCATTGCGTTCATCCAGTCAGTGCTTCCCGAAATTCGCGAGAAAAAACGGCAAGTCTTAATCGTCTGTCCCTCTTCCTTAACGTATAACTGGCTGAGTGAATTTCGGAAATTCACGCCTGACATTAACGCGGTGGTCATGGACGGGTCGAAAAAGGAGAGGGCAGAGAGGCAGAACGACGTGGAGAATAAGGATGTGTTGATAACGTCCTATCCGTTGATTCGCCGGGATATCCATTGGTTTGAGAAACAAGATTTCCTGACCATCTTTTTTGACGAAGCGCAGGAGTTCAAAAATCCGTTTACGCAAACGGCGCGAGCAGTGAAAAGATTGCAGGCGGATACACGTTTTGCATTAACCGGAACGCCGATCGAAAATTCAGAGGAAGAACTTTGGTCCATCTTTCACGTCATATTTCCTGAACTGTTCATGGGGTTGCAGGAGTTTAGTGAACTTACTCCAAAAGCGATATCCCGCCGCGTCCGCCCATTTTTGCTGCGGCGGATGAAAGAGGATGTCCTCGCAGAGTTGCCGAATAAGGTAGAAACGATGGAATCTGCGGAATTACTTCCTGAACAGAAAAAGCTTTATGCCGCCTATTTGGCAAAGCTTCGCCATGATACATTAAGACATTTGGATAAGGACACAATCCGACGGAATAAAATTAGAATCCTTGCAGGAATAACGCGGCTGCGGCAAATTTGTTGTCACCCGGCTTTGTTCGTAGATGGGTACAAAGGCAGTTCAGCGAAGTTTGAACAATTAAAGCAACTGATTCAAGAATCGAAGCTGGCAGGGAGAAGAGTATTGATCTTTTCGCAGTTCACAAAGATGCTCGGTATCATCGGCAAGGAGTTGGCAATGAACGGAACGCCATTCTTTTATTTGGACGGCCAAACGCCTTCTGAGGAACGATTGGAATTATGCAATCGATTCAATGCAGGAGAGCGCGATATTTTTCTCATTTCATTGAAAGCAGGAGGAGCCGGTCTCAATTTGACAGGTGCTGATACGGTCATTCTCTATGATCTTTGGTGGAATCCGGCTGTTGAAGAGCAAGCTGCAGACCGTGCTCACCGTATCGGTCAAAAGCAAACCGTTCAAGTGATCAAGCTCGTCGCACGCGGCACGATTGAAGAAAAAATGAATGATTTGCAAGAGAAGAAGAGGAATCTAATTGAGGAGATCATCGATTCGAAGGATGCTGCGAACACGACATTGACCGAGGATGACATACGCGAACTATTGGAAATATAGAAGTATAGTGGCAGTAAAGGCAACGGATACTGAAAGAAAAGGAGAGGGTCAATTGAGAGCAATTAAGATTTTATTGGGAACTGTCGTCGTGGTTGCCATCATCGGCTTCGGTGTGTACCATTTCGGAACGAAATACATCGCCGACGAAGTAATGGGCCAAGTCGCGGCTGAACTGGAATCGAGCGGTGATTTGGAGTCAATTAAACAAGAAGTCCAAAACGATCCCGAGTTACGCGCCTTCATTGAAGAAGGAAAAAACGTGGACAGCTCAAAGCTTCCTTTCCAAACGAAAGAGGAAGCGACTCGAGTTTTGATGAAAAAGTTCGATTTGAACGAACTCAACGAACTGCAGATCCAAGCGCGACAAGGGATGACTGCAGAAGAACAGCAAGCCCTTTTCAATAAAATCCAAAGCAGACTGACAGAAGAAGAGATGCTGGCATTAAAGGCTTTGGCTTATAAAGAGTTATTTAAGTGAAAAACCGCTTCAGTCTAGGGTGACTGGAGCGGTTTTTCGCTTGGAAAAGAGTTATCGGTCACTTGGCGTAAGTTATCGGTCATTTTCCGGCAGTTATCGGTCACTTTCACAAAGTTATCGTCATTTTGTTACTTTAGACCTAAACGAATCAAGAAGTCCTCTCACAAATTCAAGGTTCGCCATGTAAACTCTTCCCCTTCTTTCTCCCTCAAAAGGAAGTCTTGTTCGTCTTAGAATCCGTTTCATCTTTTGTTCATCAGACAGTCGTAAAAATTGCCTGGCTGTCTTATTAGTAATGCGATAATCCACCAACATAAAATAATCTAATAGAGCACTGACATGGGCGAGGGAGTCAACATTCCTGCAACTCGGACAACCCCAACCATTTTGTATCGACTGCATGCCATGGAAACCGCAATTCACACAGTGGACTCCCGATATAAGTTCGGATGGCTGGATTCCAAATCGACTTGAAAGTGGGAACGGATCAAATTCACGGTGGGCATTGCTAAGTTTCTCCGCAATGTCTTGGAGTTGACAGGATTGAGTTGCTGGGTGAAATGAATGTAGTCTACGTAGAAAAATAGGGATTTCAAGAGGGAAAAGGAGTGTCAAATCTTGCCGATGATTCAAAAATTGCTGTTGCGGTCGGGGGAAAACCGCTGCTAGATGAATGGGAATAGAAATCTGTTGTGCATGAAACCAGTCTTCCAGTAGCATTTTATTTCGCTCCAGTTGGACGGATGGACATTCAAACGCATCAACTTGTCCATTTTCAAGTGTTCGAGTAAGTTGATTTTGCGTTTCGGGGAAACTGATTCGGCCGGCTATATTTTTCATTTCCAAAATGACCGCTCCTTGTTGGAAAAGAAAAAGTGTATCTATTTGGAATTTGCCGGTGGATTGAAGATTTAAGTCATGGAAGATGTAATGCTCGAAAGGGAATTGATATTGTCGAAAAACATTAGCCAGTATTTGTTCTCCATTTTCACCAGCCTTGGTCTTCCGCAGCTCGTTTTCAATGTCCGCATAGCGGGGATGATGCTCCGGCAACCTTCGTAGCAATGCTTCCAGCCCGATTGCCTTTAATGAATTCATTTTTTCCTTTACAATCAATGCACATCGCCTCCGTTGTAATAGTGTGACTTTTATTCTACCATGAAAAACTAATAACTTCATATAATACTGTTGGGCACAATTTATCTGTCATTTCCCGAAAGTTATCGGTCACTTTAAGGTAATTATCGATCAATCAGTACGAGTTATCGATCACTTATTGAAAGTTATCGGTCAATTTCACAAAGTTATCGTCATTTCATGACTTCCGACCTAAGAAAGTTATTGAAAGAACCCTTTAGGAGAGAGGATAAAATATAGTTTATTTAAATATATGAAACTAAAACCATGGTTTGGCAATTAGTGCTTCCCGCATATTTCGAAATAGTAGAATTTCATTTACTCTTAAATGTAAATTACCCAATTATGGAAGGAGTGTTTTACTATGAAAGGCATTCAACGGATATTTTGTATTGCTGCAGCCTTTGTTTTCCTTTTCGGAATGGCGGGCAATGCGTCTGCGGCAAACAAGAAGATTTTTGACCAAGTGAGAAATGAGTATGCGTCCTATGAAAAGAAAACGACGAACGCTTATGAGACATACCGTGAGAAGACAAAAAAGGCGTATGAAGCCTACCGTGATAAAGAACAGGCTTCTTTTGAAACTTTCGGCAAGCAGACGGATGCCGATTTGACGAAACTGACGAAGTTGTTAAGTGAAGATTACAACCAGCTCCAATCCCAATATGGCGGGAACAAAGATTTTGCTGAAAAGCTTCGAAAGTATAACAGCCAAATCAGTCCAACGTCGCTCGGCAGCCCGATGCAAAGATACGCGCAAAGCGTCAACCCGAATTATTTAGGGAGTCTCATGATGCACTATAAAAACGCCGTCAACGAACATTATTTAGGTGGGCCGATGACCGCTTACAAAAACGCGGTAAATGAACACTATCTTGGCGGGCCGATGACCGCCTATAAAAACACGGTGAATGAAAATTACTTAGGCGGTCCAATGACGAAGCTCAAAAACAATAGTCGTGACAGCTATTTAGGTGGGATTATGCAACAGCATAAAAGAGGTAAACTATCTCAAAAAGAAGCGCTGAAGCAATGGAAAGCAATGTTTCAAAAGGAACGCAAGCAAATCCAATCAGATATATCGAAGTCAAATAAAGATATTAGCCGGGTAATTGACTCAACGACTGATAAAATCCTTTCACAAAAATCCAAAACGGTGAATGGCATCCTCGAGCAACGCGAGAAATCACTTAAAGCCGTTTCAGACATGCGAGCTGAGTATTTCGGGGAAGGCATCACCTTTGAAACGCTCATTCCTGACTTAGGCGAGAACCAAGTGATGGTTGATGGGACATGGCTTGCGCTTCATCAACCGCCAGTCCTGCAAAATGGAGAAGTCCTCGTTCCGTTGCGAGCAATCTTTGAGGCAATCAATCCAGGAGTGAAATTGCAGAAAAAAGGCGACGTCATAACAATAGCTAAACCATCTGTGAAAATGACAATTGGTTCGAAGAAAGCGACAGTGAATGGAAAGGACATAACGCTTTCAACGGCCCCGACCGTAGTAAACGGTCAAACGATGATTCCACTCCAATTGGTGGATGCGTCATTTAGTAATTCGATACAGTGGGATCCCAAGGTGAAGACGGTATTTATTGACTGAAATAGAAATGGAAAACACCCAGAGAATCCGGTCTCTGGGTGTTTCCATATAGTATTTAGTTGATAGATCCGTAGAAGATTTGTCCGCCTCTTGTGTCGATAACTTTCAACATGTTCGTGCGTTTCATGAAGATGGATTTATACTGCACGCGTCCGTTTTGGTCCTTCAACGTGATGACGCGTTTGCTAGCATTGTCTTCGACAACTTGTAAGTTTATGCTGCTCACATTTACAACAGAAGAAAGCTTCGCATATTCAGCGAGTGTGCTGTTTTGTTCTGCAACCGGCTTGCTCTCAGGCTTCGTTGGTTCTGTTGCTGTTTCAGCTGCCTCTACAGTACCGAAGAAGATTTCGCCTCCGCGGAAGTCGATGAGTTTCAAGCTGTTTGTGTCTTTAACAAAGATGGATTTGTATTTGCCTTGTCCACGTGCGTCTCGGAACAAGACGATGCGTTTATAGTTATTGTCTTCCGTCACTTTTGCGGTAAGCCCAGTTACATCGATTTTGGAAGCGATTGTTTCATATTCAGGAAGTTGCTTCAGTTCATCTGCTGTAATGTTTAATTGGTATCTTGCTTCATGGTTTTTGTAAGAAGTTTCATATTTTGAGATAGCCGCCTCAGCTTTATCTGCGTGTAGGACGTTTGCTGCTCCGAAACCACCTGTAGTAAGTAGTGCTGCGCTCAATGTAGTTGCAAAAAGTTTTTTCATGTTTTTTCTCTCCTTTGTTTTGGTATGGCTTTATCTTACCCTCGCTTTTTTAAAGGACTCTGTGAAATTTATGAGAAATTGGTGAGAATTTCCGACAAGAGCGAAATAAACATCGCATAAAAAAGCGCCCAGAGATTGGCATCTCTGGGCGTATCCTATTTATCTCCGTATTCTAACTGCTTCTCAATCTTTCCATCATCTCCATGAATATAAACCATCGTTCCTGCTTCCTCGGCCATCCGTTTTGCTTCATCGACCGCGTCATCTCGAGAACCTGCTGTATAGGCTGGTTCATCGTTGCCTTCCTTTTTCACAGCCCAACCATCTTCATCATGGGGGACGACGTGGAATCTTGCGTCGTCCGTTCCTGCACGATCCTCAAAATATTCATCTTGGTCACGTTTCTTATCATTTGCCATGCAATAACCTCCTTCACTGAAATCTCTCAGTCTTGTACCTCTCCATTACCCTGTTGGATGGAATCAAAACAGCAGCAAATCATAGAATAGTATGTACGAATACATATCGTGAATTTATCGATTTCCCCTTATAATTAGTTTGAAGGATATGAGGAGGAAAACAATGTTAACGACTGAACAGCTACAGAAAATCGAAAACTTGCAAGAAGAATGCGAGACAAACGACGGTATTTTATTGAAATTAAATTGGGATATGCTACGCCAACGTAAAAATCAGTCTATGGACTTTTATCATTACATGGACGGCGAGCTAGTTGCATATTTGGCCCTTTACGGATTTGGCTCAACTGTTGAAGTATGCGGAATTGTAAAGCCTGCCGAACGAAGGAAAAAGTACTTTTCAACTTTATGGAAACAGGCATTGCAAGTCATCAAGGAAAAGGGATATAAAAAAATTCTTTTGAATGCTCCTTCCACTTCTGAGTCGGCCAAGAGATGGCTTGAGAATCAACCATGTACCTATGATTTTTCTGAATATCAAATGGTATGGGAACAGCAGTCTATGGAAGAAGGTAGAGGTATCCAATTAAGGCAATCCACCGAGGATGATGCCCCGTTTGAAATTGAATTGGATATGTTAGGATTCGGCATGTCGCTGGAAGACGCTACAATTCATAAACAAGAAGTGAAAAATTATCCGAATGACGCGCATTACATTATTGAAGTGGATGGCAAGAGAGTAGGCAAGATCCGAGTAAGCCGAAATGATGGCGAGTCTTATATATATGGTTTTGTCGTTCATCCCGACTTTCAAGGAAGGGGTTATGGCCGTCAAGCATTGCAAGCGGTCGTCCGGATGGAACAGCCGTCAGGCAACCCGATTAAACTTGAAGTGGAAGCGAAAAATCGCAATGCCCTCCGTCTATATGAGTCAATTGGATTTCGAACGGTCCAAGGACAGGATTATTATCTTTGGGATGAATTTGAGGGAGGCCACGATGCATAGGAATTTCCTCAGCCTGAGTGAAAACGCTTGTCAGTCTAGACGCGAATAGAACTAAAGTTCATGAGTGGACGAGCGAGACAAGCAACAACGGATGCGAGCGTTTGTCAACAGGCTGGAAGTTCGGCTATTAGCCGGACTTTTTTTATATTGAGGAAGTCTTTCTTTACAAACCCTGAATTTGCTGATAGAATTTAATAGTTACTTAACCTAACTAATTATATTCGCAAAGGAGGCGGCAACAATCGAAACGCTTCAACAAAACTTTTTTGGGCACTATAGTAAACTCTACCGCCCGTTGCTCAATGAAGTAAACGCAAAACTGGCCAAGTACGGATTGTTTAATTCTCAATGGGCGATCATGAAAATGCTCAAGCAAGAAGGTGCGATGACGCCTGCAGAAATTGCACTTCGACAGCAAGTGGAAAAGCCGAGCATCACGAAGATTCTCCAACGCCTCGGGGAATTGGGGTATGTGGAATCGACGCCGGGACAAGATAAGAGAGAGAAATGGATTCGGCTGACAAGTTCAGGGGAATCCGTTTGCAGTGACATAATGGAGCAACTTGCATCTCTATACGAAGACCTTCTAAAAGGTTTATCGAAAGAAGAATTGGAAATGGCTATAAGCGTATTGGCGCGCGCCCACCAAAATTTAACATCATGAAAGAGTGAAAATATGCAAGAACAAAAACTATGGACAAAGGACTTCATAACGATATCAATTATCAATTTCATCCTCATGCTTGCCATGTATTTATTATTAGTCACCATTGCGCCGTTCGCGGTTGAGCAATATGGAGCTTCGACAAGCATGGCAGGGCTTGTTTCGGGAATATTCATCATCGGAACATTGATCGCACGGATTTTTTCAGGAGGCTTGATTGGAAAAGTCGGCGGCAAGAGAATGCTGTTCATCGGTCTTCTCGTGTCCACGATTGCAACCGCCTTTTATTTCGGATCAGCGAATATGCCGTTGCTCCTTGCAAACCGGCTATTTCACGGAATCGGACTTGGAATTGCGTCTACTGCGACTGGCACGATGATTGCACAAGCAATCCCAGCGTCGAGGAGAGGAGAAGGGATTGGCTATTTTAGCATGAGCACTGTAATGGCGACAGCCATCGGGCCATTTTTCGGTATTTTCATGAGCCAGCATTATCCGTTCCGTATGCTGTTCGTCCTCTGCCTCGCATTAAGCATCGTAACGCTGGTCATGTTCTTCTTCGTCAATGAAACCGTGAAGCCGACTGCTTTGAACAAGCCGGTAGTAGCGAAAAAACGGATTGACTTATCCAATTTCATTGAAAAGAAAGCATTGCCGATTTCCATCATTACGTTATTCGTAGCGCTCGCCTATTCAGGAGTACTGTCATTTATATCGTTTTACGCGAAGGAGATTAACCTCGTTCAAGTTGCAAGCTTCTTTTTCCTCGTCTATGCAATCGTCGTATTGCTGTCCCGTCCATTTTCTGGAAAGCTATTAGATGTAAAAGGAGCGAAGTTTGTTGTCATTCCTTCGCTCGTACTCTTCGCGCTCGGCATGATCTTGTTGAGCCAGACGCATAGCGGCATCATGCTCCTTGCGGCAGGTGCCATCTTCGGACTAGGCTACGGGAATTTCCAATCATGCGCCCAAGCGATCGCCTTAAAAGGAATTTCCGTTGAACGGCTCGGCATCGCCACCTCTACGTTCTATATCTTCCTCGATTCCGGACTCGGATTTGGGCCGTACTTTTTAGGCGTTGTCGTTCCAAGCCTCGGCTATCGGGGGATGTATGAAGTGTTGACGCTTGTCATTGTGCTATCCCTTGTTGCGTTCGTGTACCTGTTCCGTAAAAGAAAAACGTTGGCTACTGCATAAATAGAAAGGCTTTGGATGCCCTAACGGAATCCAAAGCCTTTTTTATCCCACAACAATTTCACTCATCAACGCATGCACATTATCTTCCGTATCTTTGAAAAATGCCATCCACGTTTCCGTTTGTCCCATCTTTGCGACCATATGCGGTTCATCGATGAAAACGATGTCTTTTTCCTTGTACTCTTCATAGGCCTGTTGAATATCTTCCACGTGAAAATAAAGGACGGAGCTTGAATGGGCGAACTCCTCTTTTTCAGGAAGGCTTATGAAGAGGCGTACGCCGTTGCAATCAAAAAACGCCATTGTTTCCGTTGTGAATAAAAGCTGCAAACCTAAACGGTCTTTGTAAAATGCGGTAGCCCGCTCAATATCAGTTGCAGGCAAAGCAACTTGCCCGATTTTCGTAATTGTCCCCATGTAACATCTCTCCCTTTTTGTCTATTTCTTTCATCATACATAACTGTTAAACGGATTTCTTATCCAAAATCACCTTTTTACGATAATGGAGCGGTGACATACCTATATGTTGCTTAAACATTTTGCTGAATGAAACAGGATTGGAAAATCCAATTTCAAATGCGATATCCGTCATATTGAGTTCGAAATTTGCCAACAGCTTTTTTGCTTTTTCGATCCGCAACTCCGAAATATGCTGGTGTGGAGTCCTTCCGAACACTTGCGCATAAGTGCGCAATAAATGATTTGGTGACAAACAGGCAGCTTTTGCAATATCCGCTAATTGTAGAGGCTCTGCAAAAAATGCGCGGATATATTCGTGGGCTGTTGTTACGCGTTGGAACAATTCTTCACGCGTCGATCTGCGCAAAGCCTGTAGCGCTTCAACTTCACGGAAAGTCGTTAACTGTTCCATTATCAAGGATTCCATAATTCGATGGAATTGCTCGTCATGCCAACAAGCATCCGATTGTTTGTGATGTTTTTTAAACGTATTGATTTGCGCAGCTAAAGAAGAGCTAATTTCATATGTTCTTTCAAAAAAGTAGAGGGGGTCCGCCTTTTCAAAGGGATCAGTCAGAAGTTCATTCGTCGAGGCATCCATTGTCCGATAGATGTCTTCTGCGAATCCATCACCGAAAAACATGCAAAATGATTCCACAACCTGTTTCTCTTCAATTCCGATAGTATACGGTCCTTCATTCAAAAGAAGATATCGGTTTTCTTCAACCGCAAAGAAACCCCTATCCGTCTTGTAAAGGGCTCTGCCATTCGAGAATGTCTTTATGGAAAGCTGTCCGATGCCTTCCCAGTAGAATTCGTTGCTTTTTGCATGCAAAATAAAATTGGATGAATCTTTTACTTCCATTCCCTCACCTCTGTATTATCTGACTAATCAAAAGTATACCACTTTCATACTTTGTCTAATAGCTTGATTGGGGCAAGAGGAATGAAAAGGCTATCGCAGAAAAAATCTACTTTCGCGATAGCCCAAAAATATTGCTGTCTCAATCTTGAATTGTCACTGGCCGTATATATCGTACAAGGTAGCCGTGTTTGGGAGATCCAATAAAGCTGATTAGAAATACTACACCAGTTGCAAATGCCATGGATCCCGATATGGATGTATCAATCCAGACGGCAATATAGTAACCGCCGATTGCAGAAATGA
Source organism: Sporosarcina sp. SAFN-015 (assembly GCF_059415085.1). NCBI lineage: Bacteria > Bacillati > Bacillota > Bacilli > Caryophanales > Caryophanaceae > Sporosarcina > Sporosarcina sp. SAFN-015. The sequence continues at coordinate 97,395 of NZ_JBPFDR010000002.1, forward strand.
CACCGAATAGGGCGCTCAGGCACATCATTACAGACAGTCGTTCGGTCCAAAGATAAGCCGCAGCGGCAGGGGTAATGAGCATTGCCACAACCATGATGGCGCCGACTGCGTCAAATGATGCGACGGTCGTAATCGACACGAGTGTCATGAATACATAATGCATGAGCATGACTGGAATGCCAAGGCTTGCTGCTAGCGCGGCATCGAACGTCGTAATTTTCCACTCTTTATAGAAAGCGACTACCATGACGAGCACAATCGCCAATACAATGAGCAGTATGAATGTAGCCTGAGGCATTTCGCCAATCAACGGGACATCCATCGTATTCCACGGAACGAATGTGATTTCTCCCATTAATGCGTGTTGCACGTCTAAGTGGACATTTCCGGTCTTTGTTGCAATTAAAATAACGCCAATTGCAAACAACGTCGTAAATACGACCCCGATGGAAGCGTCTTGCTGTACGCCGAGCGAATGAAGCAACTGCACCAAAACGGCTGTCAGCAAACCCGCGATAATCGCGCCGATCAACATATGCACGCCGCTTAACTCTCGCGTGATCAAATATGCCATGACGATGCCTAATAGGACTGTATGACTGATGGCATCGGCCATCATCGCCATCTTTCTGAGGATAAGGAAGACGCCAATAATTCCACAGGACAGCCCCACTAAGGAGGCGGTAAGTAAAATCCAACCTTCATAACTCAATTTATTTACCCTCCTTCACAGTTTGGCGAGCCATGGAGCGATTTCCCACTTCATGGTATTTGCGTTGCATCCTTAGTTGGATTGCGCGGATCAACAACCCTCGTTGCGCTCCGAAAACGATTGAAATGGTAAATATGGCAGCGGATGCGATGACGATGAACGGACCAGTTGGCCATCCTTTTCCCATTGTGCTCAGCAACGTCCCAATCATGCCCGAGCTACCGCCAAAAATAGCTGAAAGAACGAGCATCTGTTTGAATGAATGTGTCCAGTAATGTGCGCTCACTACCGGAATGATAAGCAATGCCGCCATTAGAATGACACCTACCGCTTGGATGCCGATGACAATGACGAGAACGAGCATGGACAGATAGGCACCGTTCATGAACCGTGTTGAAAGACCGAGCCCCTTAGCAAAATTTGCATCGAACAGGAACAGCTTCCATTCTTTGAATCCGACAATGATGACCCCTATAATAATTAAAGCGACAATTAACATTGTATAGACATCGGTTCGAACCATGGAAGCCGCTTGCCCGAAAATGAAATTATCAAGACCGGCTTGGTTGCCGCCTCCTTTCCGGCTGACAACCGTCAGAAGCATGACGCCCAAACCGAAGAAAACGGATAGGATGATTCCCATCGCTGCATCTTCCTTCACCCGGCTGGACGAGCGGATCCAGTGGATGAGCCATGCACCGATGAATGAGCTGATGGCTGCACCGATAATCATGAGTGGTAAACTTTTGTAACCCAAAATGGAAAAAGCAATGACGACACCTGGCAAAGCTGCGTGTGATAATGCGTCACTCATAAGGCTTTGCCGCTTCCAATAGGCAAGGCAGCCAATCATTCCGGATGCCGTCCCTAATATCAATGTGCTAAGTAGGACCCACTGCGCATTTGGAGATAAAAAGACATCGAACATGTCACTGGGCCTCCTTCATCCAGCGTAATGACCCGCCATATGTTCTCTGTACATTCTCCTTCGTAAAGACTTCCTCCGTTTTCCCGTATTTGATAATTGTTTTATTCAGCAGCATGACATGGTCGAAGTAATCTTCCACCGTCAATAAATCATGATGAACGACCATGACTGTTTTCCCGGCGCACTTTAACCGTTTCAATGTTGTCATGATAGCCGTTTCCGTAGCAGCATCTACGCCGACTAGCGGCTCATCCATGAAGTAGAGATCCGCATTTTGGACAAGCGCTCGTGCTAAGAAAACACGCTGTTGCTGCCCTCCTGATAATTGGCTGATCTGTCGATCGGCATAATCCGCCATCCCCATTTGAGCGAGCGATTCCAGAGCGAGCTCCTTGTCGTGCTTTGAAGGCCATTTAAACCATCCAACCTTACCGTACAAACCCATTAGCACGACATCCAATGCGTTCGTCGGGAAGTCCCAATCGACTGAGCCTCTTTGAGGAACGTAGCCAATTCGTGATTTCGCCTTCGCGAGGGTGGAACCGAAAAATGACACATCTCCTGAAAGTGCCGGATGTAGATTCAGCATCACTTTTAGCAAAGTGGATTTCCCGGCGCCATTCGGTCCGACAATTCCGGTCAATGAGCCAGGTTGAACGTCGAAGTTCACATCATAAAGCACTTTGTTTTTCCGGTACGATGCAGAAAGGTTTTTAACCGTAAGTACAGACATTTAGTTCCCCTCCCCTAAGAGTGCCTTGTGGATCGTATTTACATTATGTTTATACATGCCGAGATACGTCCCCTCTTCCGTACCCGCGTCTCCCATAGCGTCAGAGTACAGCTCGCCGCCCAACTTCACATCTAACCCTTGTTTTCCGGCTCCTTCGATTACAGCTTTGATGGAGTTCTGGTTAATGCTGCTTTCAACGAAAACAGCGGGAATTTTATATTCCATCAGTATATTGATTGTATCGTCGATATCCGTAATCCCAATTTCATCTTCCGTACTCAATCCTTGCAAACCGACTACTTCAATATTGTACGCTCGACCGAAATAACCAAAGGCGTCATGAGCCGTTACCAATACACGCTTACCTTCTGGAATTTGTGCAAGTTTATCTTTTGATTCTGCAAGGAGCTCATCAAGCATTTTAAAATAGGACTCCTTGTTAGCGTCAAATTCATCGGCATATTCCGGAGCAAATTTCTTCAACTCTTCAGTAGCGGCTTCGAGAGAGGTTTTCCATAATTCGATATCAAACCAAACATGTGGATCAATGGCACCATCTTCATCTGTTAATAACTTTTCTGTTGGAATGGATTCAGAAATGCCGAGCACAGGCTTTTTGCTGCCGATTCTCGTAAATGCTTCTGTCATATTCCCTTCAAGATTGAGTCCGCTATAGAAGACAATATCACTGCCCTCCAATTTCTTTATATCACCCTGAGTCGCTTTGTATAAATGGGGATCGACACCAGGCCCCATTAAACTTTCCACCGCAACATGATCGCCGCCGATGATGGATATCGGTTCAGCAATTTGTGCGATTGTCGTAACGACATTGATTTTCCCATCTGCATTGCCATCGTCTTTCTCTCCGTTGGAACATGCGGCGAAAACTAGAAGGGATAATAATAGTCCAGCAAGTACGATGCCTTTTCTCAATTTCCTCAATTCAAATTCCTCCTGTACAGGTAATGTAAATGAACAATAAAGTTTCCCTTGCGCAACATTTTGGATAAAAAAAATGAATTCACTCGGAAACTTCTAACCATCCCTCTTCAAAAAAGGTCTCATAGAAATAGTATTCACATATGCTCACAAAGTTTCCCGAGGGAAACTATTTCTCTGTTAAAAATAATTCAAAGCTCTATGTTTGTCAATACCTTTATTCGAAACTATTTATTTATCCGAAAATTATTCAGATGAAGTGTAGAACTAAACAAACTACATCAAAAGTCTGAGAGAGAATCCGACTGGGGCTCGTTATAGGAGTTGGGAAAAGTTGTTAAGCTAATGATCAATGGTGCTGGAAGGAAAGGGGAATGGTTGTGAAAGTATTGGAGTTTATCGTAAAAAAGAAGGTGTTGGTCGGTTTATTGACCGTATTGGTTGTAGCTTTGGGGAGTTTTGCAGTAGTGAAACTGGATAAAGAAATTATGCCTTCGGTTGGAATGGATGGCGCATATATAATGATCGACGCAGGGGATATGGCAGCGATTGACGTGGAACAAACTATAACGTCGCCTCTCGAACAGAGTCTGGAAGGAATCGAAGGTGTTGAGGAGATCAGGTCGACAACGGCGGTTGGAAGCAGCGCCATCGATATAACGATTGCCAGAGGACAAAGTGAAAAGGTTATGAAAGAAATAGAGACGGCGGTGAATGAAACAAAAGCCGAGCATCCTGAAATACGTGAAGCTATGGCAAGTCAATATGGCGTAAGGCAAGGCTACGAGTTTTTCATGGATCTATCGGGCGATGATCTTCAAACGATGACCGCATTCGCTAAGGATGTGCTTGAACCGAGGCTTGAAAGCTTAAAGGAGGTTCAAGATGTCAATCTGTCTGGTGTGTCGGAGCAGGAAGTTTCCATTGCGTTCAATCGAGATGAAATGAAAAAGCATGGATTGGATATAACGCAAGTCGCGGGGTTCATTGCACAAGCAAATTCGGAAGCGACACTTGGCGAATTGCAGGATGGCGAGAACGGATCACTCCTTCGTTGGAATTCGAAACTTGCGGATATTGACGGAGTGAAGCGTATTGAAATTCCAACAGGGGAAAGGTTTATCCAGCTGAAAGACATTGCCAATGTGACAGTAGAGACTCGTGGACAGTCATCATTCGTATGGAAAAACGGGACGAAGGAATTGGTGTTCATTCAAGTGGGGCGGGCAGCAAATGTCACGCAGATTGATATGGCAAAAGCCGTCCGTGAAGAGATTCAGAAAATACGCGAGGAAGGACTTGTGGAAGGCTTTACGTTAAATGAAATGGTAGCGCAGGCAGATATCGTACAGGAATCGATCGACGGAGTGGTCGTCAATATACTGATTGGCAGCGCAGTGGCGATTGCGATTCTGCTTTTATTCCTCAGAAATATCCGCGCTACGCTCATTATTGCGGTTTCCATCCCAACTTCGGTGTTGCTGACCTTTTTGACAGTATACGTGCTCGGATACAGTCTCAATATGCTGACGCTTATCGGTCTAGGTCTCGGTGTCGGAATGATGGTGGACTCATCGATCGTCATTTTGGAATCGATTTACCGGAAACGGGAGCTTGGGCTCACTAAGTTTGAAGCGGTGCTTGCGGGAACGAAGGAGGTGGCGGGTGCTGTTTTCGCCTCGATGCTGACGACGATCGTCGTATTCTTGCCGATCGGTTTTATTGGCGGCGGGCTTGGCGAGTTCATGGTCATCCTTGCGATTGTAGTGGCGATTACATTGATCAGCTCAGTGCTCGTCGCATTTACGCTCATACCTGCGCTTTCTGAGAATTTTCTTCGTTACCGGGGCATCCGTGACGCCAGGAAAGAGAGCCGTTTCAGCAAAGGGTACAATTTGATCGTTTCGTGGATTGTTGCGAAAAGGCGTCGGTGTCTTCTCGTCGTCGCCCTCTTTTTCGGACTGTTTGGCGGTTCACTTTTCCTTGTGAATAAAATCCCGATGACCGTCATGCCGGACGTCTTTAATCGGTATAGTGAAATCGTTGTAGCATTGGAAACAGGGGTGGAGCGTGCTGAAAAAGAGCGGCTGGCAAAACTGATGAATGATAAGATGTCAGAAGTTATAGATGTCGAGTCAAGTTATGTTTTGGAAGGCAGTGGGAATGAGTTGTTTGTCATTGTCAATATGACAAAAGATGATGACATTACTCTTGAGCAAAAGGAAGTGAATGAACAGATTTTGCGATCACTTCGTGAATTCCAAGACACCGAACCGATACGAACTGTGCAAGTAGCTATGTCCGAAATTAGTGGTGCGCCCGTACAAGTGATGGTCAAAGGAGAAGAATTTGGCCAGATGCAGGCAATTGCAGAAGACTTTATGAAAGAGCTTGGTAAAGTTGAAGGAATCGTAGGTGTGACAAATTCGATGGAGCGCACTTCCGAGGAAAAGGCGATTGTGTTAAAAGAGAAAGCGATTATGGATGCAGGCTTAACACAAATGCAGGTTAGACAATTCATCGAACAGGCTTTCATTACTATGCCTGTAGGTCAAATGGCGCTCGGTGGAGAGAGTGTGCCGCTCATTGTCAGCTGGAATCCAAAAACGGATTCCACTCAAGGGCTGCTTGACTTGGAAATACCGACGATGGAAGGCGATCAGAAGTTATCAATGTTCATCTACTTGGAAACTGTTCGTACGCCAAATGAAATCACGCATATTGGCAAGGAACGATTCATTTCTGTTTCCGCGGATATTGAAGGTAGAGATTTAGGTGCGATCAATCGCGACGTGCAAAAAGTCATTAAGGATTTTGATACGCCGGCAGGCTATGCAATTGATGTCGCCGGTGATATCGAGCAGCAACAGCAGCTGATGATGGAAATGATTTTAGTGTTAAGCATCGCACTGTTCCTCGTCTACTTTGTGATGGCTGTGCAATTCAATCATTTAGGGCATCCGCTTATCGTCATGTCTGTCATTCCGATGGCGATTATCGGTGTCATTATCGGATTGTTCGTGACGCAAATGGAATTGAATCTATTGTCCGGGATGGGTGTCATCATGCTCATCGGTATCGTTTTGAACAACGCGATTCTCTTAATTGACCGGACGAACCAGCTCCGTAAAGAAGGGATGTCCATGGAGGATGCATTAGTTGAAGCGGGCAGAAACCGTATACGGCCGATTTTTATGACGACATTGACGACGGTAGGCGGAATGCTGCCGCTTGCACTTGCTTCCGGAGCATCGGGCAATTACCAAGCGCCGCTCGCCACGGTATTGATTTCGGGATTGCTGTTTGCGACGTTCATCACATTGCTGCTCATTCCATCGGTTTATCGTCTGTTTACGAAGTCTGAGAAAGTGGTAAAAGTGGCAACCTCTAAACGTAAAAAGCGTGTAACGACACGGGTAGTTGACCCTGTGAAATGAAATAGAGGAAGTCAGAAACGTATAAAGTGTGCTAAACGACTCAACTTTCGCACCGGGAAATTCGCTGTAAATCCTTGAACTTTCACGGTTAGATCTGAAAATAAAATGTGTGAAGACGATGGTCGTGTGGCCAATAAGGCTCTGCTCTCTTGGGAACACCGAAATGAAGCGGATTCCCAGACACTTGGAGGGATGTTTTATGAACTATGTGATGAAATTGACGACCTTGACTGGGCATGCGCATTGCAGGAATTGGTCGGGTTTCTTGAAGATGCCCTTAAGAAGACAGAAAGCGAACCAGAAGCCTGATCCAAAAACAAGTCATGCATTGGATTGAAGGATTGCCTTTATATCAGGGCTTATTTGCGGATTCACTCTGCGAAAGTTGAGTAAACGAGCATAAATCGAGCCAAGCAAGCATAAATCGAATTATTTACTCATAAAACCCAGAAAAACGCATAAATCAATTTAAACACGCATAACTACCTTCACACGATCTTCATCATATATGGAGATCGTGTTTTTTCGCTTGTCATCTCACAAAGAAGACAGCTACAATGAGGCGATGAAGAAAGGGAGTGAATTCATTGAATGAAAAGGAGTATGACAACCTTCTTCGGATAAAAACAGCTGGAACGCTTGAGTTGTTAAGCCAGTCAGCCCATTATAACCGCTATGAAGCAACACCTTACGAAGCGTTGGATGAGCTGTTCAAAACGTATGAGCTGCATCAGTCGGACGGTTTTGTCGATTTCGGCTGCGGTAAGGCACGCGTGTCATTTTACGTCCATCATCGCTTTGGCGCATCGGTGACAGGGATCGAGATGAATGGGCAGCTTTATCAGGACGCGCTTGAAAACTTGGCAAGATACCGACGTAAAGCGAAGCACCGCGGCGGGGCAATCCGTTTTGAACGATGTTTCGCAGAAATGTATGAAATTGATCCGTCGGAGAATACATTTTATTTCTTTAATCCATTTTCCATCCAAATATTTATGACCGTCATCAGTAACATTTTGTTGTCTGTCGAACGGGAAGCTCGCCCCATCGACGTCATCCTTTATTACCCGACAGCCGAATATGTGCAATATATGGACAATCAGACGCCATTTAAGCTTTGGAAGGAAATTAAAATCGTTAGTCTTTATGATAAAAATGAAAATGAACGATTTTTAATCTACCGATTGGATGAGTAAGGTAGTTATCGTTCATTTCCTAGAGGATATCAATCATTTCGCGGTGGATATCGATCAATTCGAAGGAGTTATCAATCATTTCCCGGCATATAGTAATCATTTCCCAGGATATATGGTCATTTTGTGACCTAAGGCCTAATTGGTTAAAGACATTCGGCGTGACAGGTTTGGTCATTTGCGATAAAAACGACCGCGGAAGAGAATAAGTATTATCCCATGCCTGTCGCGCCGTATGCACTTACAAATCAATCACAACAAATGCATCGCTGCCTCCGCTTCATGCCATAGAACAGGGTATCCTTTCCCTTTCGCGCAAAAGATTGACGTGGATGTGTATTCCGGGTCGGCGTCTTTGTTGTAGCCGATTGCCTCGATCACTTCCTCCGTATTATGGCATTCGTCATAGCCACCAAATTGCAAAGTGAGCGCGCCTTTGCCGTTCGTGAACGATGCAAAGACGGTGCTATAATTCATGAAAGTTGCGACTGGGACGTGTCCAGTCACGATAGTATTTTCGCCAATCGTTTCGGGCGGTGCAAAACTTCCGGATGCTTGCTGGATATCGGATAGGACGCGGCCGATATGGTCCATCCCAACTTTTATTTTGAAGTCATAAACCGGCTCGAGCAGGACGTTTTCCGCTTTCTCCAACCCTTGCCGCAATGCGCGGAATGTCGCTTCCCTGAAGTCTCCGCCGGACGTATGCTCAATATGTCCTTTTCCTGTCAGCAAAGTGATTTTCACATCGGTCAGCGTCGATCCAGTCAATAAACCATGATGTGCCCGTTCGAAAATATGACTTTGTATCAAGTTTTGATTACCGACAGACAAATCATTCGCATGGCATACATTCTCGAACGAAATGCCGCTGTTCCGCTCGGCCGGTTCAATCCTCAAATGGACTTCCGCATAATGCTTTAGCGGTTCAAAATGGCCGTAACCGTTGACGGCGGAGCGAATTGTCTCTTTGTATAGGATTTTCGGATCGCCAAACGACACGTCGAATTGAAATCGATCCCGCACGATTTGTCTCAGCACTTCAAGCTGGATGACACCCATTACATGGACATGCACTTCTTGGACATGTTCATCCCAGACGACGCGCAATGAAGGATCCTCGGCGTCCAGCATTCTAAAGCAGCGCAGTACTTCTTTTACATGAATGGAAGGGTCGAAAATCACTTTCGATTTCAATGTTGGAATTAAATCAAACACCGCCTTCTCAACGAGCGTACCGAGCGGATCGCCCGCGCCTGCTTCAGAAAGCCCCGTTACAGCGACGATTTCTCCTGCATGGGCAGCTTCTGTCGTTTGAAATTTCTTTCCGTTATATCGCCTGATCTGCGTAATCTTCTCCTGTTTGTCCGCGTAATGCACATCATCTCTGACGTGCAAGTTCCCTTGCAATACTTTTAAGAACGTTATCCGATGGCCGTTTTCATCATGCCGAACTTTATAAACCCGTGCCGCGAATTCTCCCCTATCTACATAATCGGTCTTTGTTAACAGATCAAATTTCTCAAAGAAATCAAGAACACCGATATCCTTCAAAGCGGAGCCATGCCCATAAGCGAAGACGTCACGATGTTGAATCATCCGTTTCAAAGCGTCCAGCCATGTCTCGCTGTCATAGTCGGCATCCATATAGCGTTCGAGAAGTGCCTCGTCGCGTTCCGCAATAAATTCAATGAGACTTTCATTCATACCGTCCTCTTCTATTTCTGACAAATCGAAGATGTCCTGTGACAGGCTGCTACGAATTTCAGCCACAACGTTCTGTATATTCGCACCTTCTCGATCGGTTTTATTCAAAAAGAAAAACGTCGGGATTTGATGCTTTTTCAATAATTGCCAAACCGTTTCCGTATGACCTTCCACTCCGTCTGCTGCGCTTATAATGACGATGGCTGCATCCATCACTTGGATGGCCCTTTCCATTTCAGGTGAGAAATCGACGTGTCCCGGCGTATCGATAAGCGTATAGTGGGAGCCGTTGAACGTGAATGCTCCTTGGTCTGCAAATACAGTAATGCCGCGGTTCTTTTCGATTTCGTGGCTATCGAGGAAAGTGTCTTGATGGTCGACGCGGCCCCGCTGGCGAATGCTATGTGTATGAAAAAGCAGCTGTTCAGAAAATGTAGTCTTGCCCGCATCTACGTGGGCGACGATTCCAATTGTTTTCTGCATACGTGCACCTCGATTTCATTTCTGGATTATATAACTTTTATTTTAGTCATAAAAGGGGGAGAAAAGGAAGATATGAGCGAAGCGTGGAATAATGTGACGGAGGTCTATAGTCCCGAAGTGAGCATAACTTCTTCAAAGTCGCTCATAACTCCTCAAGATTGCGCTATAACTCTCCCGAACTCGCGCAAAATTCCACAAGTTTGCTCCATATCTCCCTTAAACTCGCGCAAAACCCTATTTATAACTAGTAAAAAAACGCACCCCAAACCGGAGTGCGCAAGATCATAATTTTTGTCGCAGCAATTGCTCGATTTCTTCATGAGGAAGCGGTTTGGAATAAAGATAGCCTTGCACTTCATTGCAACGGAGCTGCTTCAGAAAAGTTTCTTGCTCTTCCGTTTCCACACCTTCCGCGATGACGTTCAGTTCTAAATTTTTCGCTAGGTCGATAATCGCTTTTACGATAGCTGTATTGCTTTTGCTCAGTTCACCGATGAACGCTTGATCGATTTTTAAATGGGAAAGCGGGAATTTACTCAAATAGAGAAAAGACGAATAGCCTGTTCCAAAATCATCGACGCTTACGGTGATGCCCGCGTTATAGAGCTCTATTAAAACGGCTTCGCAATGCGTAACATCGGACATCATGCTTTCCGTAATCTCTAAATTCAAATACGAAGGATGCAGTCCGGTTTCGTTCAAAATTTTTAATACGTCTTCCACGAACGATGGCTGGTTGAATTGCCGCATGGACATGTTCACACTCATCCTTAAAGGAGGAAATCCGTGTTCCTGCCATGCTTTAGCCTGCGCACATGCCGTTTTCAACACCCATTCGCCGAGTGGCAGAATGAACCCGTTCTCCTCCGCAATCGGTATGAATTTCATAGGTGGGATATAGCCCCGGACAGGGTGTTTCCACCTGGCGAGCGCTTCCATCCCTTTGATCTGCCCGGTTTTCAAGTCGAATTGGGGCTGATAATGAAGGAGAAATTGTCCTTTTTCCAAAGACTGCCGCAGCTCCATTTCAAAGAATGTCTTCTCCATCAGTTCTGCGTGAAGCTCTTCTGTGAAAAACCGGAAAGTGCCTTTGCCTGCCTCTTTGGCCAAATACATGGCCGTGTCGGCACTGCGGACTAACGTGCTATATTCCTCTCCGTCGTTTGGATACAACGCAATTCCAATGCTTGGCGCAACGAAGATCTCTTGCTTGTTGAAAAAATAAGGCTGTGAAATATCCTCGACAATTTGTGAGGCGATAGATGCTAATTGTTCTTTGTCTGTAGAATCAATAAGAATGATAAATTCATCCCCGCTTAGTCTAGCTACCGCATCTTCGCTTTGAACACAATCACATAATCTTTCCCCGACAGCGATGAGCAACTGATCGCCGATATGGTGTCCTAACGTGTCGTTGACATTTTTGAATCGGTCCAGGTCAAGGAACATGATGGCAAAAGATTCGCCTTCACCTGCATTTCCTATTTTTCGGTCCAGTTGTTCTTGGAAATTTCTCCGGTTTGGCAATCCAGTTAAATAATCATAATAGGCCATATGTTCAATGACTTTTTCAGCTTCAATCCGTTGAGAAATATCGATGGCGGTTCCGACAACTTCAACAATTTCCCCTTCTTTCGCAATGGGAGACAAATAAACGAGAAAGGAAAGGCCATCGAAGGTCAATTCAAATTGAACGACTTCTCCAGTCATAGCTGCCAGCAGATAATTTTTAAATGCTTCGAGTTCTTTATCAGTGAATGAATGGACGACTTCCTGTGCATTCAATTTTTCCACTGTAATGCCAACACGTTCTTTAATTTGTCCCTCGAATAGGGTAAAGACGATTTCACCGTCTTCGGTAGTCGTATATCTAAAAATAGCATTTTGCAAGTTTTTCACGGTCGTTTGGAAATCGTTCTGCAAAGCGATTTCCAAGGCTTCTTCCGCCTGTTTATGAGCGGTGATGTCGTGGCGAATCGCGATGTATTGTTCGGGCTTCCCTTCGGAGTCAAGAAACGGGACAATTGTCGTGCTTACCCAATAGAGGGAGCCGTCCTTTGCACGATTGCAAACATCCCCTTGCCAAATCTCCCCATTTTCGATCTTGTTCCACATCTCCCTGAAAAAGCTTTTTGGATGGAATTTTGAATTGACGATGCGATGAGTTTTTCCGATCAATTCGTCGCTCGAATACTGGGATAGCTCACAAAATTTTTCATTGACGTAAGCTATGACACCTTTCGCATCAGTAATAGCGACCACTGATGAGTAATCAAGTGCATTTTCAATGTTATGCAGGTTCTGCAAAGTTTCTTTATATTTTTCATTCGTCAGTTCGCGTGCTGTAATATCGCTATCTATTGACAGGAATTGAATGTTCTCGCCGGACTCGTCCAACATTGGAATAATGTTGGCGTTCACCCAATAAGGCGAACCATCTTTTGCAATAGCCCTGATGTTCTTCTGCCAAGCTTCGCCGCTTGTGAAAAACTGTAACGCATCCTCCCTGAATCGCTCTGGTACATAGTCTGGATTGACGATGTTATAACTTTGTCCAATCAACTCTTCTGCAGTGTAGCCGGACAGTTCACAGAAATTGTTATTTACATAAATAAAATGAGCATTTCTATCTGTAATTGAAATACAGAACTTTTTATCAAAGAAATACATAAGGGAAGCAAAGCTTAGTTTCGATAACACCATTTCCAATTCCTTTCTATATACAAAAACGACGCAAAAAGCGAAGAGATGTTTCTGTGGGATGCACCGGCTCTGTGAACAGGAATATACTCTAATAAGAGACACAAAAAAATCAATTTTAATAGTTTGTATTTTCACGTTAATTATACCATTCGCTAAAGCATCAATCCACTTGAACTAGCATCTTGATATGTTTTTTCATTAAAAGAATTGCGTACCTATTTTTTGCTTTATAGTTAGGCTGTAACTGAAATATTATACCATTTTATTTAAATTAAATTGTCTTTCAATTTACAAAATAGTACTCTAAAATATTGGATAGAAACACAAAGTCCAGCAGTAAAGGGGGTACTCAAATGGAGAATTTGAAGTGGAATAAGCCTGAGCAACTTGAGGATTTATTATGTGAATTGGTCAGCTGGGACAGCCGAACGGGAACGATGGGGGAAATTGAGTTTTCAACTAGGATGCTTAAAAAGTTATTGGAATTACAGTATTTCCAGGACAATAGCTCGCAAATCCATTTCCACGAAGCAGGTAAAGGTAGAAATGCAGTGACAGCCCTTTACACCAGTGGGGTGACGAATAAAACAATCGTGCTGATCAGCCATTTTGATACCGTCCATACGGAGGAATTTGGCGCGGGTCTTCAGGATCTCGCTTTTCAACCGAAACAGCTGACGGAGGAATTGAAAAATCGATTAGCCAAATTACCGGAAGATGCACAAGAGGACTTGGTTTCAGATGATTATCTTTTTGGCCGCGGAACAATGGATATGAAAATGGGTCTTGCTTTGCATCTACATTTATTGGAAAGGGCAACAAATGAAAATTGGCCGATTAATCTCCTTTTATTGACAGTGCCTGACGAGGAAGTGAATTCTTCCGGGATGAGGTCCGCCGTAAAAGGATTGGTGGAATTGGGACAAACGTATAAGTTGGAATATGAACTGTTCTTAAACAGTGAGCCGTCATTTTCACAAACACCGCAGGATCCGAACTATTATATTTACTCGGGATCCATCGGGAAGATCATGCCTTCCGTTTTGTTTTACGGGAGAGAGACACACGCGGGCGAGCCTTTAAGCGGCATGACAAGCCATTATATGGCGTCTTATTTGACGAGGGCAATGGAGTTCAATCCAAATTTCATGGAAGAACTGTTTGGGGAAAAGACGCCTTTGCCGGTTTGTTTGCAGCAACTGGATTTGAAAGAGGACTATTCGACACAAACATCCCATCATAGCGCAGCTTTGTTCAATGTTTTTGTAATGCGTCAAAATGCTGATGACATTATGAAAATATTCAAAGAAACCGCCGTTAAGGCAATGGCGGAATGCGCAAAGGACTATCGGAAAGTTTGCGAACGTGAAGGCGTTCAACCGATCGGTGACATTAACGTGTTGGAATATCAGGAATTGCTCAAGTATGCTGCTGATAAAATAGGAGATGTGGAAGTCCAAAAGATTCTTGAAACTGTAATGAACGATGAGTCGCTCGATGAACGGAAAATGTCCATGCTCATTAGCGATCGTTTACTGCTCCATTGTCAGGAATTGGCGCCAGCTGTCGTCTTATTCTATGCGCCGCCATATTACCCAGCCGTTAATTCATCCGATAATGAGCTCGTTCAAGAAAAGATTGCTCTTGCACAAAAGATTTTGCAGGAAGAGTTCCAAGTGGAAGCAAAGCAAGTCCATTATTTCAATGGAATCTCAGATCTCAGTTACGTGAATTACGATGCAATGGACTCAGGATGGCAATCGTATAAGCAGAACTCCCCTGTATGGGGAGTAACATATAGCATCCCATTCACGGAAATGCAGCAGCTGCAGGCCCCTGTGCTGAACATCGGTCCGTTCGGTAAAGATGCGCATAAGTTAACCGAACGACTGCATAAAAAGAGCGCATTCATTTATACTCCCAGAGTGTTGGGGAAAGTCATTGAAAGCATGTTTGTGACGATAGAGGCGTAAGTTGCAAAAGGGTCAACTCGCTCAGTAATGGGTTGACTCTTTTTGTATTTTGTTGAGATGTTGTAAAAGATTCATTCTTCACTACTGTTTGCCGTTTAATAGTTGTACACTAATGGTATAAACATAGTTTCGAAGATTACGAAAGGGGTGGGATGATGGGAAAGGGAAGATATACAAAGACGGAGAAAAGTTGGATGTTTTATGACTGGGCGAATTCGGCTTATTCAATTATTATTACAACTGCAGTATTTCCGATCTTTTACAAGTCGGTGGCGACCGACGCGGGTGTCAGTTTGACGCAGTCGACAGCGTATTTGGGGTATACGGTTGCGATTGCCACTTTTATTTTAGCGATGATCGGGCCGATATTGGGGACGATCGCTGACTATCAAGGATTGAAGAAGAAGTTTTTCCTCGCCTTCTTCCTGATCGGTTCACTTTCGACGATTTCCTTGGCCTTTGTTCCAAATGGAACGTGGCTGCCGTTATTGATCATTTATACGATTACCGCCATCGGATTCCATGGTGCAAATATTTTCTATGACGCATTTCTGGTTGATGTAACGCCTGAAGAAAAAATGGATGAAGTTTCGTCACGTGGTTTCGGTTTAGGGTATATCGGAAGTACAATTCCATTCATTATTAGCATCGCCATCATCCTGTTGGCTTCAAAGGAAGTAATTCCTCTATCAGCAACCGTTGCCAGCAAGCTGGCATTTGTCATCACGGGAATTTGGTGGTTCACCTTTACGATACCGATGCTGAAAAATGTTGTCCAAATACATGCGATTGAACGGGAGCCGAGAATTTTGGCAAGCAGCTTCCGCAGGCTTGGCGAAACGTTCAAGGAGATTAAGAAATACCGAACCGTTTTCATCTTTTTATTAGCATATTTCTTCTATATCGATGGGGTCGGTACGATCATTTCGATGTCGACGGCTTATGGAACAGATTTGGGCATTGAGCCGACCGACCTTCTCATTGTCTTATTTGTAACCCAAGTTGTTGCTGCGCCGTTTGCGATTCTTTACGGCAGGCTTGCGAAACGGTTTTCGGTGAAGACGATGCTGTATGTAGGGATTTTCGTCTACATCGCCGTTTGTATTTATGCATTCTTCTTATCGACGACGTTAGATTTTTGGATTTTGGCTATGCTTGTTGCCACTTCGCAAGGGGGAATTCAAGCGTTGAGCAGATCTTATTTTGCTCAATTGGTACCGAAAGAGAAGTCCAATGAGTTCTTCGGCTTCTATAATATTTTTGGTAAATTTGCATCCGTCATGGGACCTTTATTGCTCGCAGTGACGGCTACGCTGACAGGCAGCTCTGCGTACGGCGTTTTCAGCCTAGTCATCCTGTTCATTATCGGAGGTATTTTGTTGCGGATGGTGCCAAGGCCGGAAAGCGAGATGGCGTGAATTAATAAAAGGCGAAGGGAGATTTCAATCCCTTCGCCTAATTTCTGTTTTAGCTCACTTAGGTTCTATCCGTTGCATTTGCAAAATCCTGAATCCGTGCTTTTCGAGTCTTTCGCGCATTTTGACCATTTCTTCGTCGGATTTTCCGTCCTCGAGCGTGATGACGACTCTTCGTGCGAGCGCTGAGCCGTTGTCGAGGGTGAGCATGCCTTCGATATTTTCGTCCTTCAACGTTGTCGTCAGCTTTCTGATCATCCCTCGTGCCTCAGTCGATGCAAGCGTAATATTAATGCCGCCCGTTTTTAAGCCGAAGGCGTCTTCCAAGACACTTTCAATTTTATTATGTGTCAAAATGCCGAGAAGTTTTCCATCTCTAACGACGCTGACGAAAGGCAATGCTTTGATCTTTAACAGAGCACTTAAAAAAGAGGCATCCTCGTATAAGTAGATGTCTTGGTGTTCCAATAAGAAGTCGATTGGCTTTTCGCCATCCCCTTTGTCCTCATAAAGATAGGAAAGCAGGTCGACTTTGTAGATCATCCCTTTATAGGTGTCGTCGTTATCCACGACAGGAATGCAGCGGTACCCTGTCTCGTTGATTTTCGCTAGTGTTTCAGATACGCTTTGATCGACCTTTACCGTAGCGACACCTAGTCTTTCTACAATTAAATCTCGAATGTGCATAATTACTCCCCCTTATTAACTGTAGTTTCTGGAAAGTCTAAATTTTTGTTTAGATTGCTTCCCATTATAATTGAAAATTGGAATGTTGTACATGAAAACTTATAATAGTAGTTACTGATATAAGAGAGGGGCTTGGAACTACTTGTTAAACTTGGACTCACTCCTCGACGTTGTCGGCGAGTTGTTTGCAGATGAAATCTCCATTGTCGTATCGAATACGAAGGAATATATTTATCATCGGCCTAGCAAACGGATCGACTTAAAAATCAGGCCAGGCGACCCTGTTCCTGAAGGGACGATCGCCTATAAAGCTCTCACGGAAGGGCAGAAGGTTTCCGAATTCATCAACCGTGATGTATTCGGCGTGCCATATCATGGCATGGCGGTTCCTTTCCATGATAACGGTGTTTTGGACGGCTGCGTCGTTGCCATCTATCCGGCATACACCGAAGGAAAGTCGGTCGTTACACTAAAAACACAGGATGGATGGGTGCCTGTCCCGTTTTCTGAAGTAAAGTATATTGAAGTGCGGGACAGAAAAACAATCGTTGTAGCCGATAATATTACAGGTACCCATCGAAATTCATTGCAAAACTTTGAATTCGTGTTGCCTCATGAATTGTTTGTCCGTTGCCATCGGTCATTCATCGTCAACGTGACGCAAATTAAAGCGATTTACCCGGATACTCACTCGACGTTCATGCTTTCGATGAGAGATGGTGCCCAAATACCGGTCAGTCAGTCGTATTCTAGTTATTTTCGAAAGCTTTTAGGCTTCTAAGACGAAAAAATGCTGCTTTAGACAAATTATATGATCGCTTGTTCGTGAATTCCGTCTTTCATTCAGGAAACCCCTATCATTCTAAAATTTACGATACGATTATCTAAAAGTTATGAAAAGGGGCGCTTGTGAATGGGGAACCTTATGGATCGTATCAGGATTGAAAAATTGAGAGATTTGGTTGTGACGCCTGAAGAGGCTGCTTCTTGGATTAAAGACGGAATGACATTGGGATTGAGCGGATTTACTCGTGCGGGTGACGCGAAAGCGGTTCCAATGGCTTTAGTGAAACGGGCAGAAACGGAAAAGTTCAAAGTGAATGTATTCACGGGAGCATCCCTCGGCTCGGATATCGATAAATTATTTGCGGAAGCGGGAATTGTGAAAAAGAGACTCCCTTTCCAAGCGGAAAAGGCGATGCGCAACGGCATTAACAATGGCGAACTGCTTTTTGTGGACCATCATCTGTCCCATACGGCAGAGTGGATTCGTTCGAATGTGACTGAACCGATTGATTTCGCAATTTTGGAAGCGATTTCAGTGACAGAAGATGGGATGATCATTCCTTCAACGTCTGTCGGCAACTCGTTATCGTTTGCGAAGCATGCAAAGTCAATAATCATTGAAATAAATACAGCACAGACGACTGCATGGGAGGGAATCCATGATTTGTATGACCCAGGCAAACAAGGAGAACGGAATCCGATTCCACTGATGAAAGTGGATGACCGGATTGGAACAATCGGCATTCCAATCGACGTGGATCGAGTAAAAGGGATCGTGTTCACGCACCAACAAGATTCCGCGTCAACAATTACGAAGCCTGACCATGATACGGAAGTTATGGCTGAACACTTGCTGTCATTTCTACGTTCGGAGGTGGAGGCGGGCCGATTAACGAACAGCCTCGCGCCTCTTCAATCGGGAATTGGTTCCCAGGCGAACGCAGTATTGCATGGTTTACTGGATTCGGAATTCGAAGACCTTGAAGTATATTCAGAAGTGCTGCAAGACGCAGTATTTGATTTGATTGATGCGGGCAAGATCCGTACCGCTTCATGTGCATCGATTACTCTGTCGCAAGAAAAGATGGATAAGGTTTTCGGTAATTTGGATCACTACCGGGACAAGCTGATCATGCGTCCGCAAGAAATCTCGAACCATCCTGAAATCATCCGCCGACTCGGTTTAATTTCCATCAATACGGCTCTTGAACTAGACATTTACGGCAACGTCAATTCGACGCATGTAACCGGGACGAAGATGATGAATGGCATCGGGGGCTCCGGCGATTTCGCCCGAAATGCAAGACTTGCCATCTTCGTTACAAAATCGATTGCCAAAAACGGCGATATTTCAAGCATTGTCCCGTTCGTTTCGCACGTGGATCATACAGAACATGATGTCGATGTCATAGTCACGGAGCAAGGATATGCGGATCTCCGCGGTCTTGCGCCAAGGGAACGCGTTGGCCTCATCATTGCGAATTGCGCGCACCCAATGTACCGCAGTCAACTATGGGAATACTATTACGAGGCGCTTGAACGGGGCGGGCATACGCCACATGTACTCGAAAAAGCATTCTCTTGGCATATGAATCTCATGCAGCACGGCACGATGCACCCATTCACCGAGAAACGCGTCTAACGTTAACCAACCAATCGAATTTAACTATATACTGCAAAGAAAAGCTGTCCAGAAATGACTGTGACAGCTTTTTTATATATGTGGTGTCCATGTCCAAAGCAAGAGGAAAGGAACCGACTTTCGCGCTCAAGAATCTGTATGTCGCGCTCAAGAAATCGGTAAAGCGCTCAAGAATCTGATGTCGCGCTCAAGAAAACGGTAAAGCGCTCAAGAATCTGATTCCACGCTCAAGAAATCGGTAAAGCGCTCAAGAATCCGGATGTCGCGCTCAAGAAATCGGTAAAGCGCTCAAGAATCTGATTCCGCGCTCAAGAAAACGGTAAAGCGCTCAAGAATCCGGATGTCGCGCTCAAGAAATTGGTAATGCGCTCAAGAATCCAGATTCCGCGCACAAAGCGATATAATCCCTACATCAATTTCGAAATGAACATCGTTGCAATTCCGAAATAGATCAATAGCGATAAAATATCATTGATGGTTGTAATAAGTGGGCCCGACGCAACTGCAGGATCAACTTTGAATTTACTTAAAATCAACGGAATGATAGTCCCTGCCAACGTACCGATAATGAGAGTCGCAACGAGGGAAGAACCGACGACGAGTCCAAGTGTGAAGCTGCCTTGCCAAATATAGGCGATGACGGAAATTACCCCGCCGCAGACAACACCGAGCATGATGCCGACGAGCAACTCGCGGAAGACTAAGCTGAGTGTCTTCTTCCATGTCAATTCTTCCGAGACAAGACCCCGAACGACAACAGCCAATGATTGAGTACCTGTATTTCCGGTCATCCCTGCAATCATGGGCATGAAAAATGCCAATGCGACGACGGCTTCGAGCGTTGCCTCAAATTTGGCAATGATGCTTCCTGAAACGAGGCCGATGAACAATAGCAAAATAAGCCATGGAAGCCGTTTATACGTAGCAACGAACGGTTTTGTGTGGAAGTCGATCTCTTTGCCGGAAGCAAACAACATTTCAATATCTTCATTTGCTTCCCGCATGACGATGTCAAGCACGTCGTCTGCTGTAATAATGCCAACTAGAATATTGTCATCATTGACGACGGGCACGGAAAGGAAGTCGTGCTTGCCTAGCATCCTGGCGACGTCACTCTCTTTTGTATCTTCATGGACTTTAACGATGTCCGTCGTCATTACATCGGTAATTTCATCTCCGGGCTCGCTTAAAAGAAGGTCGCGATAGGAAGCGACGCCGACCAACTCTTTTTCATCATTGATGACATATACGTAATTCAAGTAATCCGCAAAGTCTCGAAAATACTTCAATTTGTTAATCGTTTTTTCAACTGTAAAAGATTTATGAACCCAAACATACTGGCTGATCATCGCTCGTCCTGCAGATTTTTTCGGATACATCATCTTTTTACGGATGTCTTTCTTTTCTTCCTCTCGCATTTGAGCAATAAGGCGATTGACCTTTTTATCCGGCAGATCGGACAGCAGATGGGCGAGGTCATCCCTCTTCAACACTTCCAATAATTCCGTGGAACGAACAGCTCCGATTTTATTCAATACACGCAGTTGTTCGTTGCGGGTCAAGTATCTTAGTAACGTTACGAGCTGCTCCAAAGAGAGCCACTCCAAAAAAAGGATTCGGCGTTTTTTTGGCAAATCGCGGTAATGTACGGATATTTCATACGGAGTTAATTCGCTGATGATTTTTTGAAAAGTTTCTTTCTGCCCTTCCTTCAATACGTGGACAATTGCACGTGATACTTCTTCCTGATCCCCTTTTAACGTCATGACTCCCTCACCTCTCTTTTCATATGAAATGAAATACTTGCTAACCCGTCTATTCCCCTCATTCCTTGTTACATAAACAGAACAAGGATTTCACTGGTAGAATAATTGATTACGAAAAAAGATGTTTAGCGCAGAAATGATAGGGAAAGAGAGTTAGTAAGCAAAAAAAGACGGCATTTTGTCGGGAAAAAGGGAGTTTTTTCTATGGGAAAATGGAAGACGCTATTATTCTTGCTTATGGCAGCCATGCTGGTGCTTTCAGCATGCGGAGAGGATAAAGGAGAAGCGACAGATGAGGGGTATAAGCTTGTCAAAAAAGGCAAATTGACATATGCGGCGAGCGGTCTCTACAAGCCGTTCAACTTCGAGGAGAATGGTGAATTGACTGGGTTTGATATGGAAATCGGAGCGGAAATCGCGAAGAGAATGGGTCTAGAGCCGAATCCGGTGACAAACCCATTTGAAACGATCCTTCAAGGACTTGTTGCGAATAAATATGATGCCATCATCGGTTCGATGGCCTACACGAAAAAACGTGCCGAGCAAGCCGCTTTCACAGAGCCGTACTACTACTCGGGCGGGATGATTTGGGTCGCGGAAGACAATAACGACATCAAATCCCCGGAAGATCTGAAAGGGAAGAAGATTGGTGTTATTGCTCAATCGACATATGAAGAGCCGGCAAAGGAACTATCCGACAATATCCAGTATTACAGCAGTGATGTTGTTGCGCTGAAGGATTTGACGGTCGAAAATCGGTTGGATGCCGTCATTACGGCTGATATCGTCGGTTATGAAGCGCAAGATAACGGCTTTGCCATTAAAGAAGTCGGCACTCCGTTATGGGTGGAACAGCCATCGATCGCGGTGAAAAAGGATAATGAAGAGCTCCGTGACGCGATTGACAAAGCCCTGAAAGAAATGATCGATGACGGCACATATGATGAAATCTCAAAGAAGTGGTTCGACCGGAACCTATTGGATATCGACTTGGAAGACGCTGAGATGCTTGAATAAAACAGATTTGTGAATAGAAAGAGGGAGTGACCAGTGCCAGAAATATTGATAACGTTATCCGAAGTGTTCATGCGCACGTACGAAGGCTTCCTGAAAGCGGCACTTGTCACATTGAAAATAACTGCTATTGCCATTGTGTTAGGTACCTTGTTCGGGATTGTCTTTGCGTTAATGAAAATATCAAGATCAAAAATCTTACAAACGATTGCCAACTTATATATTACGTTGATCCGTGGAACGCCGCTCATCGTACAGATTATGTTTTTATACTATGGGATTACATCGATTGTCGTCCTGTCGAATTTCTGGGCAGGTGCGATTGCACTAGGCGTCCATAACGGGGCGTATATTGCAGAAATTTTCCGCGGAGCAATCCAAGGGGTTGACCGTGGACAGCGTGAGGCGAGCCTGGCGCTTGGGATGAATCGAACGCAGGCGATGCGCCGAATCATTTTTCCGCAAGCGTTGCGTCGCGCAATCCCTCCGCTAGGGAACCAATTTATCATTACATTGAAGGACTCGTCCCTCGTATACGTCATCGGCGTTACGGAATTGTTTGGTCTTGCGAATCGGGAGGCGGCGGCATCCTTCATGCCGTTCGAAACATTCCTCGTTGTTGGACTATACTACCTAGTTCTCGTCCTTATTTTCACATGGCTATTGAAGTTGTATGAGAACAGGTTGAACGTAGATGGATCTTAAGGAGGGAACGAAATGATCAAAACAAAAAATCTCCACAAGTCATTCGGCAATCTCGAAGTGCTGAAAGGAATCGATATCGACATCAATCCAGGCGAAGTCGTCGTACTCGTCGGAGTGAGCGGCTCTGGGAAGAGTACGTTGCTGCGCTGTCTAAATTTCCTTGAAAAAGCACAAGAGGGAGATATTTTGATTGATGGGCGGAGAATCGACCGAAAGAAGGAGGACTTGTCTAAAGTCCGTGCGGAAGTGGGCATGGTGTTCCAGCACTTCAACTTGTTCCCGCATAAGACGGTGCTTGAAAATATTATGGAAGCGCCGTTGATCGTTAAAAAGGAAGAGAAGGGGAAGGCGAAGCAATTGGCACTTGCCCTGTTGGAGAAAGTCGGCCTTTCCGACAAGGCGGACGTCTATCCGAATAAGTTATCAGGTGGACAGAAGCAGCGGGTCGCCATTGCACGAGCGCTCGCAATGGAACCGAAAGCACTACTGTTCGACGAACCAACCTCTGCGCTCGATCCGGAGCTCGTCGGCGAAGTGCTAGGGGTCATGCAAGACCTCGCCAATGAAGGAATGACAATGGTCGTCGTTACACATGAAATGAAATTCGCGAAAGAAGTGGCGGACCGAATTATCATGCTAGACGAAGGGTGCATCATCGAGGATGCCGACCCGGATACATTTTTCAACCATTCCACAAACGAACGGACACGACAGTTTTTGGAGATGGTGGATTTGTGAACGAAGAAGCAGCTTCCTGTTTATATGGGAAGCTGCTTTTCTGTTCAATAAATGGTTTTCAAAAATATCAGTTTTATGTCATGATAATAGAAATGACTAAGATAAGGGGAATGTCTGGAGATGGAAATTGTTGAAAAGGGAGAAATGAAGTTTGTCGGTATTCGTCTGCAATGTGATTCAGTGGAGGATTATCAACTGAAGATACCTAAGACGGTTGGGGAATTAAAGGCTCGAACTTCCGAAATTGTACGACCGATTGATCGAGAGCGGATATTTGGGTTGTTTAAAGTGGAGGCTCAATCTTCTGAAGATGGCTATTGGGTCTGCTTGCAAGTTGAAGAGATTGAAAGTATTGCAAATGGCTTCGAAGGTCTTTCAATAAGACCGAGTAAATATGCCACACTTCGGCATGTCGGTGCGGCAAAGGATCTCCATCAAACATATGAAAATCTCCATGAAGAAATTGCGAAAGCGGGATACCAAAGGTTGCCTGACGAATGGACGATAGAAGAATACAGTCCAAAACATGAACAGAGCGCCGATATGATCAATGTTTCTTTGTATGATCCGGTAGTGTAAACACCACATTGTTAGAAAGTAAGGTGCGAAATGAAAACAATTATGAATGCAATTGGAACAGTCTTTTTGCCGGTGCAGGACGTAGAAAAATCACGGGACTGGTATTGTGATCTATTCGGAATTTCTCCAGAAGGGGACATCCAATTCGGGCATCTATATGTGATTCAAATGGAAGGTGTAAACCTCGTCTTGGACAGCAAGCTGTTTCAAAAAACAGGGCCGCTTCGAGCACCGATGTTCCATTTGAATTCAACTGATATTCAAAAGGCTTATGAAGAGATGCAATCTCGGCATGTTGACTTGACGACAGGTATAGAAAACGGTCATTGGTTTAATTTCAAGGATCCGGATGGAAATGAAATGATGATATGTCAATGTTGAAAGTAGGGGGAAGTTATGGAAAGCTTCATTAAACGAATTGAAACGATCTACTTGCCGGTTGCCAATCCGAAATCATCTGCGGAGTGGTATGAGAAGAATTTGAAATTAAAAGCGGTCGGTCCAGCTGAATCAGATGCTACCCAAGTGCGGCTCGCGTTAGAGTCAGGCCAATTCATCTTTTTAATTCAAAGCAAGGAAACGGTGAAGGCAAATTTCACAGAAGCTAGCGGCGAGGAACAATGTTTGCTCACATTGCAAGTAACTGATTTTCAACGTTTCCATGAAGAATTGCATGCGAATGGCGCAACCATTACGGCGATTGAAGACAATGATGATTGTGGACAAAACTTCTATGTGTATGACCTTGATGGCAATAAACTTGATATTTGGAGTGGCTGGCCAGTCGTTCCGGAATCTAAATAACGAAACTTTACGCCTATAAAAAGTATCGAGAGAACAACTTCCTGATACTTTTTTATTTTTTGTTATAAGGATCTGAGGTTGCAAATGCCCCAAATGAAGCTCATACTATTTAAATGCAATTAACTAGTAGGGAGTCATAGAAATGAAGAATGTAGCAACATTGAAAAAAATGTCACCTGCCTATGATCCGTGGGAAGCTTACTTGGACGTGCAGGAGCATGGCAAGTTAACATTATCAAGCATTGAATTTACGACTACTTATTTGTGCAATATGCGATGCGAGCATTGTGCGGTCGGCTATATGCTGCAGCATAAAGACCCCGATGCATTGCCGATCGACTTGCTTCTTTCCCGACTTGATGAAATACCGCATTTACGGACGATCAGCATAACAGGCGGCGAGCCGATGTTTTCGAAAAAGTCGGTTGAGCAATATGTTTTACCATTATTAAAATATGCACATGAACGCGGCGTTCGAACGCAGATGAATTCGAACTTGACGATGCCGCTTGAGCGTTATATGGGGGTTGCCCCTTATTTGGACGTTTTGCATATCTCCCATAACTGGGGCACAGTTGATGATTTCATTGATGGTGGTTTCGCAAATATGGAAAGGAAACCTCCAAGGGAACGCCGTGCCGAGCAGTTCCAGCGAATGATCGATAACAGCCGCGCATTGGCGGAAGCCGGTGTCATGGTATCAGCGGAGACGATGTTGAATAAGCGGACGTTGCCGCATCTCGGACATATCCATCGACAAATCGTCGAGGAGATGAAGTGCGCAAGGCATGAAGTGCATCCGATGTACCCAAGCGATTTCGCATCCCAGCTTGAAGTGCTATCATTGGATGAAACGCGAGAAGCAATCCATCAATTATTGGATATGCGTGATGAAGACGTGTGGATGCTATTCGGTACATTGCCGTTTTATCCTTGTAGCCAGAATGAAGAAGATTTGAAACTGTTGAAACGCATATACAGCAGTAAAAACGTCTCGGTGCGTAACGATCCAGACGGTCGTTCCCGTCTGAACGTCAACATCTTTACAGGCGACGTCATTGTAACTGACTTTGGCGATACACCACCAATGGGGAATATCCAAAATGATTCATTACCCGAAATGCTCGACAGATGGCTTGACCGTCCGCTTGCAAAATCGATCAGTTGCCACTGTCCTGCCGTAAAATGCCTGGGACCGAATCTATTAGTGAAAGATGCGTATTATCCGGAAGAGGATTTTACAGGAAAACAGGCAAGACTTTCAACGGAATGATTTGCAGTACGCGGAAGCGTGCATGATTGGGGAAACCTGCTTCGCGCCAAGTGCCTTTGACAAATAAAGAGCTCATTCCATTTCGGCGGATAGGTAAAAGGTCACGAAATGTCGATAACTTTGTGAAAATGATCGATAACTCGCACCGTGTGACCGATAAGTACTTGCAATTGACCGATAACTTTCGAGAAATGACCGATAAACCCCGGGAAATGATCGGTATCCATTCATTGAAAACAATAGACCATCAAGAAAGGACTTCCGAATGAGGGAAGTCCTTTTCTTATCGTACAGTATAACTTTTTCCTAATTACAATGAAGGATTGTTCTCCTGTATACTCAAATGGAAGAGATTTCTGAAAGAGTGACCTCACATAGGGGGGACCATCATGTTCATAGGGACTATTTTTATTAATATTATTATACCTATATTAATCCTATTAATAATCGGAGCAGGTTTACAAAGGAAGTTTGCATTTAATTTAAAAGCGATTTCGAACCTGATTACGTATTGTCTTATGCCAGCAGCCGTTTTCATCAATCTATACCAGACGGAGATTGATGTGCAAGTCCTGTTGGAAATCATAGGTTATTTAGTTGCCTTCAGTTTAGTAATAATCGTTCTAACAACTATTTTGAGTAAATTATTGAAGTTAGACAGAGAAGAATCGGCCATATTTAAAAACAGTATTTCGTTAATCAACTCTGGGAATTACGGAATACCGGTCAGTCAGCTGTTATTCCAAACGAACCCCCTCGGCATCTCCATCCAAATTATCGTAATGGTTTTCCAAAATGTTTTAACGTATACATATGGATTGTATAATTTGATATCCGCAACGAAGTCAGGGTTAGAAATCCTGAGATCATTATTGAAAATGCCCGTCATCCACGCGATGCTTCTCGGCAGTTTGTTGAATTGGCTGCATGTTCCGATTCCGAACGCTATTTGGGTTCCGATCAGTCATCTGGCGGATGCATTTTTAGCAATTGCGCTTATTTTATTGGGAGCGCAGCTTGCACAAATTGAGTTGAAAACGATTCTGAATCGGACGATTGTCATCAGCAGTATCGGTAGGCTTGTCATCGGTCCAAGTGTTGCATTACTTCTCATTTTTCTATTTGGTCTAGACGGTGTTGTTGCACAATCTTTATTTATTGCAAGCTCCTTCCCCACGTCCAGAAACAGTTCAACACTAGCGTTGGAATATGACGTGAATCCGGATTTGGCCGCTCAAACCGTTCTGTTTTCAACTGTGTTAAGCGCGATCACGGTGACGTTTGTTGTTTATTTATCTGCAATTTTGTTTGTTTGATTGGAGAGAGGTATTTTGGAAGGTAGAAGGTCACGAAATGACGATAACTTTGTGAAAGTGACCGATATCTCTGTCGAGGGTGACCGATAACTCCTCAAAGATGACCGATACCATTGTGAACTTGACCGATAACCATCGCGAAGTGACCGATAACACTAAAATGGACTTCCGGATAGCTGGAAGTCCATTTTTGTCTTAAAGAATGATTAAGTTTTTCGGAGATTTCGTGATAATCTCTATGCCATCTTGCTTCAAGATAATATCATCCTCAATCCGCACCCCTCCAAGGCCTGGAATGTAAATGCCCGGCTCGACCGTCAACACCATTCCCTCTTCGACGAGCAGCTCGCATGTCGGATTCATGAAAATATCTTCATGGATATACAAGCCAATCCCATGCCCCATGCCATGTCCATAATAGTCGCCATACCCTTTTTCGCTGATCACATCACGGGTCAATGCATCCGCTTCTTTTCCAGTCATGCCAACTTTGATGCCGGAGAGCGCGTTTTCAAGAGCGTCATGAACGATTGAATAGATTTCCTTCAGCTTCGGATCAGGCTCGCCGACTGCTACCGTTCTTGTCATGTCGGAGCAATATCCTTTGTAATATGCACCAAAGTCCAATGTCACCATATCGCCTTGCTCAATTACTTTGTCACTCGCCACGCCATGCGGCAATGCGGAACGTACGCCGGAAGCAACAATCATATCGAATGAGGAAGAAGTCGCACCCAGTTTTCTCATATGGAATTCCAGTTCATTCGCAATTTCTATCTCCGTACGCCCAGGTTTAATGAAAGTCAGAATATGCTCGAACGCAGAATCTGCAATTTCAGCAGCCTTTTTCAAAATGGTTACTTCATCTTCATTTTTAATCATCCGCAACTTTTCAACGACATTCGAAACAGGTACCAGCTCCGATTTTACTGCTTTCGAAAGCTGGGAGTAATAAAAATAGGATTGGTGCTGTTGTTCAAATCCGAGCTTCTTGATTCCCAAGCTTTCCGCAAGCGTTGAAATCTCCTCATAAATGATGGAGCGGTCGATTTCTTTTACGGTGAAATCGGTCACTTGGGCATTCGCCTGGCTCGTATAACGGAAATCTACTAATAAATACGCTTCCGCCTTAGACACGAGTACAGTCCCTGCAGTTCCCGTAAAGCCCGTCAAGTATCTCCGATTGTACGGATCTGTAATAAGCATCCCGTCAATTCCTAATTCATCAAATGAACTACGTAACTTCACTAATTTCTCCATTATAAAACCCCCACTAATAAAAATATTCCCATTATTACTATGACATAGGAAGTCCGGAAATAATAGAGGGGGTAATGGCTTTTTACGATGAAGATTTGCAGCGCATTTGACTGGGTAAAAGGTCACAAAATGACAATAACTCCTGGGGAATGATCGATAACTATTGGGAAATAAACGATAAGTGCTCGCAAATAATCGATAACTTCTGGGAAATGAACGATATCCATCGGGAAATGATCTATAAAATTAAAATGTATTCCACCTTGCAACTGCACTCATACTTCGACGGAAGTATATTTGCGCAGACGAACGGATTGATACCAATGCTTGAACAATATAAAAATCAACAACAGATCCACCGCGTCACCACCATAATACATCAGCATGGCGCCAACCCTTGCTTGTTCTGTTGGGACGCCCGCCGGAGGGTAGGCGTAGATGAATTTTGACAGAATGCCATGACCGGCAAGTGCCACAATGAAGACGACAGTTCTGTACGTGAAACTGAAACGGTGGAAGACCGGATCAATATAAATTAAAGAGATTGTGAATAAATAACCTGCCAGGAAGACGTGGATGTGAATGATGATATGTAGCCAAATGTTAGCATGCATCGCTGAATATAAACCGGTCGTATAGAGAAGCCATAACCCGCCAATGTTCAAGATAGAAGCAACGATCGGATGGGTGAAGAATCCCGCGAATGAACTTTGCAGCAGTCGGCTAAGCTTTCTTCCCAAATGAACATTTAACGTACGCATTACTAATGTCATAGGGGCAGCGAGTGCAATGAGAAGCGGGGCAAGCATGCCTAATAGTAAATGCCCCGCCATGTGAGCCGTGAAATCGGCATGGGATTGACGTGAAAGAGGGCCGACCACTGCTGCGGCAGCAAAAAGTACACCTGAAATAAAAGAAACGGTACGCAGCCATGGCCACTTACGAAGTCGCCCCCGTCTATTCGTGATGATCACAGCCCCGATGTAAACTCCGATCGCAAGCAATGCCGGTATGCCAAAAAACAAATCGGTCAACAGAAAATGAGTGTCATGCATTGGAAAACGCCCCTTTTCCTTCACGCTGGTCGCGTCGTGCACTTGCAATCAAACCAATGCCAGCGACAATCATGACGGCTGCAGAAATATTCCAGACGAGGTCATACGGTAAAATGTCAACATTGTATCGGATCTGGTGGATGCGCATGACTTTATGCTGGATCGTGCCGTCATAAAGCTGGAAAGCCCCGCCGCCAAGCAACTTCCCTCCCCACCACATTTTATGCCACAATGCGTTTCGCCTCCGCAAATCGGCAACGAGGAATAAGCCGCCGACAGTTGCAAACCAGCTAAATGCGTGAAATAGTCCATCTGAAACAAGTCCGACCGCAACAGTGGATTTATCGTAAAACTTATGCCAATGGAGCAGCTGATGGAACAATGTTTCATCTAGAAAAGCGACAAACCCTAATCCGAATAAAATACCCGACCAAAGGTTTCTACGCGCAAATAACGCCCTATTATTTAAATTTGCTTGTGTGTTATGTATTGTTGTCAAAAAGTTCCCCTCCATTTGAAGATTCTTTTGAAGTATAGCCGTTAGGAAGGAATGGTAATCTTCTGCTTTCGACAGTATGTCTTCCTTTCCTTTTGTGAATGCTGTATAGCGAATCATGCAGAAGGAGGAGACGTTATGTTGAAATTACAGACGGGGCTTGAAGGGCAGATAGCGTCGTTCGGTCTTGTAAGGGATTGCATCCATGGGCTTGGATACCATATGGGCGGCAATTGGGACTACCACCAAGGATATTTTGATCATATCTTGTGCAAGGAGGGCGGGGAAACAATCTACATTCGGATTCCCTTTACCGTCATGGATGGCGAGCTAGATAATTATGAAGCAGTCATTCGATTCCGTACACCTTATATTATTAAACATGTAGTGCATGTCGGGCTGGACAGAGATGAGACGTCCATGCTAAATGTTGCCGGCTTCAACCAATTCCAGCCGCCGATTGACAAAGACGGCAAGATTACAAATAAAGACAGATGGATGCATGCCGGAGAAGTCGCTGTTCAAGAATTAATGGATTGCTTGCATGCACAAGATTTGTTGAAAATCAGCTGAATCGAATGGAAAGCTTGCTTGACCCTTATAAAAAACAACTTGCCAAATTTATTAATTTTGGCAAGTTGTTTTTTGTCAAAGGTGGACGTTTGAAAAGAGAAAGAGATAGCGGCGACAATTTGAACGTTCGAAATATTGTCGGTTAAGTAAAGCATTGCAATATCGTTAAATTTTATTTATAGTATTTCTATATAACGCAAATTTCGTTTTATGTTCGTAAATTGGTAGGTTGTGAAAAGGGAGGTTTTCTTTTGGTTTCTTCGAAGCAGAGAAATTTAATATTGTTATTGCTTTTTGCCGGATGGGCGATTGGGAATTTTGATCGTTATTTTATAAACTATGCGGTCTTGTCGATTACAGAGGATCTGCAGTTAAACCCGGCTAGTACGGGATTGATTCTTAGCAGTTTCTTTGCGGGGTATGCATTAATGCAAATACCCGGTGGTTGGCTAGCTGACAAATTTGGCTCAAGAAAAGTTTTAATTGTATCCGTTTTCATGTGGTCGGTGTTCACTGCATTGACCGGGGCAGTTTGGTCAATGGCTTCCATGATTGTTGTCCGTTTCCTATTCGGCATCGGAGAAGGCGGGTTCCAGCCTGCTAGCTCAAAAATGATTTCGCAAACGTTTCCAAGCGAAAAAAGGGCGTGGGCCATGTCTGTTATGCTGTCATCAGGAGGCATCGTGTCCTTGGTCGTGCCGCTTCTTTCCGCATATATGCTGACGACAATCGGATGGCGTATGTCTTTCCTTATTCTCGGTGGAATTGGTCTTTCAATTACAATTCTTTATTGGGTGTTTGTTAAATTGCCTGCCCATCTAAAAGAAGAAGAGTTGAAGACGGAAATGGAATCACAAAAAGGGATTTTTAAACAAATTTTAAAAACACCGCTTATGCTGAATCTGTTTATTGCCTACTACAGTATTTATGCAATCAACTGGGGTTTGGCAACATGGCTGCCGACATATCTCGTTAATGTAAGAGGCCTGGATCTGGTTTCGCTTGGCTGGGCACAAACGATCCCTGGTTTAGCTATGCTTGTTGGAATTTACCTTGCTGGCTATATCATTGACAGATTGCCGCTTGGCAAAGAAAAAATTGTGGGCGCAATCTCCAGTGTTGCGATCGGTGTCATGCTATACCTTATGTTCAATGCACCAAGTGTAACGGTTTTTATCGTTTATCAGACAATCGTGCTGCTATTTGTTTCATTCGTCATATTGCTTTTGCCAGCTATTATTTTGAAAAGGCTTCCATCTACCGTGACAGGGACAAGTATGGGGATTGCCAATACAGGCGGGCAGTTGGCAGGATTCATTACACCGCTTGCCATCGGGTTTATCGTACAGGCGTTTAATGGCTCCTATAATGCTGCCTTTTGGATGCTGATCATTTTCGCGGTTATCTGCACAATTTCCCTATTGACATTGAATTATCGGAAAGGTCAATTGTTGCAAGATGCTGCATAATAATTTTCAGAAGAAGGAGAGATGAATGATGGATACATTGAATGCGGTTGTGAATGTAATTGAACAGAAAAGGGAAAAGTTCATTGCTTTAAGCGATAAAATTTGGGAAGTGCCCGAATTGTATTTTCAAGAATTTCAATCGTCGGGCTATTTAATTCATGCATTAGAAGAGGAAGGGTTTCAAGTTGAGCGGGAGGTGGCAGGGATAAGCACAGCGTTTGTCGGAAGTTTCGGTTCCGGGAAACCTGTCATTGCCATTTTAGGTGAGTTTGACGCGTTGCCAGGGCTTAGCCAGAAAAAAGGGCTAACGCATCACGACCCGCTTGTCGAGGGCGGAAACGGACATGGCTGCGGCCATAACTTGCTTGGTACGGGTGCATTTGCGGCGGCTGTCGCAGTGAAAGAGTATTTGGCGCAGAACGATAGACAAGGGACGATCCGTTTTTATGGATGCCCAGCCGAGGAGAATGGCTCTGGAAAAGCGCTGATGACGAAAGCAGGACTCTTCGATGATGTAGACATTGCTTTTTCGTGGCATCCTTGGGATGTACCGGGGCTTATGGATAAAAGGACACTTGCGAATTACTCTGCAAAATTTAAGTTCACAGGAAAAAGCGCCCATGCGGCGGCGGCTCCCCACTTAGGAAGAAGTGCACTCGATGCCGTCGAGCTGATGAACGTCGGGGTTAACTACTTGCGTGAGCATATGGTGCCGGACGCAAGAATCCACTATGCCGTGACGGATACAGGTGGTGCTTCGCCGAATGTGGTTCAAGCAAATGCCGACGTGGTCTATTTGATAAGAGCTGCGGAAAAAGATGAAGTGGAATCGCTTTATAAGAGGGTACAGGACATTGCGAGAGGTGCCGCTTTAATGACAGGCACTACGTTTGAAGAGGAATTTGTAGGAACCGCTTCCAACCTCATTCCTAACTCTGTACTTGCGGATATAATGTACGAGAATTTGGAGAAGGTAGGGGCGCCTTCCTATGATGAAGGTGACGTTGCCTTTGCAAAGAAGATTCGTGATACGCTGTCAACAGAGGACTTGAATAGTGCGTATGCCGGACGGGATCGTGAAACAGTGAAAAAGCTGAAAGAAAGGGATATTGCTGATTTCATCCCGCCATATATACCTTCGGAAGCCATCATGTCAGGATCGACGGATGTTGGGGATGTCAGCTGGGTCGTCCCGACGATGCAATGTCTTACAACTTGTTTTGCACTGGGCACTCCCCTTCACACTTGGCAGGTAGTTTCGCAAGGGGTTGCTCCGATTGCGCATAAAGGGATGTTGCAAGCAGCCAAAGTGATCGCATCCACCGTGTTGCAAGTGATGGAAAATCCAGTAATTATTGAACAGGCGAAAGAGGAATTGGCGGAACGCTTGGATGGCAAATCATATCGTTCATTAATTCCCGATTCAGTGAATTAAAAAAGTTGTTTGGGGCTGATTATATGGTCAGCCTCTTTTTCACGTATAAAATTGGAAGACCACTGGATTTCGTAAGGAAATATCGATAAAATTGGCTCACAGGTGTTGATGAGAAAGCAGGGATAGCATGTACAAAGTTGCGGTTGTCGGTCCGGCCCGATCTGTTAATCGGATTCTAACGTTAGCAATGGAGATAGAAAAGGAATTGGAATTCATTCCGTATGTTTATATGAAAACGAGTGAAGTAGAGGATTTTGTTAAAAATCCAAAGGTACCGGTGGACTTTTGGCTGTTTTCAGGTTACATACCTTATAAGATAGCGCTTAATGTGAAAGGCCCTCAAGAAGCTTTCGTATATATTGATTCGAGCGAATTAAGCATTTATAAGGAAATCGTGAATTTATCTAATAAAATTGGCAAACTCCCGGAACGGATCAGTATTGATATCGTAACATCTATTCATCTTGAAGAAGAGACTGTCAAATTGGAAAAAATAATGAAAAAAGTATTTGTGAAAAAATTTGACGTGGAGATTGACGCAGAAGAATTATTTAATTTTCATTATGAATTATGGCTAAAGGGAGAGATAGAAGGGGCGTTGACTTGC
The DNA here is from genome assembly GCF_059415085.1 of Sporosarcina sp. SAFN-015. Classification (NCBI taxonomy): domain Bacteria; kingdom Bacillati; phylum Bacillota; class Bacilli; order Caryophanales; family Caryophanaceae; genus Sporosarcina; species Sporosarcina sp. SAFN-015. Next base: position 131,826 of record NZ_JBPFDR010000002.1, read on the forward strand.
TACCCCACTGTTTATGACCGATTGAAGGAGGTGGGAGTTCCAGCGTTTTGGCTATCGCCGACTCGTAATGAAATCTTCCACACCACACGAATGTTTTTTGAGAAGATCAAGACTTCCTACTATAAAGACACCCAAATTGGCATTAACTTGATTGAAGTTATCGAATATGACGCTATCAAGGAAAAAATGAAGGAATCGTATAAATTGGAGTATTTGGAGCTTCATTTGAAAAAAACACTTATCCAATTATGCGAATCGCTGGACGGATCGCTTATCGAGCAAGGGAATGGCAGGTATGCAATCTTCAGTACACGTGGGGCGGTGGAGCGCGAAATCAGAACAGTAAAAGAGAAAGTGAATCATCTTTCGCTCGAAGCGGATTCGAGTGTTGCTGTCGGGATCGGCTTCGGTCAGACTGTCCTAACAGCAGAAGTGAATGCAAATCGGGCGATTCGTGAATCAAAAGAGATAGGGCAGCAAGAAATCATTATCATCCAGGAAGATGGGACAATAATTGACGCTGCCGGGAAAAGTGAGGAACTTATTTACGCCTATAGAACGGATGACGAAGAATTTGTAAAGAGGTTGAATGAAGGCAATATCAGTGTCAAGACATTTAAGCGCATTGAATCATTGATTCGGAAAATGGATTGGGCTGATTTTACAACAAAGGACTTGGCAATTCACTTAAAGATGAGCGAACGTAATGCTCAAAGAATAATAGCAGAATTATGTGCGGTACATCTGGCTGTCTGCATCGGGGAGGAGTCCCATTATTCGAGGGGGAGGCCGGTGAAACTATATAAGCTCGTCTAGCAAACAGCACTCTGTTCCATTCCGAGAAAAGAACGTTTTTGATGGATTGTATGTATACGGAAGATTTATTGAAAACGAGTTGAATAAGTAATCCATCTTGGCAGCATTGGCTAAGGTGGATTTTTTATTTCGGAATATAAATTAAATATTAAAACAAATACGTTCATAAGTATAGTAGAATAGAGTCAATTGTAAGTAAAATTTTGGAAAGGGGCGGTGGGGAATGATTTTATCTGTTAAAGACGTGTACAAATCATATGGCAAAGAACAGGTTTTGAAGGGGATTACGTTTGAGATTGAAGAGCCACAGATCATAGCGCTCGTTGGGCCGAATGGGTCTGGGAAGTCTACGTTAATGAACATCATTACGAATTTGTTGCCTGCACATAAGGGCGAAGTGGAGGTTCTTGGGAAGAGCAATCGGAATCCAAATATTTTCCGTGAGATTTCTTTCATGCAGGACAATACGGTGCTATACGAATATTTAACGGGGTACGATCATTTGCAATTCATTTGCGACGTGCAAGGATTGTCAAAGAAACAATTATTGGACACGGCGGAACGTATCGGGATTACGAGTTATTTGAATAAAAAAGTGAAAAATTATTCGCTTGGAATGAAACAGCATCTGCTGCTCGCAATGGCTGTCGTGAACAAGCCGAAGCTCATGATTTTGGACGAACCGTTGAATGGTCTTGACCCAACGAGTGCTATTCGGGTACGAAATTTGCTGCTCGCGTTGCGGGAAGAAGGGACGGCTATTTTATTGTCATCTCACAATCTGGCGGAAATCGACCGTGTGACGTCATCGATTTTATTCCTGAAGAAAGGAAGTTTGATTCAGGAAGATATGGCGGAATTTGAGCAAGTACGCTATCAGATTACAGTTAATGATATCGTAAAAGCGGAAAAGACATTGGCATCAGTGGGGATACCTGTCGAAGTAGTGGATGAGCGGCTGCATCTATACCGGAAAGATATAGGGCTTGACCGTGTGTTCTATTTGTTGGATCAAGAGCAGATTGTTATTGACGATATCGAGAAGAAAGTGTTCGGTTCCGAGGAGCGCTACCGGAAAATCTTTACGGAAGAGACGAAGTCCAATGAGCTTGTTGAAGTTTGAGCTGAAGAAGATTTGGCGGCAGAAGAAGTTCATTTGGTTATTGGTTATAGTGATGCTGACCGTTGGATGGTTTTTTTATCAAAACAAAATCGAGCAGGATTTGATGTCGAAAGAGGCAGAGGAGAAAATACTTCAAGTTGTTCTCAAAGTCGACCAACTGTACGCACAGCTCTTGCCGTTGAACAGGGAGAATAGGCTGACAGAGGTGCAGGCGGAGCAATTCGACATCTTGAACAATATGGCGACGGCCACGTTTCAGTGGAAGAGCGCCATTTACGGAAAACGTTGGGATGAAATACCGCTCGTCGAGAATGAATTCTATTCGCTATTGGAAAAGTATGAGAAAACTGGTGGTGTCTTTACAACATTAGAGGGCGTAGAACGGGAAAAGGCCATTAATAAGAATGCTTATTTGGTAAAGCATGATTTGCCGTATGCCAACGAAACAGATCCGGTGTCCCCTGCCTTGCAAATGAGTGAAATCGCTCCCATTTTGCTAGGACCGGCCGGACTTTTGCTGCTATTGCTCCTTTTTGGGAACGCTTATACTTCGGAGAAGGAGCAGCAGACATTATTGACGTTAAGGACGCAACCGCTCCGTAGATGGGAGTTGTTGCTTGCGAAGTACGCGGGATTGCTAACCGTAACGTTTTTCTACTTGGTTTTCGTCGCGATTGGCGGATGGATGATCCCGGTTGTTTTCGGAGAAACATTCAATGACTTGTTGTATCCAACGTTTCTGGAAACAGGCGATTCATTCTCCATCATTCCCATATGGCAACATTTGTTGAATGTGACGATTCTATTTGTGGGAGCGGGGGCATTCCTTTTTGCCTTGTTGCTTTTAATTGGTACGCAATTAAGAAGCTCATTTTCAACAATCATGCTGACAGGCTTCCTTACAATGATCGGCGTTGTACTGACGGATGCACTGCCGATTACGCAGACACCTTGGAACCCTTTCCAGTTTTTCCGCGCAGACCGGTTTTTGACCGAAATGCCGACCGATCCGATAGGGATGTATGCAGTTTCGGCAATTCTATGGAGCGTTTTATTGCTCGCGGCAACCATTTTCTTGCGTGAAGGTGAACGTGGTTTATTTAAATCGGCCGAGGAACTGAAGCCGTACCATAAAGGGAAAATGACACATCTCCGCTCCATTTGGAATACTAGTTTGTTTGAATGGCGGAAGTCGAAGCGGAGGGGGCTTGTCGGGCAGTCGCTGATCGTCCTATTCATCGCTGCTATTGTCGGCTATTTCTATTTCGCGGAGCAAGTGAAGGAGAAGGAGACTGAGGCTCTCGAAAGGTTGGCATCGATTGTAGAAGATGCGGAGAATGAGACGGGACTCATCGGTTACTTTATGGAAGCCATCAAAGAAATGGAGAAGCAGGTTGCAGAAGCAAATGCAAGAGGTGAAGACGGGGATTTCATATATGGACATAATATTGAATACTTTAACGAGTATATAGATGTAGCCCGTGAAGAAGCCGCGCATGCCGAACGTGCATTGAAGGCTTATGAAAATAAAGATTGGACCCCGTTATACGAATATCAGCTGTTCAATGACCATCGATATCTTGAAAGCTTGAAAGAGTCTAAAAAGCATAATTATGATCCTCTCACCATTTTCGGCTATGAAACAGCGATTGCGCAAAAAGAGTGGATGAAAGATCATAATATCCAACCGGTATTTGCGGGCACCTATATTCCGAACATCCATGACCAATGGAAAGAGGAACACCGGAAGGAGAAGAAAATGAATGAACAGGCGAACCGGAAAGTTGATCATAGCGGGTTATTCTCGCTCTTTATGTATTTCCGGGACTACCTGTACTTCATTCCGCTGATTTTATTCCTTCTCCTTGTAGGCGCAGGCTTTTCGGGCGAGCGAGGGAAGAGGCCGACGTTGCAGTTGCTTGAGACATTGCCGATCATGAAGCGTTCCCTTTTCCTTGGTAAAGTGTTTTTCAGTTCTGCTATTGCGATCGGGAGCGCGATTGTTGTTTTCCTGTTTGCCGTGCTCGTCGGAACGGTGTTCAACCGGTTTGGCGACTGGATGTATCCGGTGCTGCATTATCATAGCAGAAAAGAATTCCAATCGTTTGATTTTACAGGGCAGCGGGCATTCGAGGGCGGCTATCACTTCATGCCGCTCGGAGAGTACTTGTTGAAGGCCCTCTTGCTATATGTTTGTGCAGCATTGTTCCTGCTTGCATTGACGAATGTCCTAGGGCTCTTCATCCGCCAGCCGCTAGTCGTGTACGCATTGACGGGATTAATAAGTTTAGCAGGGTATTTAGTGAGTTGGGAAATGAATGATTTTGCTCATTATTCGCCGTTCCTCTATCTCAACATACCGAAAATTGTCAACGGGGAAATAATGACGCTGCTGAATGTTCCGGCCATTAGTGTGTATATGGGCTGCGGGATGCTGCTTGGAGCGACGGTTTTCCTTTTGGGTGCGGCTTATATCGGATTGAGTTTTGAGAAGGGGAGGAAGTCGGTAACAGCAACGGCGTGAACGCTCACAGCATAAAAGAGGATTTAGGGAAAAGATTGATCAAGCCCAAGAGCCTTATATGTAGACACGATATATAGTGAATAAAAAAGAAGATGAACACTACATTTTGTAGAGATTCATCTTCTTTTTCGTTTGAATGGCCGTTTATCAACAGCCCATTGAGCATTTTTGTGTGTACATCAAATCATTATGTCAATCGTCGCATTTTTCTTTAACTCTTCAGCATGCTGAGCAATTTTTTCCTGCTGTTTTTGCTGATGAAGAGATTGTTCGATTTGCGGTTTTACTTCCTCAAGCTTTGGAGCTTCTTGTCCTGCACTCTTTGCTTGTTCTGCATATTGCTCATACATTCGTTGGATTTCTTCATCGGTTATTTTGCCTGCCGGCACTTCTTTCTCAACGTACTGTCTAAGTTTAACATCGTCAGCTATTTGAGTTTCAAGTGTTTTCATATCTATGCCGGATTGTTTAAGGGCGGCTTCGAATTCTTTTTCTGTTTTAAACTGTTTTTTTATTTCGTCCAGCTGCTTATTAATCTCTTCCTCTGAAACTTTATAGCTTTTTTTATCTGCCTCTTGTAGAAGAAGAGTTTGCACGACCAAGCTGTCAATAGTTTGATTTTTCGCTTGCTCTGCACCTTCTTTAGAAGTCGGATCTTGTCCCATTAGCTGCAGTTGTCCTTGGACAGACGCTAAACCAGTATTATAGTCGCTTCCCAAAATCTCTTTATCATTCACTATGGCGACAGTTTTATTTTCATCTATTTGCTGTTCTTCTAATTTCTTTTGCATTTCTGCCATTTGGTTTTGCTGTTCCTTCTGCTGATCGGTTTCGGCTGTTTTATTATCATTTGTGGCTTCTGTATTTTCTCCATTTGCTCCGCATGCCACTAAAATAACGGCCATTAGACCGGTTACTAATGTAAACAACATTTTTTTCATAATCGATCTCCTCCCTTTAGCTAGAAGTATGATTTTTATTAAATAAATCATCTAGTGCGCATTATAAAGTTAATCCTGCGAAAAAGAAACGGGATGCGCCCCTTTTTAATATTTATCACAGGATTGAAATATCTGTAATGACTATGGATGCGTATAAAAAAGGCGATACATATTGTGCTTTCACAATATGTATCGCCCTTTAAACGTTCATCGTTGTATTCACCTTTTCGGCTCATAATTGAGCATTTGAAACATTTCCTTCAGTTCCTTATCCGTCAAGTCGCGCCATTGTCCGATTGGCAAATTGCCAAGATGGATGTTCATGATCCGTGTACGCTGGAGGCGTCTGACGTTGTAGCCGAGTGCCGAGCACATGCGGCGGATTTGGCGGTTTAGGCCTTGTGTCAACGTGATGTTGAATTTGCGGGGGCCAAGTTGTTTCACTTTGCACGGTTTCGTCACTGTGTCGAGGATTTCGACGCCGGATTCCATTTTTTGAATGAATTCTTTTGTAATGGGGCGGTCCACGGTGACGATATATTCTTTTTCATGGCCGTGTTCTTCGCGCAGGATTTCATTGACGATGTCGCCGTCATTTGTAAGAAGCAGCAAGCCGTCGGAGTCTTTGTCGAGCCTTCCGATATGAAAGATGCGGAGCGGGTGATTGACGAAATCGACGACATTCCCCTCAATATGACGTTCAGTCGTGCTCGTAATGCCGACGGGTTTATTGAGAACGATATAGACGAGCTGCTCTTCGGTTTTAACGGGTTTGCCGTCGACACGTACTTCATCTCCTTGTTCGACTCTGCTTCCGAGTTCTGCGGGCTGGCCGTTGATAGTGACGCGTCCGTCTTCAATCCATTTGTCTGCGCCGCGTCGCGAAACGATGCCAGCTTCGCTTAAATATTTATTAATTCTCATTCGGTTCACCTTTTTTCGAGTTTCTTTCCCACTATTGTACAGCTTGGGCAATAGTTATACAAAGTATGGGGGCTACATATATTAACGAAAGGTTGACAATTGATTGAATGAATAGTAAGGTTAGTACAACTTTTTTGTTCGGAGAGGGTAGAGGGGCCGGGAGCGGCGCCGCCCAGGAACAGATGAGTCGAGTTGAGAAGAGCATAGCTGAGAAATTGTTGAATAAGAGGAGTAGCTTCGGAATCGCGATATAGAGAGTCAGTGGGTGGTGGAAACTGATTCGCGGCCGTTGTGAATGGACTTATGAGAGCTGTCTGGAGTTTTTCAGGCGGACGCCTTTCCCACGTTACGGGAAGTGCCTTTTTTAGGCGCGCCGAGTGGAAGCTATTTTAAGATGGCTTCAAATAGAGGTGGCAACGCGGGTAACCCGTCCTCTGCAATTGGACTTTTCTGTCCTTTTGCAGAGGGCTTTTTTGTTTTTAATCTAGCCTGCCACAAACAAATTAGAAGAGGAGAGCTGAGATGGAAAAGACGAGTTTACGTATTACAGAGAAGAAGATTGAAGGAGATTCACTGACGCCGATCCTTATTTTCAGGCGGTTGCAAGGGCGCCATCGATTTTTGTTGGAAAGCTCGTCGCAGCATGATCGGTCGGGGCGGTATTCGTTCATCGGGGTGGATCCGGTGAAGGCATATCGCGGAAGGAATGGCCGGTTGGAAGAGTTCGTGTATGCGACGGAAAAGACATATGTGCATGAAGGGGATTTGTATACACTTCTGAAGAGATTGATGCCACGTATTGCGGAGCATGGAAAATATCCATTCATGGGAGGCGCAGTCGGATATGTCGGCTATGGGGCGGCGGAGGAAGCAGTAGTTCATTCCAATGAAAAGCCTGATGTGTATTTCAATATTTACGATACGGTCATCATCTTCGATCACCTTCTGAATGAAGTGACGTTGCTGCATACGGAAATCCATCCGGAATACGCGAAGCCAGACTTAAATGCTATGGCGGAGACGATTACATCAGGGCCGGTAGAAGAAGAGAAGGGCGTATCCGTTTCTGATTATCGATGTGCAATCTCGCAACAAGAATTTGAGGACCGTGTCCGGCAGGTGCTGCAGTTCATTGAAAAAGGCGAGGCTGAGCAGGTTGTCCTCTCCCGGAAGCTTGTGGCAGAAATCGATGGCGACCCGTTTGCGCTGTATCGAAAACTGCGTAAAAAGAATCCTTCGCCTTATATGTACTATATGGAGTTCGGTGATCATACCGTCATCGGTGCTTCTCCAGAAAGTCTCGTCAAGGTGACGGACGGAACGGTCATAACGAATCCGATTGCAGGGACGCGGAGACGGGGGTACACCGCCGAAGAAGATCGAGCATTGGAAGAAGAGCTGCGAAGTGATCCGAAAGAGCTTTCGGAGCACGACATGTTAGTCGAAGTAAGCAAGAAAGAGATGGAAATGGTCTGTGAGCCATCGTCCATCCTCGTTTCGACATACATGGAAACCGTAAGATATGAGCATGTCATGCACCTAGTTTCGGAAGTGGAAGGCAAAATAGCCCCGGGTTTGCATGCACTCGATGCACTAAAAGCGACTATGCCGGCGGGGACGGTTACCGGTTCGCCGAAAAAGGTTGCGATGGATATCATTACACAGCTTGAGGATGAGCCGCGAGGGTTGTATGGCGGTGCAATAGGCTATATCGGGCTAAATGGGAATATCGATTTTGCATTGACCATCCGGACGATGACGGTGCAGGAAGGAATAGCGACCGTGCAAGCGGGCGCAGGGATTGTGAAGAATTCAGTGCCAGCGTTGGAATATAAGGAGACAGTAAACAAAGCACGTTCTTTATTGGACGCTTTGAAATAAAGGACTTGATAAGAAGAGGAGAGATGAGCGGTGAAAAACTATACGAGAATAGTAGAGGAAGGCCGGAACTTACAGTATGAAGAGATGGAGCATGCGGCAAAACGGTTGTTTTCGGAAGAAGCGAATGTCGAGGAAATGGCCGCGTTTCTCGTCGCTTTGTCCAAGAAAGGAGAAACAGCGACTGAAGTGGCGGCGTTAGCTTCGGTCATGACGTCACATGCAATAGAAATGGACGTCCCGTCTGCCCGTTATTTGGACAATTGCGGAACAGGCGGGGATGGTTCGAACTCGTTCAATATTAGCACGACGTCGGCTTTTGTTTTAGCGGGTGCTGGTGTACATGTAGCCAAGCACGGCAACCGGAAAGTCACAAGTGCAGCGGGCAGCCAAGATGTGCTCGATGTGCTCGGCATCCATTCACGTTTTACAACTGACGATATGGGAAGGATGCTTCGTGAGGAAGGGTTAGCCTTTTTGTTCGCACCGATCGTCCATCCGAAAATGAAGCGGATTGGCGAAGTGCGAGCAATGATCGGTAAGCCGACAATCTTCAACCTCGTCGGACCGCTGACGAATCCTATTCCCCTCGAAACCCAATTCACGGGCATTAACCGTCCCGATTTTATTATGGAATACGCGTCCGTTATGCGAATGATTGGAAGGGAAAGGGCACTTGTCGTATCAGGGGCGGGAGGCCTGGATGAGGCGTCACTTGCCGGACAGAACTCGTTTGTCCTTATGGATAAGGGAGACTTGATCCCGTTTTCATTAACTGCCGAAGATGTTGGGCTATCCTATGCTCCTTTATCTGCGATTCGCGGTGGTTCACCGGAGGAAAATGCTGCGATGATCCGCTCCGTGTTACAAGGCGAACGGGGCCCGCGTTTTGACACGGTCGTATTCAATGCTGGTTTAGGGTTGTTCACGAACGGCATGGCAGATTCGATACAGGAAGGGATTGAACTGGCGACCGACAGCATTCTGTCGGGTAATGCACTTCGGAAATTGAAGGCAGTTGTAGCATTCAGTGAACAGATCGGGCAGGAGGCGATGGTGAAATGACGATATTAGAAACGATTTTGCAGACAAAACGGCTTGAAGTGAAGCAGCTTTTAATGGAGGAACTTGTCGTTTCATGTGAAACATTGCCCAAACGTCCTTCCCTTTTTGAAACGTTAAGAGAATCAGATCGCTTGGAAGTCATTTCGGAGATGAAACGCGCTTCGCCTTCAAAGGGGATGATCGCCGGGAATACGGATTCGGTCGCGCAAGCGAAGGCGTACGAGCAAGCTGGAGCGGCATGCATCTCGGTATTGACGGATTCAACTTTTTTCAAAGGCTCCTTGGACGATTTGGCGGCGGTAGCTGAAGCAGTCAAAATCCCGCTGCTCTGCAAGGATTTCATCATCCATGAATTGCAGATCGACCGAGCGAAGCAAGCAGGGGCATCTGTCATTTTACTTATCGTAGCTGCGCTTGACGATGTGACATTGCAAAGGCTATACAGCTATGCGACTGCGCGTGGACTCGAAGTGCTTGTGGAAGTGCATGATGCAAAGGAATTGGACCGTGCTCTTGCAATAAATGCAAAACTGATTGGCGTCAATAACAGGGATTTGAAAACGTTCGATGTTGATATGGCAAGGACGGAAGAAGTTGCAAAGCATTTTCCATTCAATGAAAATCGCGTATTCATCAGTGAAAGCGGAATTAAGGACGCGGAGGATGCGAGTAGAGCGGCTATGGCCGGAGCAAGCGCTGTTCTTGTCGGTGAGTCGCTCATGCGGAGTGCTTCCGTTGAAGACTCGCTCCGTTCGTTGCAAGTTCCAAAGGCAGGTGTTCCGCTATGACGAAAGTGAAGATTTGTGGGTTGATGGAGCCTGAGCATGTTAGAGCTGCGGTGGATGCGGGGGCGGATGCGGTCGGATTTGTATTTGCACCGAGCAGACGCCGTGTCGCGATTGCGCAAGCAAAAGAACTGGCACGACTCGTTCCGGATCATGTTATAAAAATTGGTGTCTTCGTTAATGCGGAGCAAGAAGAACTGGTGCGGGCATTTCGGGAGGTGCCGCTCGATTTCATTCAATATCATGGCGGGGAGTCAATGGGAACTATCAAAAAAGCAGGACTTCCTTCTATTAAAGTATTATCAGTGCATGGCAGTGAAGATGTGGAAAAGGTGCATGGCTATGATACGGAGTATGTCTTGTTCGATACGCCAGGCGTTGAATTCAGCGGCGGAAGCGGGAAGGTGTTTGACTGGAGTTTGGTGGAGAAGGATGTTCCGAGAGATCGTCTTATTTTGGCGGGCGGATTGCATGCGCAAAATGTCAGAGAGGCAATCCGGCAAGTTCGTCCGTATATGGTAGATGTGTCAAGTGGAGTGGAGATAGATCGTAGGAAAGACGCGACACTGATCCGTGAGTTTGTTCAAGCAGTGAAAGAGGAGGAGAGCTGAGATGGCAGTAGAGATGAGAAAAGGAAGGTATGGAAAGTTTGGTGGACAATATGTGCCAGAAACGTTGATGTCTGCGCTGATCGAATTGGAGAAAGCCTATGAAGAGGCAAAGGCCGATCCGACGTTTGCGGATGAGTTGGATTATTATTTGCGTGATTTCGTCGGTAGGGAAAATCCATTATATTTTGCGGGGCGTTTGACGGAGAAGGTCGGGGGCGCAAAAATTTTCTTGAAGCGTGAGGATTTGAACCATACGGGCGCCCATAAGATCAATAATTCGCTCGGGCAGGCGTTACTTGCGATGCGGATGGGCAAACGAAAAATTGTTGCGGAAACAGGTGCTGGGCAGCATGGTGTGGCAACCGCTACGGCTTGCGCATTGTTCGGTTTGGAGTGCATTGTCTTCATGGGCAAGGAGGATATCCGCCGACAGGAGCTGAATGTGTTCCGGATGGAGCTGCTTGGCGCGAAAGTAGTATCGGTCGATAAGGGATCTGGCACGTTGAAGGATGCTGTCAATGAAGCGCTTCGTTATTGGGTCGCGAATGTGGACGATACGCATTATATTTTAGGCTCAGCGCTCGGTCCGCATCCGTTCCCGGAAATCGTGCGTGATTTTCAACGGGTGATCGGTGTAGAGACGAGGAGGCAGATTATCGAGAAGGAAGGTCGTTTGCCTGACGCGGTCGTTGCGTGTATCGGAGGCGGCAGCAATGCAATCGGTATGTTCCACCCGTTCGTCGAAGATGAAAAAGTTGCATTGTACGGTGTTGAAGCGGCGGGTAGCGGAGTTGCGACAGGACTTCATGCGGCAGCGATTGCGGATGAGAAGGAAGGTGTTCTGCATGGGGCGTATATGTATGTGCTTCAAGACGAGAACGGCTTCATCCAGGAGGCGCACTCGATTTCTGCAGGTCTTGATTACCCGGCTGTCGGACCGGAGCATTGCCATTTGCATGACATCGGAAGAGTGAAGTATACGGCGATCACGGATGCGGGAGCGTTGGAAGGACTTCAGCTTCTATCAAGGACGGAAGGCATCATCCCGGCGTTAGAAAGTGCGCATGCGATCCAGTTTGCGACAGAGCTGGCAAAAAGCATGGAGAAGGACCAAATTGTCGTCATCTGTTTATCAGGCCGCGGTGATAAAGATATGCAGACAGTTCGTGATGTGCTTGGAGGTGGAGCGGAATGAAGACATTGGAGAAGAGAATTCGTACATGTATCGAGGAAGGCGGAAAGGCGTTCGTACCGTATATAATGGCGGGCGACGGAGGTTTAGTGACGCTGAAAGAGAAACTGCTCTTTTTGCAGGAAGCAGGCGTGACAGCGATTGAAGTCGGCATTCCTTTTTCGGATCCGGTAGCGGATGGGGAAGCTATCCAACATGCAGGAGCAAGAGCGCTTTCCGAAGGCGTGACGCTTCGGAATGTTTTGGAGGAGCTTATGAATTGTAAAGGGGAATTGGCGGTTCCTTTGGTTGTTATGACGTATTTTAATCCGATTTTGGCAATTGGTGTGCATCAATTTGTCGAAGCGTGCGGAAAAGCAGGGATCAGTGGATTAATTATCCCGGATTTGCCGCATGAGGAAAGTGGATCACTTCGTGGAATGTTGAAAGGGACTGATATTGCATGGATCCCTCTCGTGTCGTTGACAAGCCCGGATGAAAGGATTGCAATGATAGCAGAGGGCGCTGAAGGTTTCTTATATGCTGTTACCGTCAATGGAATTACCGGAAAACGGAATGAATTCGGTACGGCTATTTATTCCCACCTAGAACGTGTTAAGCGATTCAGTCCTGTACCTGTATTGGCGGGGTTTGGTATTTCAACGCAAACACAAGTGAAAGAGATGGGCAATTATACGGACGGAGTCGTTGTCGGAAGCGCGATTGTCGAAGCCTTTCATCGGGGGGAGCTGGAAAGTATCCGTGATTTAATACAGTCTGGTGTAGAGAAATTTGAAATTGTCGATCAACGTTGAAACTTTTCATGCTGTCATAACGTACATATAGCAAAGGAGTTGTACGGGATGCATTTGGATATGATCAGGCAAGAAGTAGAGATGACATATGACAAAGTGAAATCATTGGCAGGCTGGAGTGTCGATAAAAACGTTGTGTTGACGATCACTTCGTATTACGTGACGGCAGCGAAAGAATTCGATGCTGTTGACTTCAGTCGTGCCATGGCCGCCTTGAAAGAGCGGGCAGGCTGGTTTTCGCCCTTACGCGGGAATCTGTTGCCGATGATGGCAGCATTTCTTACACATTCTGAAGACTCAGTGGATGAAGGCGCGGATCGGCTCATTGATAAGCAACGGGCGTTAAAGCAGACTGGTTTTCGGAATACAATCCATTCTTATCTCGCCGCGCTGCTCATGGCTGATGATGCCAGCCGATTTCAAGAAGAGGCTGACCGTGCGAAAAAACTATATGACGCGATGAAAAAACAGCATTATTTCCTTACATCGGATGATGATTATGCATACGCCATGCTGCTCGGTAAAAAAGGGGAGGACCCGGAGGCCCACGCCAAGTCGATGCGGACTTACTACGATGCATTACGGGAAGAGGGATTTCGAACAGGCAATGAACTTCAGTGGCTTTCGCAAGTCATGACGTACATGGATATCGCATTCCAGCCGCAGCTTGTCAAAAGGGCATGGGAAATTTACGGTATGCTTCGGGACAACACAAAAGCGAAGCCTGTCCATTATCCGATGGTCGGATTTCTGACTGTGTTCGAGGTAGGAGATGAAAAGATTAGGGAAATCATCCAGCTGGCAGAACAATTGGGACAATCGAAGTTATTCAGATGGAACAAAGAAATGGCACTTTCGATTGCCATCGGTCATGTGATGCATCGCTTGACGGAAAATGCTGAGCAAGTAAATGTCAGTCTTGCCGCATCCGTAGAGATGATTCTGCAGGCACAGCAGGCGGTGATGGCCGCTACGGTGGCGGCAGTTGCCGCGTCATCGGCTGCAAGTTCCTCGAATGGATAATTGCAAGTGAATAGCAAAATAGTCAGGTGAAAAAAGCCGTTGTAGAACAGCAACAGCTTTTTTCACCTGTTTTTTTATGGACAACGATAGAAGATCGAAAAAAAAGTTTACGCTGAACCATTACGAGAAAACGCTTACATAGCAATGATTGTAACATGTTTGTCATATTAGAAATAATATAAGATTTTGATATTCTAAAAAAACAGTATTGTCAGGACTTATGTTGTGTAGTATATTGAGTTCAATAACTTTAAACGAAATCTGAAAATTAGTTATTTGAGAAAGTGTCAGTTAGTAGTGAGTAAGGAGGAAATTCTATTGAAAAACCCAGTCTTGGAAATAAAGGATCTTCGTACGTCATTCAATATTAAGGGCGACTATTATGCTGCGGTAGATGGAGTTTCCATTACAGTCCACGAAAATGAAGTCGTTGCAATCGTCGGTGAATCGGGTTGCGGTAAAAGTGCATTAGCCCTTTCTGTAATGGGCTTGCATAACCTGAAATCCACGAAGCTTGAAGGCCAAGTAAATTTTGGTGGACAAAATTTACTGACGCTATCACGTTCGCGATTGGATAAAGTGAGAGGGAAAGACATCGGGATGATTTTCCAAGACCCAATGACCGCTTTGAATCCGCTAGCGACAATCGGACGGCAAATTGAAGAGCCGATGGATTATCATATGAAATTATCCGCAAGCGAGAAGAAAAAGAGGACATTGGAACTACTTCGACGAGTAGGCATTAAAAACGAACAACGCGTCTACGAGCAATATCCGCATGAATTATCAGGTGGGATGAGACAACGTGTCGTCATCGCAATCGCTCTAGCATGCGACCCTGTTCTATTGCTCGCGGATGAGCCTACGACAGCTTTGGACGTTACGATCCAAGCGCAAATCATGGATTTGATGAAAGAACTGCAAAACCAGATGAAAACAGGCATCATCCTGATCACACATGACCTAGGGGTCGTCGCGGAAATGGCGGACCGTGTAGTCGTCATGTATGCAGGTGAAGTCGTTGAAATAGCAGAAGTAAAAGATTTGTTTGAAAACCCTTTGCATCCATATACCCGTTCTTTATTGAATTCAATCCCTTCTAACATGGATTCAAAAGAAAAATTGCATGTCATTGATGGAATCGTTCCATCCATTCAGAACCTCGACCGCAAAGGATGCCGTTTCGCACCGCGGATTGAGTGGATTCCTGAAGAGGATCATGAGGAGATGCCGGAAATGCATGAAGCTGCACCAAACCATTTTGTCCGATGCTCATGCTATAAAACGTTCTACTTTCCGGAGGACAGAGTAGGAGAGAAAGAATATGTCGCTACTAACAGTTAATGATTTAAAAGTTCACTACCCGATCCGAGGTGGTTTTTTCCGTAGAGTAGTAGATCACGTAAGAGCAGTCGATGGTATCAGTTTTGAATTAGAGCCTGGCGAGACTTACGGACTAGTTGGAGAGTCGGGATGCGGCAAGACAACTTCCGGCCGGGCGCTCATCGGCTTAAATAAAGTGACAAGTGGAGAAATGCTGTTCGAAGGAAAAGACTTGGCTAAAATGGGCAAGAGCGAAAGACGCAATTATACAAAGGATATACAAATGATTTTCCAAGATCCATATTCCTCATTGAATGGCAGGAAAAACGTCTTGAGTATCATTGCTGAGCCCCTCCGAAACTTTGAAAGGCTATCGCCGAAGGAAGAGTTGCTTAGAGTGCAAGAGTTAGTTGCAAGAGTCGGCTTAAGCCCTGAGTCTATTTATAAATATCCTCACCAATTTTCTGGTGGGCAGCGGCAACGTATCGGAATTGCACGGGCGCTAGCTCTGAATCCAAAGTTGATCATTGCGGATGAGCCGGTATCCGCGTTGGATGTATCTGTTCAGGCGCAAGTGCTGAACTTCATGCAGGAGATACAAGAAGAATTCAACCTGACATATCTATTCATTTCGCATGACTTAGGGATCATCCAGCATATGTGCGACCGAATCGGCATCATGTACAGAGGCCGTTTCGTAGAGGAAGGGACTGCTTCCGAAATTTACAACAATCCACAGCATGTTTATACAAAACGGTTGATTGCCGCAATTCCGGAAATGAATCCTGAGAAGCGTTTCGAAAAGATGCATTTACGTCAGGCAATCAATCAGGAATACCAAACTGAATATAGCAACTACTTTGATAAAGATGGGCGGATGTTCGATCTGAAGAAAATCTCGGATACGCATTCCGTCGCTATGCAATAAGGAGGATGATGTAAATGTTGAAATTCATTTTACGAAGAACACTGCTCATGATTCCACAGCTCATCCTTCTCAGCATTATCATCTTCATGCTTGCAAAAGCGATGCCGGGTGATGCGGTGACGGGGGCGTTTCAAGGGAATCCAGACGCTACACCTGAACAGATAGAGAAAATTCGTGAAAAATACGGATTGAATGATCCATGGTACCAGCAATATGGTCGTTGGATTTCAAAAGCAGTGCAAGGCGACTTCGGTATGTCCTATATGCATCAGCAACCAGTCACGAACTTATTGGCAGGGCGGGTTGAAAACACCGTACTTTTAGCGTTGTTTACAATGATTGTCATTTACTTGATCGCCATCCCGCTTGGCATTATTGCTGGAAGATGGTCAGATACTTGGGCGGACAAAATGATTGTCACGTATAACTATTTCGCTTTCGCGACACCTACATTCGTATTTGCTTTATTATTGCTATTCTTATTCGCTTTCGTACTCGGCTGGTTCCCGACCGGTAACAGTGTTGACATCCGAATTGAAGTCGGGACATGGGACTATTTCGTGAATAGGGCGAAGCACTTATTCTTACCAGTCATGTCTGGTGCTCTAATCGGAACTGTCGGAACTATCCAATACTTACGGAATGACATTATCGACCAGAAGATCAAAGACTACGTAAAAACGGCCCGCGCGAAAGGTGTGCCGGAAGGGAAAGTATATACGCGACATATTTTGCGTAACTCGCTATTACCAATTGCAGCTTTCCTTGGAATGGAAATTACCGGTCTTATCGGCGGTTCGGTTTTTATTGAAACAATTTACAGTTATCCAGGCCTCGGATACCTTTTCATTCAGTCTATTAACTTACGTGATTTTACCGTCGTAACGGCGCTCGTAATGATTTCTGGTGCTGCCGTCATTATCGGAACATTGCTTTCGGATATTATTCTGAGCATTGTCGATCCACGTATTCGACTTGAATAGTGAAAAGAGAGAAGAGGAGGGGAAATGAATGACTAATCCAGTTCTAGATGAAAAAAAGCTTATTGCACAAGAAAAGTTAAATAATCCGTCGCTTATGCGCACGATTTGGCGTGAAATAATAAACGATAAAATGGCGTTGGGCTCGTTGATTTTGCTTACAATCATCGTTTTAGCGGCATATATCTCTCCATTAGTGATTGACCCGGCCTCTTTGACGCGGGTAAACTTCCTGAACGTTTGGAAACCACCATCCGCTGCCAACTGGCTTGGTACTGATGATGGAGGTAGGGACGTGTTCGGACAACTTATGATTGGGACAAGAAACTCACTCACAATCGGAGTAGCGGTTACCGTCCTTGCAGGGTTGTTCGGCTTAACGTATGGGCTAATATCGGGTTATTTCGGTGGCGCTGTGGATAATGTTATGATGCGTATCCTTGAATTCCTCATGGTATTGCCGTCATTGATGTTCATTATCGTATTTGTAACAATCGTACCAAACTATAATGTATTTACGTTCATCCTGATCGTAAGTTTATTCGCCTGGTTCGGTAAGGCGAGACTTATCCGGTCAAGGGCTATTTCTGAAAGGGAGCTTGATTATATCAATGCTTCCAAGACGTTAGGAACACCAAGTTGGAAGGTCATGTTCTTTGAAATGTTCCCTAACTTGAGTTCCCTCGTCATTGTTAATATGACACTTACGCTTGCAGGAAATATCGGGTTGGAGACAGGGCTGACCTTCTTAGGATTCGGTTTACCCGCTGGAACTCCATCTCTTGGAACGCTGATTTCGTTCGCAAGGAACCCTGATATCGTAAAGAATAAGTGGTGGTCATGGTTACCTGCAGCATTACTAATTCTAGTAATGATGCTGTGTATAAATTACGTCGGGCAAGCGGTCAAACGCGCGTCAGACGCAAGGCAAAGATTAGCCTAAAAAATAAGGGGAGGTAATACAATTGGCAAAGAAGCAATTTATGCTACTTGCAAGTCTCTTGCTTGTTCTCAGCGTATTTTTAGCTGCATGTACAGGTAAAGACAAAGAGGATGCTGGTGAAAAAGAACCGGCTAAGGAAACAGGCAAAGAGAACACAGAAGAAACGACAGAGGAAGATCCAGCTGAAGAAGATGCAAGCGCTGGCCTAGACTTCCCGTTCGAAGTATCGAACAAAGCTGAGCCAATCGAAGACGGAGAAATGACAATCGCAATGGTTACAGACACTCCGTTTGAAGGAACTCTTGCACCTGTATTCTATTCAGGCGCATATGACTGGGAAGTAATCAGTAAGTTCCACGAAAGCGTATTTGCTTACGATGGCGACTACTTGATCACTCAAGACGGTGCTGCTAACTGGGAAATTAGTGAAGATAATAAAACAATCACAATTACAATTAAAGACGGCGTTAAATGGCATGATGGCGAGCCTTTAAAAGCTAGTGACCTTCTTTACTCTTACCAACTTCTTGGTCACCCTGATTACACAGGAACTCGCTACACGTACATGATCTCTAACGTTGAAGGTATGCCTGCATACCATAACGGCGAAACAACAGAAATTTCTGGTATCACAGTTTCTGAAGATGACAAAACAATTGCTATCACTTACACAGAAGCGACTCCATCGCTAATGTCTGGTATTTGGGGCCATGCTACACCTAGACACCATGTCGGCGATATCATGACTGGTGAAGTGACAATGGAAGAGCTTGTTTCTTCTGATAAAATCCGTGTAAACCCAATCGGTTTCGGTCCTTACAAAGTTGCAAAAATCGTACCAGGCGAGTCTGTTCTTTATGAGCGCTTTGATGACTATTGGAGAGGGAAACCTGCTCTAAAATCATTGGTTCAAAAAACAGTAAGCTCTGCTTCAATTCTTGAAGTTCTTAAAAAAGGTGAAGTGGATATCGCTTCTATCCCTGTAGACCAATATCAAAACGCTAAAGAAATCGACAACATCGAGCTTCTTGCTGACGTTGATACTGCTTACACATATATCGGGTTCAAACTTGGTAAATGGGATGCAGAAAATAAAACAAACGTAACTGATCCAAACGCAAAAATGGCTAACAAACTTGTTCGTCAAGCTATGTGGTATGCAATGGATAACGAAACAATCGGTAAAGAGCTTTATCACGGTCTTCGTTTCCCAGCAACTACTTTGATCATTCCTGTATTTGCTAGCTTCCATGATTCTAGCATTGAAACACCGTCTTACGATCCGGAAAAAGCGAAAGCACTTCTTGACGAAGCTGGATACGTAGATACAAACGGCGATGGTTTCCGTGAAAACGACAAAGGTGAAGAATTCGTTCTTAACTTTGCTTCTATGTCCGGCGGAGAAACTGCTGAGCCAATCGCACAGTTCTACATTCAAAACTGGGCTGACGTAGGTATTAAAGTTCAACTTCTAGACGGACGTCTACACGAGTTCAACTCCTTCTACGACATGGTAGAAGCTGATGATCCGAAAATTGACATCTACCAAGGTGCATGGGGAACTGGTACTGATCCAGATCCATCCGGCCTATACGGAAGAGATGCTGCGTTCAACTACACTCGTTACACAAGCGAGAAAAACGACGAGCTTCTTGCAGCTGGTACATCTGAAAAAGCATTTGACTCAGACTACCGTAAAGATATCTACAAACAATGGCAACAGTTGATGGTTGAAGAAGTTCCGGTTGCACCAACTGTATACCGTTACTACCTAATGGGCGTTAACAAACGTGTTGTTAACTACTCTATCGATCCAGATTCTGACCTATTCTTGTATCAAATGGGTGTAAGTGAATAATAATTGATTATTGAGCAATCTCAGTAATCTGTAAACCGCCATCCGGGCAACTGGATGGCGGTTTTTTGATGAAATCTGCAACCCGTTACTACTTACTTTCAACAATAGCATGAATCTATTTTTTGAAACCATATTGTAATATTCTTAAAAATTTGATAGGATTGAACTTACCAATTAATCGATTATACTAGCAATTCAGAGAGGTAAAGGAATGGGGGAAGCAAAGTTGAAGATTTACGTATCCGTTGACATGGAAGGGATTACAGGGCTGCCCGATTACACATTTGTCGACTCGGCCAGACATAATTATGAACGAGCGCGCCGTATTATGACCGAGGAAGCGAATGCTATCATACGCGCAGCGATTGGACAAGGGGCTGAACAAGTCCTCGTGAACGACAGCCATTCCAAAATGAACAATTTGCTAGTTGAGGAGCTGCATCCGGATGCAGATTTAATAACAGGTGATTTGAAAGCGTTTTCCATGGTACAGGCGCTCGATGAATCATTCGATGGTGTAATCTTCGCGGGTTACCATGCAAGAGCAGGTCAGCCGGGCGTCATGAGTCACTCGATGACATTTGGCGTACGGAATATGCATATAAATGATGTAGCGATTGGTGAGCTTGGCTTAAATGCATATGTAGCCGGCTATTATGGAGTGCCTGTCATTATGGTCGCTGGGGACGATCGTGCTTGTCAGGAAGCGGAAGACTTGATTCCTGGCATTGTGACTGCAGCGGTTAAGCAATCTATTTCCCGTTCTGCGGTAAAGACGCTGCATCCGACAAAGGCTCATGCATTGATCGAGGAAAAGGTCGCAGAAGCGATTGCCAAGCGTTCAACGATCAAACCGCTCGTGCCGCCAGCACATCCTGTGTTGTGTATTGAGTTTACAAACTACGGTCAAGCCGAATGGGCTGCTCTCATGCCGGGATGTGAAATTGAGCAGGGGACGACGATCGTGAAATTTGAAGCGAAGGACATTCTGGAAGCATATCGGGCAATGCTCGTCATGGTCGAATTGGCAATGCAAACAAAGTTCTGCTAAAGGGGGGAGTGGCGCATGGCAATTTACATAGTTAAAAGATTCTTCATGATGATTGCGACTATCCTCATCATCGCGACACTGACATTTTTTTTGATGCATTCAATACCGGGTTCACCGTTTGATGAAGAACGGACATCGAACCCGACAATCCAGGCGAATTTGGAGAAATTCTATAAGTTGGACCAACCGACACATGTGCAATACTTATATTATTTGAAATCGATTGCGACATTTGACTTTGGACCTTCCATTAAAAAGCCGAACGACTCAGTGAATAAATTACTTGCGAGGGGTTTTCCGATATCACTCGAACTAGGAATGGTAACGATCATCGTTGCGGTTCTATCGGGGATTACATTAGGGACATTTGCCGCCTTGCGACATAACGGCATTATCGATTATGCGGCGATGGCTTTCGCGGTCGTCGGGATATCCGTTCCGAACTTCGTATTGGCGACGGTGCTGATCCAGCAATTGGCGGTAAACTGGAATCTCCTACCGCCAGCGACGTGGAGCAGTCCGCTTCACATGATCTTGCCGACATTGGCGCTTGCCACTGGTCCTACCGCAATCATCGCACGTCTGACACGTTCGAGCATGCTCGAAGTGCTGACCCAAGATTATATGAAAATGGCGAGAGCGAAAGGACTATCACCGATGCGGATAGTGCTTCGGCACGCACTTCGCAATGCGCTCATGCCGGTCGTCACAATTATGGGGACGATGCTTGCAGGGATTTTGACGGGGACATTCGTTATTGAAAAAATCTTTGCGATACCGGGCATGGGGAAATACTTTGTCGAGAGCATCAATAACCGTGATTATCCGGTCATTATGGGCTCGACTGTATTCTATAGCGCATTCCTCGTATTCATGTTGTTTTTAGTAGATATCGTCTACGGATTCCTTGATCCTCGCATTAAACTTCACCGAAAGGAAGGTGAGGCGTGATGGTGAGTCATCAGCAAAACGTAGAAGTCCAGGATGAATGGTTCCAACCGAAAGGAAAGGACACGGAAAAAGCAGAATCGGTCGTACGTCCGTCGCTCTCCTATTGGAAAGACGCCTGGCGCAGATTACGGAAGAATAAAATGGCGATGGGCGGCTTGGTATTCTTAATTATCCTAACGCTTTTCGCGATATTCGCTCCGATTCTGTCACCGCATAATATAGAAACGACGCAATATGCAAACCAAAACTTGCCGCCGTCCTCGACACATTGGTTCGGCACGGACGACAAAGGATGGGATGTCTTTACGAGAACTTGGCACGGTGCACGCGTATCGCTGTTCGTAGGTGTTGCTGCCGCATTGATCGACTTTTTCATCGGAATTATCTATGGGGGGATAAGCGGTTATAAAGGTGGAAGGACAGATACAGTGATGATGCGTATCATTGAAATCTTGTACGGGCTTCCCCACTTGCTCGTCGTCATTCTGTTAATGGTTATCATGGGACCGAGCTTAACGACAATCATCGTAGCGCTGACAATTACAGGATGGGTCGGAATGGCCAGGATTGTCAGGGGACAAGTGCTTCAAATTAAAAACTACGAATTTGTAACCGCCTCAAAATCATTTGGAGCCAAAACACCAAGGATCATACGGAAAAACTTGCTGCCGAATACAATGGGTCCGATCATCGTTCAAATGACATTGACTGTACCGAGTGCCATCTTTGCGGAAGCCTTCCTAAGCTTCATTGGGCTAGGAATTCAAGCCCCTGTTGCGAGCTGGGGGGTCATGGCGAATGATGCGTTGCCGGTTATCTTGTCAGGTCATTGGTGGAGGTTATTTTTCCCTGCATTCTTCATTTCAATGACAATGTTTGCATTTAACGTCCTCGGAGACGGTATGCAAGATGCACTTGATCCGAAACTGAGGGGGTGACTGGATTGGATAATAGAAAATATGCACCGTTGGATGAAAGTCATGGCGGGACAGCAGTCGCGCAGGAACCAAAAAAATTACGCAAGCGCAATAAAATATTTACAGACGTCATGCTTTCTGTACGTGACCTACACGTATCGTTTAAGACATTTGGGGGGGAAGTACAAGCGCTTCGCGGCGTTTCATTCGATCTTTACAAAGGAGAGACGCTTGCGATCGTCGGAGAGTCAGGCTGTGGGAAAAGTGTCACCGCGAATACGATCATGGGACTCATTCCTAAGCCTGCGGGCCGCATAAAAAATGGAAGTGTCATATTCAAAGGAAAAGATTTAACGAAGCTCGATAAATCCGAAATGAGAAAGGTGCAAGGGGTCGATATTTCGATGATCTTCCAAGACCCGATGACCGCTTTGAATCCGACACTCAAAATCGGAGAGCAATTGACGGAAGGTTTGCGAACCCACCAAAAAGTTAGTAAAGAAGAAGCACGGAAAAAGGCGATTAATCTTCTGGAAGTGGTCGGCATCCCGAATCCAGAGGAGAGGATGAAGCAATATCCTCATCAGTTTTCCGGAGGGATGCGGCAACGGATCGTCATTGCAATTGCTCTAATCTGTGAGCCAGAACTGCTTATCGCCGACGAGCCGACAACCGCACTGGACGTTACAATCCAGGCACAGATTCTAGAGCTGTTCGAAGAAATACAGGAACGGACAGGCGTTTCAATCATTCTCATTACACACGATTTAGGGGTTGTAGCGAAAATAGCGGATCGAATTGCGGTCATGTATGCAGGAAAAGTCATTGAAATCGGGGGGAAGCGTGAAGTGTTCTACACACCGCAGCACCCCTATACGAAAGGGTTGCTCGCTTCCGTCCCACGACTCGACTTAAAGGAAGAGGAGCTTCAACCGATTGAAGGGACGCCGCCAGATTTATTCGCTCCGCCGATCGGATGTCCGTTTACGGCAAGATGCCCATTCGCTATGGAAGTGTGCGACCGCGTATACCCTACAACAACCAGCTTGTCCGATACACATGCCGTCGACTGCTGGCTGCAGGACGAACGGGCGAAGAAAGTTTTTACATTCAACTAGGTTTTCCGCACGAAAGTGCTTAGCAAGTCATATATAAACAAAGGGGGCTATTGAAATGAAGAAATGGTTGACATTCTTGATGGTGGCAATGCTTGCACTCGTACTTGCAGCATGTACCGCGAACAAGGACGCAGGCAAGGAACCGGAAGAACCGGCGGATACTACATCGACGGATGATGGGAAAGAAGAAGGCAAGACAGAAGAGGCAACTTCCGGGGAGAAAATCCTCTTAATGAACAACGGGGAAGAGCCGACATCGTTCGATCCGTCCATCGGATTCAACGCAGTGTCTTGGAGCGCTCTCAATAATATCATGGAAGGTTTGACACGCCTTGATGAAGACCATAAAGCGGTCGAGGCAACAGCTGAAAAAATCGACATTTCCGAAGACGGATTAACGTACACATTCACAATCCGCGATGGCGCGAAGTGGTCCAACGGAGATCCGGTTGTAGCAGGTGACTTCGTATTTGCATGGAAGCACATGTTGAATCCGGAAACAGCGTCTCCAGCAGCGTTCCTAGCTTACTTTATCGAAGGAGCGGAAGCATACAATAACGGAGAAGGCTCCGCTGATGACATCGCTATCGAAGCTCAAGATGACAAGACGTTCGTCGTCAAATTAACTGCACCAAACGAAGCATTCTTGAACATTATTACAAATCCAAGCTTCTTCCCAATCAATGAAAAAGTAGCGTCTGCTGATCCAGCTTGGCATACAGAAGCTGCAACATTCGTAGGGAATGGGCCGTTCAAATTGACTGCATGGGACCACGATGTCAGCTTCGAATTTGAAAAGAACGAACATTACTGGGATGCAGGGGCTGTTAAGTTGGATAAAGTTCACTGGGCAATGGTGAACGACTCAACGACAGCTTATCAAATGTATCAAGCTAATGAATTGGATGTAACAGGCGTACCATCTGAAATTGCTGATCAGTTGAAGGATAGTGAAGAGCTACGCATCGATGACCAAGCGGGCTTGTATTTCTATCGTTTTAACACTTCAATGGAACCATTTACGAACAAAAAGATCCGCCAAGCATTTGCATTTGCGGTTGATCAAGAAGAAATCGTCAATTTTGTAACGAAAAATGGCGAGAAGCCAGCACATGGCTTCGTCACATATGGCTTCATCGGACCGGATGGTCAAGAATTCCGTGATTCCGTAGGCGACCTCGTCTCCTTCGATCCGGAAAAAGCAAAACAACTTTTGGAAGAAGGTATGAAAGAGGAAGGCTATTCAGAGCTTCCGAAAGTGACAATTTCTTATTCTACGAGCGAATCACACCAGAACATCGCGATTGCTCTTCAATCCAAGTTTAAGGAAGTGCTCGGAGTTGACGCAGAGCTTCAAAATGTTGAAAGCGGAGTATTCCTTTCAGAGCAAAAAGAGTTCAAATACCAAATGTCCCGTTCTTCTTTCTTGCATGACTATGCTGACCCTGTGAACGCGCTCGAAAGCTTCATTACTGGCTCTTCGATGAACCGTACAACATGGTCGAATGCGGAATATGACAAGCTCATCGCGGACATCAAAAATGAAACTGACGAAAATAAACGTTGGGAATTACTGAAACAGGCAGACACGCTTCTCATGGATGAAATGCCTGTATTCCCACTATACTTCTACAACCAGACATCACTTGAAAAACCGGGCGTATCCGGTATCCTGCGTCACCCTGTCGGCTATGTCGATTTGAAATACGCGGATAAGAACTAATGAACAAGTCGCGGTGTCCTTCATGGCGCCGCGATTTTCTAATTATGCGTATTTGGATAAAGATATCCATGTTAACAATGATTATTAATGGAAAGAGGTGCCGGAGATTGAGAATACGACCGAAAAGGCTGCATGCAGGGGATACGATTGGAATCGTTGCTCCTTCAAGCCCTCCGAATCAAGCCAATCTAGAACGCTCTCTCGCTTTTCTTGAACAGCTTGGACTGAAATGGAAATTCGGGCGACATGTAAATAATGTCAATGGTTATTTAGCAGGTTCGGATGATGAAAGGCTGCAAGACTTGGAAGACATGTTCGCGGACCCGTCCATCAGCGGCATCATTTGTGCGGGGGGCGGATATGGTTCGGCTCGCTACACGGATCGGCTGGATTTGCAGTTGATTCGGGAAAACCCGAAAGTGTTTTGGGGATTCAGCGACATTACATTCCTCCATACGGCAATCGGCCTGTATTCGAACCTTGTCACCTTTCATGGTCCGATGCTTGCATCTTGTGTCGGAAAGGACACTTTCCATGAACTCTCCGCAAAAATGTTCCGGCAATTGTTCGAACCGATGGAGCTACATTATACCGAGGAGATTTCCCCGTTAAACGTACTTGCAAGTGGCAGTGCGCAAGGCGAGCTTGTCGGAGGGAATCTGTCACTGCTTGCGGATACGATCGGGACGAAATTTGAAATCGACACGAAAGGGAAGCTGCTATTCATCGAAGACGTTGGAGAGGAGCCGTACCGAGTCGATGGGATGTTGAACCAATTGCGAATGGCGGGGAAACTGTCAGATGCAGCTGGAATCGTTATCGGGGATTTCTCGGATGTAGAACCAAAGAAACAGCAGAGGACCTTGTCATTGGATGACGTGTTCCACCATTATTTGGGCGGATTAGCAAAGCCGGTTGTGGAGGGCTTCAAGATAGGTCACTGCGAGCCGCATTTCGCGATTCCCCTAGGGGTCGCCGCAAAGCTGGACGCAGATCAAAAGACATTGACGATTTTACCGGGGGTGGAATGAATGCGCATCCGCTCAATCGAAACAATTCCCGTCGCTGTCCCGTTGACGAAGCCGTTTAAAACGGCGCTTCGGACAGTGACGACAGCATATGCCATCTACGTGAAAGTGACTTGTGAAGACGGACGCACCGGTTGGGGAGAAGCGCCTCCGACCCACGTTATTACAGGCGATTCCCTCGGAAGCATTACATACGCGATTGAAGAGGTGATTGCGCCGCTTTTAGTAGGGAAGGATGTTCGGAATCGCGAGGAGATATTCCGCCTGGTGAAACGGTCAATCGTCCGCAATACAAGTGCAAAAGCCGCTGTAGACATGGCCATCCATGACCTGCTTGGGCAGTTAGCGGGCATACCGCTCTATCAATTGCTTGGTGGGAACAGAAGCGAAATTGAAACCGACTTCACGGTGAGTGTCAACGATGCGGCTGAAATGGCAGATGATGCAGAGCGTTATATTGCTGAAGGCTTTAACGTATTGAAAGTGAAAGTCGGCATCGGGGACATTAACGAAGATATTGAGCGAATCCGGGCGATTCGGGAACGAGTAGGGGCGGCACCAAAAATTCGGCTCGATGCGAACCAAGGGTGGAAGCCGAAGGAAGCGATCTTTGCGATTGGAAAGATGGAGGACGCAGGGCTCGATATTGAATTGATTGAACAGCCAGTGCTTGCAGATGATATCGATGGGCTATTGTATGTGACAAATCATACACTCACACCGATCATGGCGGATGAAAGCGTGTTTTCCGCGAAAGATGCACTCCATGTATTGGAGCGTCGGGCGGCAGATTTGATTAATATTAAACTAATGAAATCGGGTGGAATCCACGAGGCATTAAAGATCAATGCATTGGCGGAAACGTACGGCGTTGAATGCATGGTCGGCAGCATGATCGAGACGAAGCTCGGTATAACAGCTACAGCCCATTTTGCTGCTAGCCAGCCGAACATTACTAGATTCGATTTCGATGCACCGCTTATGTTGGCAAAGGATATTGTCGCAGGCGGCATCGTCTATGACGGAAGGGTCATCCGGCTGCCTGAAGGGCCAGGGCTCGGATTGGATCAGGAAGGAATGGAACTGATCGGGAAGGGGACAGGACAATGACGGAGTTGACAGTGAATATGTACGCATGCGCAGTGCCGGTCGCGACTGTTTGGACTTCACCAGAGTCGGCGCGGGAGATGGACGTTGACGGTATTTCTAATCCGCTTCAACTGAACAAATGGCTGGAGAAGCTTGCATATGAAGAACGGCTGGACTTGTGCAACGGCAATCGAGTGCAGACGCAAATTTTGTACGGTGAACCTGTCATCGTTGACGAAATCGAAGGTGAATGGGCGAAGGTGATTGCCGTCTGGCAGCCGTCAAAGAAGGATGAACGCGGCTATCCGGGGTGGGTGCCGTTGCGCCAATTGAAAAAGGCATCGCCACTTGCAGAGGCCGGTGGATTCGTAAGAGTGTCGGTCCCAAAATCGCAATTATGGAATCCGGACGGGACGCCTTTTATCATTGTTCCGTTCAATACGATTTTGCCGCTGACCGATGAAAGCGACGACTACTTCCATGTGCAAACACCTGATGGGGACGCATTAGTTTTGAAAACGGATATCGTGCGGGCCTCATCCGTCCATCAATTTAAAAAGCGGAAAGCGGCGGCCGCTGTCGAAGAGGGCCTTGCCTATTTGGATCTTCCATATTTCTGGGGTGGCATGTCCTCGTACGGCTTTGATTGCTCCGGCTTCACGTACAATATGCTGAAAGCTTGCGGGCATTTCATCCCACGGGATGCGGGCGATCAGGCGAGAAGCGGCGAGGAAGTGCCGATGGATAAGCCGGAGCATTGGGAAAAAGGAGATTTGCTATTCTTCGCAAATGACGAAGGAAAAGGAAACGTCCGTCATGTCGGGTTTTATTATGGAAATGGATTGCTTCTTCATTCTCCTTCAACAGGGCAGTCGATCGAGCTAGTAAAGCTTGCAGGTTCGAAGCTGGAGCGGGAATTATGCGCAGTCCGCCGGTATGGCAAAGATGAAGGGGGAAATTGAATGGCTCACGATGTGATTTTATCCGTAAAGGATTTGAAACGCCATTTTGATGTAGGCAAAGGATTGAAGCTGAAGGCTGTCGACGGTATCAGTTTTGACATTTTCAGAGGAGAGACGTTCGGGCTTGTCGGCGAATCGGGCTGCGGCAAATCGACAGCGGGCCGGACAATCCTAGGCCTGTACAATAAAACGGACGGCGAAGTTCTCTACGAGGGACGAAGTGTCCATACGATGACTGACAGTGAACGGCAGCGCTTTTTAAAGAAAATGCAGATGATCTTCCAAGATCCGTACGCATCATTGAATCCCCGTTCCACTGTGTATGAAATTATTTCGGAGCCGATGCAAATCCATGGGATGTACAAGACGCAAGCGGAGATGAGAGCACGTGTCAATGAATTGCTTGAGGATGTCGGCTTGAACCGGGATCATGCGAACCGTTACCCGCATGAGTTTTCCGGCGGTCAACGGCAACGTATCGGCATCGCCCGTTCACTGGCTCTTGACCCGGAATTCATCATCGCTGATGAGCCGATTTCCGCGCTCGATGTGTCCGTGCAAGCGCAAGTCGTTAAACTACTTCAACGTCTGCAGCGGGAGAAGGGCTTGACGTATTTATTCATCGCACATGATCTGTCGATGGTCAAATACATTTCCAGCAGGATCGGCGTTATGTATTTAGGGCATATGGTAGAGCTCACTACGAGCGCGCAGCTTTATGACAAGCCGCTTCACCCTTACACGGAAGCGTTGTTATCGGCGATTCCAATTCCAGATCCGGATATCGAGGAGTCGCGTGAACGGATTTTATTAAAAGGTGAGCTGCCAAGTCCGATTAATCCGCCATCTGGCTGTGTGTTCCGGACACGCTGTCCGTATGCGATGCCGGTGTGCGGAGAGTTGAAGCCGAAATGGCTTGAAAAGGAAGAAGGGCATTTCGTCGCTTGTCACTTGCATGATGAGGAAGTGATGAAGCGGTCGGATGCGGTAAAGATTCCAGTAGGGTCGTCCTGATTATGATCAGGACGATTTTTTTATGGTTTATCGAATGGATCGATAGTCCCGAGATGAGCATAACTACGCCAAATTGCGCCATAACTGGCCGAAACTTGAGCATTATCTTCTGGTACTCGCGCAAAACACCCTCAAACTCGCGTATACGTGAAAAAATCGCGCAAAACATAACCGATACACGGAGGATTGCTGCGCGGGAAGCTGTATGGGCTCTGGCATTGCCAACGGCGCGATTTCCAAGGAAAAATTTCCTGTTTCCGTTAATGTTGCCAAGGATATTTGGTTATCTTATAATAGTATCGTTGTAATTCCTCTTTTCCCTCTATCGGCCTGCATCGCGCCAGGTCCCAATCAATCGGGCTGCGCCAGCCCTATATTGCATACTCTTGCAAGACACAAGAATTCGAAAAAATTGAATAGGAAAGGCAGACGGAGTAGAATACTGTCTTTAGTTGTCGAAAATGTCTGATTATAATTCGGGGGTGTTTTTTGTTGAAGTTATCACCAGTTGAACAGGAAAAATTGATGTTGCACGTGGCGGGAGAGCTTGCGCTGAAGCGGAAGGCCCGTGGGGTAAAGTTGAATTACCCTGAGGCTGTGGCTCTTATTTGTCATTTTATTATGGAAGGCGCTCGTGATGGTAAGTCCGTCGGTCAGTTGATGAGTGAAGGAAAGCAGTTGCTGACAGCGGATGATGTGATGGAAGGCGTCGAAGATATGGTGAAGGATGTGCAGATTGAGTGCACATTTCCGGACGGAACAAAATTGGTTACGGTGCATCACCCAATTCAATAATAGAGGGGGTTTTTCGTTTGAAACCAGGAGAGATCAAGGCTGCTGAAGGATGGATTGAAATTAACGTGGGGCGTGATGTGAAGACGGTGAAGGTCGCAAATACAGGTGACCGTCCGATTCAAGTCGGGTCTCATTTCCATTTCATAGAGGTGAATAAATTTCTTGAATTCGACCGTGAGCAGGCGGTCGGAATGCATTTGAACATACCTTCAGGGACAGCGGTGCGTTTTGAGCCGGGCGAGGAGAAGGAAGTGGAGCTTGTCGAGTTTGGCGGGAAGCGCCATGTGTTCGGTTTGAATAAATTGACAGAAGGTTCCACTCATAAAAGAGATGAGATTGTAGAGAAGGCATCGGATGGCGGATTTAAAGGAGCTGACAGTTAAGTGAGAATTACACATGAACAGTATGCAAGAATGTTCGGCCCGACTGTGGGCGACAAGGTTCGTTTAGCGGATACCGATTTATGGATTGAAATCGAAAAGGATTATACGACGTATGGAGATGAAGGCATTTTCGGCGGTGGTAAATCCCTTCGCGTGTCAATGGGACAGAACAGCGAGAAGACGTCCGACGAAGGCGTGCTTGATACGGTCATTACAAATGCGACGATCATTGACTATACAGGGATTGTGAAGGCGGATATTGGGATAAAGAATGGAAGGATCGTCGGCATTGGCAAGGCGGGAAATCCGAATACAATGGATGGTGTCGATCAAGGCATGATTATCGGAGTCGGCACGGAAGTGTACGGCGGCGAAGGCTTGATCGCGACAGCGGGTGCGGTCGACACACATATCCACCTCATTAGCCCGCAGCAGGTGGATGTGGCATTGAATGCAGGAACGACAACATTCATTGGTGGTGGGACAGGTCCGGCATCTGGTTCAACTGCGACGACAGTGACGCCGGGGAAATGGCATTTGCATCGGATGCTTCAGCAAATTGAAGACATTCCGTTGAATATAGGTATTTTCGGGAAAGGTAGCGCTGCTTTTCCAGAACCGCTTGTTGAACAAGTCCGAGCGGGTGCAATTGGCATGAAAATCCATGAGGACTGGGGGGCAACTCCGTCGGCATTAGATCAAAGCTTGAAAGTGGCGGATGAATATGACATTCAGATCGCTCTGCACTCCGATACGTTGAATGAAGCTGGTTTTGTCGAGGATACGATCAATGCGATTGATGGACGGGTCATCCACGTTTTCCATACGGAAGGTGCTGGCGGAGGTCATGCGCCTGACCAGTTGAAGATGGCATCATTGCCGAATGTATTGCCGGCTTCGACAAATCCGACGAAACCTTTTACAGTCAATACGATTGATGAGCATATGGACATGCTCATGGTTTGCCACCATTTGAAGCGTGATGTGGCGGAAGATGTCGCTTTCGCAGACTCGCGAATCCGTCCGGAAACAATCGCTGCAGAGGACATAATGCAGGATCTTGGAATTTTGAGCATCATGTCATCCGACTCCCAAGCTATGGGCCGCGTTGGTGAAGTGGCGATACGGACATGGCAGACGGCGGATAAGATGAAGAAGCAGCGAGGTCCGCTTCCACAAGATGAAGGAAAGGGCCATGATAATTACCGCGTTAAGCGATACATTTCAAAATATACGATCAACCCTGCGATTGCCCAAGGAATTTCGCATGAGATCGGTTCCATTGAAGAAGGGAAATTGGCGGATATCGTTTTATGGGATCCCGCATTTTTCGGCGTAAAAGCACAAGTTGTTATTAAAGGCGGCATCGCGGTGTATGCAATGACGGGCGATCCGAATGCTTCCATTCCAACTCCACAGCCTTTAATGGGCCGCCGGATGTACGGCTACCATGGACAAGGTCCTCAAAATGCCGCAATGACATTCCTGCCAAAAATCGCAGTGGAAGAAGGACTTCCGGAACAGCTGGGGCTGAAAAAGATGATTGGAACGGTGAAAAATTGTCGTAACGTATCAAAGGCGGACATGAAGCATAATAGCGAAATGCCCGTAATTGACGTCGACCCGGAGACATATGAAGTGAAAATCGACGGCGAACTCGCCACGTGCGAACCGGTAGACGTACTGCCAATGGCGCAGAGGTATTTTTTATTCTAATAAAACCCCAGTCTTAGCTATGAAGGAGAATACAAGATGCTAATTGAAAAAATCATATGCAATATCGGTGATACAGAAGAAATCCCAGGAAAACGCATCGAATGGGTCGAACTCGAATGGGAAGAATTAAGCAAACGAATTTTGCGTACGGAATCGACAGAAGGTACGGATGTCGCATTGCGCATCGATCAGGAAGAGCCTTTGAAATACGGTGACTTGCTGTTCGAAGACGACGAGCGATGCATCGTGATCCGGACGAAGATGGAACCGGTCATCGTCATTCGTCCGAAAGATATGGTCGAAATGGGCAAAGCTGCATTCGAGCTTGGCAATCGCCATACTCCAGCGTTAATCGAAAAAGATGAAATTGTCGTCCGCGCAGATCACACGTTGGCGCCATTATTGGATGAGGTGGGTGTGGACTATGAGACGACAGAACGAAGATTCAAACAACCTTTCAAATACCGTGGCCATTCCCACTGATATTCAGTTTTTGCGTTTGCTTCAAATTCACGATTCAGCATTCCCGATCGGCACCTATACGCAATCATACGGAATGGAAACGTATATCCAGGAAGATATTATCCGGAAGAAAGAAGAGCTGATTGACTTTTGCACGACTTTCCTCCATCAAAATCTCGTATATGGCGATGCTATTCTCATTCAGGAAGCGTATAAGGCTGCAAAGCAACGTGATACGGATCGGCTGTTGCATTTGGAAAATCTTTGCGGGGCCATCAAACTTGCAAAAGAATCCCGCGATGCGAGTGTCAATTTGGGCAGGCAGTTCATCAAAACAGTTTCACCGCTCGTCGAGGATGCCTTTTTCGACGAGTGGAAAAACCGGATCGATGCGAATGAAATAAAAGGGCATTATGCAATCCTTTACGGAATTTATTGCGCTGTCAATGATATGGAGGCTCATTATGCAGTCCTATCGTATTTATTTTCATCGGTGAACGGGCTTGTCCAAAACGCAGTGCGTGCAGTGCCGTTCGGACAAAATACGGGTGTGCAGGCAATGCATCAATTGGCTGAAGAAGTCGTTGTAGCTGCCGGAATTGTTGCCG
The DNA here is from genome assembly GCF_059415085.1 of Sporosarcina sp. SAFN-015. Lineage (NCBI taxonomy): Bacteria > Bacillati > Bacillota > Bacilli > Caryophanales > Caryophanaceae > Sporosarcina > Sporosarcina sp. SAFN-015. Next base: position 165,351 of record NZ_JBPFDR010000002.1, read on the forward strand.
GTTTGCAAGAATCGGATATTAGTAACAATGCGTTAGGCATTGAGCTTGCATCAATGAAGCACGAATATTTATTTTCAAGATTATTTATTTCATGACAGGAGGCGTTTCTATATATGAAACCAGTACGTATCGGAATCGGGGGTCCCGTCGGATCGGGCAAAACATCGCTCGTCGACGCACTGACCCGCGCAATGCATGAAGATTATAACGTTGCAGTGATTACGAATGATATTTATACACGTGAGGATGCGCAATTCCTCATGAATCACGGTGTGTTGAATGAAAACAGGATTCTCGGAGTAGAGACTGGCGGATGCCCGCATACCGCAATCCGTGAAGATGCGTCTATGAACTTCGCGGCAATCGATGAGTTGAAGGAACGTTTCAATGATCTTGACATCATTTTCGTTGAGAGCGGCGGCGATAACCTGTCCGCGACATTCAGCCCTGAGCTTGTAGATGGGTATATATATGTAATCGATGTTGCAGAAGGACAAGATATTCCTAGAAAAGGAGGCCCGGCGTTAACGAGATCCGATCTTTTATTGGTCAATAAAACTGACCTTGCTCCGCATGTCGGCGTTGATCTTGAATTGTACGAGAGCGACGTGAAGAAGATGCGAGGCGGCCGCCCTTACGTTCTCGCGGACGTCCGTACACGGAAAAATGTCGACCAGATCGTCAATTGGATCAAACGGAATATGTTGCTAGAAGGCGCAGGGACTTCAAGTGCTGGCGAGTAAAGTTGCTCGTCGACACCATAATGGAGTGCTGGATATGGTGTTTGAGCCGAGAAGAGGCTACACCCGGTTGACGCATGTATTCCAGCAGCCTCCATTGAAGGCGAGCCGTGAGTTATACGAAGGTAATGACCCTACGGCGACGGTCTATTTGATGGAGTCGTCGGGTGGAATGGTGGCAGGCGACCGGAATGACATTTCAATCCGCCTACTGCCCGGTAGCAAAGCAAGAATCATCCAGCAATCGGCGTTAAAGGTATACAGGTCCCATACAGGTGAAACTTGCGTACAATCGATAGATGTGGAGGTCGCAGAAGACGCTCGTCTTGAATGGATGCCTGAAGTGATCATCCCATTCGCAGATTCCAAGTTTCAAATGGAAACGACGATCCGTTTGGCAAAGGGCTCAACTTTGCTTTGGGGGGAAATTCTCGCTCCTGGCCGGGAGATGCGCGGGGAAGTATTCGATTTCTCTTCATTAAAATCAATGATGAAGATTTATGTCGATGAGGAGCTGCTCGCCTTCGACAGCATTCATTTCGTCCCAGAAAATCTACATCTGCATAAGCTTGGTTTACTTGAAGAGGCATTGTATGTCGGATCCATTTGGCTCGTTTCCGATGAAGCGGACAAAATTGATCTACGGGCGATTCAGGAAGCGATGAACGTTGGCGACGGATTACGTGCAGGCGTTACCAGACTAGCTGGAAATGCGGTGCATTGCCGTTTTCTTGGGGTCAATCAATGGAGACTGCAGCAGGAATTGAAACGTGTCTTTTCCGAATTGTCGGCGCTCATATGAAAGTGCGAGGGAAACTATGTATAAACAAAAACTGATGATAGTGTTAATTGGAGTAATCATGCTCGTTGCCATTGCAGGCTGCGGGAAAAAAGAGACGTCTGTCGTGAAAGAAAACAGTCTTATTTATGCTTCGGAATCAGAGTTTGATGGATTGAATCCGCTCCTTGAGGAGACGAATTTGGACGCGCTTCTATTCCGCGGGCTGTTCCGCTTTGACGAAAACAATGTACCGAAAGAGGATATTGCAGAGTCGTTCACTATGACGGATGACAAATTGACGTACACATTCAAGTTAAGAGAGGACATCCGATTTCATGATGGTGAACCGCTAACTGCGGACGATGTCATCTTTACAATTGAGAGTGTTTTGGATGACAAGAATTCATCGTTCTTGAAGTCCGATTTCAATGAAGTAGAATCCTTGAAGAAGATCGACGACTATGAATTTGAACTGAAGCTGAAGCACCCTTTCACGCCGATATTGGATAAATTGACGTTGCCGATATTGCCAAAGCATGCGTTTGACGGCGTGGATATGCGGACAGCAGATTTCAATAGCCATCCGATCGGTGCAGGGCCTTATCAGTTCGACCGATGGGATCGGGGAAATAGCTTGACGTTGAAAGCGTATGAGCAATTTTATGGCACGAAGCCATCCATCGAGAAAGTCATTTTCAAATTCATTCCTGACAGCAATGTAAGGGCCTTGCAATTAGCTTCGGGAGAAGTCGATATTGCATTGCTCGACCCGGTACAAGTCGGTGAACTGGAGAAACGGGATTATGTGAAGATTTACAATATCGATACCGCGGACTACCGAGGAATCCTTTTCAATATGCAAAATGATGTATGGCAAGATGTACGGGTGCGGCAGGCATTCAGCTACGCCATCGATCGAGCGCAAATTGTGAAAGGTATTTTGAAAGGGTATGGGAAAGTGGCTTATTCGCCTCTTCAAAAACATGCTTTTCATAATGAAAACATCGAAAAATACAGCTTTGATATCGCACATGCCGAATCCTTGCTGGATGAAGCCGGTTGGAAAAAATCAGAAGACGGTTTCCGCTATAGAGACGGTAAGAAGCTGAGCTTTACAATCACAGCTCCTGCTTCCGATGCGGTGCGCGTCAATATGGCGAACTATGTTGCGGAAGGCTTCAAGTCGATCGGAGCGGATGTCAACGTGGCGGCGCTTGATTGGAGTGCCATCACGATTGAAGAGACAGACGCTTTCATGATCGGATGGGGCAGTCCGTATGACGCGGATCATCATACGTATAGTTTGTTCCATTCTTCGGAATCAAGCTTGACAGGATCCGGTTATAATTACGGAAGTTATTCGAATAAAAAAGTAGATGCATTGCTTGAAAAAGGTCGTTTGTCAATGGATGAGCAGGAAAGGAAGACTAGCTATATGGACTTCCAAGAAGAATTGGCGAACGATCCGGCATTCGCATTCATCGCATATGTCAATGCAGTTTATGGCATTCACGGAAATATCGAAGGTGTAAAGGAGCGTACACTCGGTCATCACGGCTCCGGTTTCCTTTGGAATGTCGAGGAGTGGAAGTGGAATGACCGTTAAATGGGTCGGGAAGCGCATGATGTTGGGGATACTCGTCCTCTTCATCGTGAGCTTCCTCTCTTTTTTCATTATGCATGCGGGACCGGGTAGTTCCGCGACTGCCTATTACGGAGGCAATGCCCAAACGTTGACTGCCGCAGAAAAAGAGCGGATCAGCAAGGCTTTTGCATTGGACCGTCCGCTGATCGTCCAATACGGGGCATGGTTGAAAGAGACCGTGAAAGGGAATCTCGGCATGTCTGCGAAAGAGGGCCGCCCTGTTGCTGCGATTCTTGGAGAACGGCTGCCGAATACGTTATTGTTGTTTGGGGCATCGATGTTTTTTATTATTTCGGGGTCGATTTGGCTCGGGATGGCGGCGGGTATGCGGCCTGGATCGTTGCTGGACCGAGGTCTGTCGGCATTCAGTATCGCATCTTCTTCCATTCCGGCGTTTTGGCTCGGAATTTTATTCATTTATATATTCGCTGTTACACTAGGTGTCTTGCCGTCGTCCGGTACGAGAAGCCTAGGAGGGGATGGCGGTTTTGGTGATAAAATGAAACATCTCCTCATGCCTGCAGCTGTCATTGTCTTAACGCATGTCGGACTTTACGCACGCTTTCTCCAAGAAAGCGTGAAATCCGAAATTGCAAGCTATTATGTGATGGCGGCAAGGGCGAACGGTGTTGAGGAAAGGGAAATTAGGCGAGGAGTTTTACGGAATGCCTTTATCCCATATTTGAATTATCTCGGAGTCACGATCCCTTCATTTTTCGGAGGCTCTGTCATTGTGGAAGCATTATTTTCCTGGTCGGGCATCGGACAATTGCTCGTGAAATCGGTCATGGTGAAGGATTATCCGTTGCTTATGGGCGGCATTATGCTGACTGGTTTGATTGTCGTCATCAGCCTTTTTATCATTGATGTGCTCATGTATGTCCTCGACCCGAAACTCCGGAAAAGGGAGGTGGGCGTATGAAATCGTGGAAGAAACTTGTCTTCTGGTGCTCGCTTTTAGGTTTGATACTCGCTTTGACGTTGTTTTCGGATTTTTTGGCAACACAACCTGTAAATGAAATGGATTTAGATGCGGTTTATGCGCCGCCGGGTGAAGGCCATCTGTTAGGGACGGACCATCTCGGCAGGGATGTATATTCTCGTTTATTGCAAGGTGGAAAGGTGACATTGGCTGTCGCGTGCTTGTCGGTCGCCTTGTCATTTGTAATCGGCGTCCTATATGGAGGAATTAGCGGATATGTAGGCGGCTGGACCGATAGTGTCATGATGCGGATTTTGGAAGCCCTTATTTCAATCCCATCCCTCATATTCGTCTTAGCATTTCAGGCGATCATGCAAGGCGGAATGTGGGGGATGACATTTATTATTGGCGTGACGGGCTGGTTCACAACCGCTCGGATTGTCCGCTCGGAATTCATCCGGCTAAAGGACACGGAATATGTGAAGATGGCGAAAATGTTCGGCACACCGTTTTGGAGAATCATTACGGGTCATCTATTGCGCAATAGTCTGCCGCCGCTTTTTGTCGTGACGATCTTCAATTTGGCAGGTGCCGTGTTCATTGAAGTGTCCCTCAGCTTCCTCGGGGTCGGCATTCCGCCTGCGGTTCCATCGTGGGGCAATATGCTATACAATGCCCAAAATGATTTATTGATCGGCGCTTGGTGGATCGGTGTTTTCCCAGGAATATTGATCTTCATGACGATCTTATCTATTAACTTCATCGGGGAAGCGTTGAAGGATCCTGAAAGGGGGCGGTTCAGTGCTTGAGGTGAAGGAATTGTCGATTAATATTAATGGTACTCCTGTTGTGAATCAAAGCTCGTTTTTCATTCCGAAAGGGAAAGTGGCGGCAATGATCGGCGAAAGCGGCAGCGGAAAAAGCATGACAGTTGCAGCCATATTAGGCATATTGCCAATTGGTGCGCATGTATATGGAGAAATTCGTTTCAGAGGCGAGGATCTGTTAGAAGCTTCGAAGAAAGATATTTTAGCTTTGCGGAGACAGGAGTTTTTCACGATCTTTCAAGATCCATTGAACAGCTATAATCCAAGCGTGAAGATAGGTCGACAGCTTTACGCATTTTCTGCAGGCCGAATCGGCGATGATGAAGCTAGCTTTTTAAAGAAGATGAAGGAGATTCTTAGGAGGCTGAGTTTATCCGAAGAAATCTTGGAACGGTATCCATTCGAATTATCCGGAGGGATGCTGCAACGATGCATGATTGCTTGCGCCTTGTATGTTGAACCAACTTTGCTCATTGCAGATGAACCGACATCAGCTCTCGATAAAGTTGTACAGAAGGAGTTTTTGAAATGGCTCCGTCTATTGAATGAAAACGGAACGACGGTGTTGATTATTACGCATGACTTGGAAGTCGTGGCGGAGACAGCCGATGATATGATCGTCATGCGAAAGGGCGAAGTTGTAGAAACGGGACCTGTTGCAGATGTCTTTAGGAAACCCGTGCATGAGTATACGAAGCGTTTGCTGGATAGCCGATTTTAGGAAAGGGGGGCGGGCAAATTGCTGCAAGTGGAACATCTTTCAAAAAGCTATGGCAAGGGAAAACAGCGAAAGACTGTTCTTCACGATATTAATTTGTCGGTAGGTGAAGGGGAGCTTGTCGGAATCGTCGGCGAAAGCGGCAGCGGAAAAAGCACGCTGGCACGCCTCATCATGCGATTAGAGCCTGTGGATGAAGGAACGATTGCATTCTTTGAAACGGATGATTTCTATGCCGCCTGCCAAATCGTCTTCCAAAATGCATCCGCCGCCATGAATCCTTCCTGGACAGTCCGCCATATTTTAAAGGAGCCGCTTCGGTCGATGAAAGACGATCGGGATGCACATATCAAATTGATGCTTGGAACGGTCGGCTTGGAAGAAAAACATTTGGATCGGCGCCCTTCGGAGTTAAGTGGCGGTGAGCGGCAGCGCGTGAACTTGTTGCGCTCCATGCTAATTGAGCCAAAGCTTTTAATATGCGATGAAATCGTGTCCAACCTCGATCGTCTAGTTCAAAAGGAGATTGTCGAGCTCATTCAGAAATTGAACCGGGAGACGGGCATGGCAATTCTTTTCATTTCCCATGACTTAAAAGTTGTACAGCATTTATGCGAGCGAGTGTATGTAATGGAAGGCGGAAAGATTGTCGAGGAAAGCGTGAAACGGGATGGTCGTTTTTCATTCACGCATCCGTATTCCCGCCAATTGTTCGCGTAAGCTTGTTCAACTAATTAAGTAGTGGGTATACTGGAAAAGAGTATTGAGAGGGAGATGGATTATGGAACAACGACCAATGAGTCAATCACGGACGATCATTTCGAAACTTGTATTGCCGCCGGACACAAACCATATGCAAACAATTTTTGGTGGAAAAGTTCTGGCGTACATAGATGAAATTGCCGCTATTACAGCGATGAAACATTCGAACAAGGCGGCTGCCGTCACTGCCTCCATCGATTCGGTCGACTTCTTGTCGTCCGCCAAAGTCGGGGACGTACTTGAACTCGAAGCCGTCGTCAGCTCAACAGGGCGCACATCAATGGAAATTTTCGTCTCGGTGCACTCGATGGATCTGTTGACAGGCGCGAAAAAACTGACGACCGAATCATTCTTGACGATGGTCGCGATGGATGAAAACAACAAACCGACTCCGGTTCCAGGCGTCTATCCGGAAACCGAAGCGGAAAAACGCTTATTTGAAACAGGTCCCGCCCGCCGGAATCACCGGATACTGCGGAGGGAAATAAAGCATTAATGAAAGTCGCCGCCTTTTTATGGGCGGCTTTTTTCTTGAAACTTTCAACGGAATTTTCCGTATATAAGGAAAGGAGTGAGCATAATGAGAGCGGATATACATGAACGACAAATGGAACTGACGATGCTCCGGAATGAGCGGAATCGAGTGAAACGAAGGCTGGAAGGTGCGGAGGCACAATATAAAGAAGCGGTTCAGTTGCGCGATCGCCTGCATCGGCAGCTATCGAAGGAGCAACAGGACGTCGTGAAGTTAGGCAAGTTTTCATTTGCGAATAAAATCAAAGAGTGGACGGGCAAATGGGATGAACAAATGGAAAAGGAGATCAATGAAGTCGCGGAGGCCGAGTTGAAATACAATGAAGCTGAAAAGACGGTAACCGACTTGGAGGCGGAAGTCGGGCGGCTGCGCGCAGAGATGAAACGTGATGATTTCCTTTATGTAGATGAAGATTGGGAGGACTTTTTGAAAGAGAAAGAGGCGTGGATCCGGCAAAACGATACGACGGCGAATAGCACACTGCAGAAAATTGCTGATGACCGGGTGCGGGTGCGTTCATTGGTGAGGGAAATCGACGAGGCGTATGAGGCGGGCGACAAGGCAAAACGGGCGTTGGACGCCGCACTCGACAAGCTTGGCAATGCGGAAGGGCTGTCGATGTGGGATACATTTTTAGGCGGCGGACTTATCGTCTCCGCAATGAAGTATTCGGAAATGAACAGCTCTGACGACCTTGTGCACCGCGCACAACGGGCTCTTCGTCATTACGAGACGGAGTTGATGGACGTCCAAAATGCCGCAACAGAATCTTTCAACGTGAACCATAACGACTTTTTCACGTTTACGGATATTTTCTTTGATAATATCTTCTCCGACTGGGCGGTGCATTCACGGATTACGGACGCAAAAAGTAAGCTGAACAGCGTGCTTCACGACGTCCGCCGTGTACAAGACCAATTGCGGCGAAAACGCGATGAAGCAATGGAAGAATTGAAGCGTCTCGACCAGCAGGAGAAGGATATTATTGTGTCTTAATCAAACTCCAAAAACTCAATCCGATTGCCGAACGGGTCGTGCGAAAGAAACGGGCACGTCCTGCGATCGGCGGTTCTTCTGATATTAAACAACCGGCTGTTTCCAATCGTGATTTCAATTGTTCAAGCGCATGTACGGTGAAGCCGGGATGCGCTTTTTTGGCAGGCATGAAATCAGCTTGGATGCCAATATGAACTTCCTGCGCTCCGCATTTGAACCAGCATCCGCCGCGCCCTTGCAAGTTTTCCGGCTTCGGAATTTCTTCCATGCCAAGCAGCTTGCCGTAAAATTCGCGTGCCTGCTCTTCAGACTGAGGAGGTGCCGCGATTTGGATATGGTCGATGCCAGTGAAAAATTGAGTCATCGTATTTCGCCCCTTTTTGTTTTGTTATGTACAGTGTAGATGAGTTTTTCAAGAGAAGCTATGACGGGAAATGAAACAATATGTATAAGATTTCATTATAGTAAATTGTTTTTATAATAAGTTGCGACGGTGAAAGCATCTGTAACGACTTCTAGAGCGCTAAATGCATTTGGCAAGCTGAGGAATTTTTAATATCTATTGAATCCAGAGAGTTATCTATTAAATACGCGGAGTTATCTATTGAATGCAGAGAGTTATCTATTGAATCAAAGAAGTTATCACCAAAAAGGGTCTTTTGATTCATTTCTTATGAATCATTCAAATAACTTTACACTTCTGCATAACTTAGTGTACTATGTAACTAATACACCGGTACAGGAGGAGGTAAATAGGTGAAGCAGTGGAACGGATTATTGCATAAGGAATGGGTGCAGTGGAGAGGGCAGATTATCGTGCTAGTCATTCTGCTATTGGCGGGATTGTTTATATTGCCGTCGTTGGCAAAGGTGCTCGCAATAGGGGAAATTTCCGTATTTGAAATCACGATGGCCATCGGCTTTATAGCGGCAGGTGCATGTATATTGGTTCCTGTCATTGCATTCTCGATGATGTTTAACAAGGATATGAAAAGGCCAGATATATGGTTCCATTCTACAGCGTCCACAGTGAAGCTTGTCGGGGTGAAAATGTTGATGTCAGCTGGAATGGGCTTGGCATACTTGCTTGCTACGGTACTAGTCGTTGCGATAAGGTATGCAATTACACCTCAACCGGAGGCCATCTTCAACGAGTTATTATTTTATGGAAGTTTGTTGATCATCGGAGTTTTTCTTGCTTCCATACAGTTCATGGTATACGGTTTTTTCTTTATCGTCATAGACCAGTTGTTAAAGCCTTTTCTTAAAGGGTTTTCCTTTGTTGTCACATTAATATTATTCATCATTTCAGCAAGGATTTATGGGGAAGTAACCGGTTCTAATCTTTATGACAAATTTATACGCGTTGGCAGTTTTGATCTAATGTCCCTTAAGAACCCGGTGATCGATCTCCAATATGATTACTTCACCGTCACGAATACAGTTTTGTATGCTGGTGAGATTATATTCGCCGTTCTCTTTACTGTTGGCTTGTTCTATTTGGCAATCGCCTTGTTTGAAAAGAGGGTGCGGCTATGACAAGCTGGAATGGTTTATTGAGAAAAGAATGGGTGCTCCAGCGGATTACTTTTATAGTATTAATCGCGTTTATTATCTTCATTGCTGCATCCAGTTTTGCTCCCTTGGCGGTGGGGGGCAAATTTGATCTTATAGAGATTACGAATACGTTCTCGTTTTTGCACATGTATTTTGGTGCGTTACTATTTGTCCATAGTCTTAATACAGACATGAAGCGACCGGATATATGGCTGCATTCGCCAGCTTCGATAGGGAAGCTTTTGGGGGCTAAAATGCTGATTGCTTTACTATTGGTTGGGGTATCTAGCCTGGTTTGGAGCGGCATAGGAGTTTTCACGTATTTCATTGGAGGATTTGTAGGAGTTATTCCAGAATGGCCAAATTTGTTAAAAGTGTTATTGACTACAGTCTTTGCGATTTCTGCAAGTTTGCCGATATGGGTGATTTACAAGATTTTAGCATTGAGGGTTGGCTGGTTGGCGGCAATTGTCATGCTTATCATTCTTTTCATAGGATCGATTCTATGGGGCATTATGGAGACGGTCTGGCATGGGTTCGGACCTTTCGCCGGTTCAACTCTATACGCTATCGTTTCAATCGTATTATTCACAAGCGGAGCCATCCTGCTTGAAAAGAAAGTGAGGTACTGACGATGAGCATTGATTTTTCACCGGATAAGCCGATTTACCAGCAGCTCATCGACCGGATTTTGGGAGATATTATGCGAGGCACGCTTGCGGCGGGAGAGAAGTTGCCGTCTGTCCGTGAGTATGCAGTTGAAGCAGGCGTGAATGCCAATACGATGCAACGCGTATACAAGGAGTTGGAGCAGATGGAGATCACTGAGACGAGAAGGGGGCAGGGATCATTCGTGACGGAGGATCAGGAAAAGATCACGGCGCTTCGGAATGAAATGAAGGAACAACTCGTAACGTCATTTATTCAAAACGTGAAGTCTTTCGGATTTACGACGGACGAAATTGTAAAGTGTCTGCAGGAACGGGGTGGCGAGAATGATTGAATTGAAACATGTTGTGAAAAAATATGGGAGCAAGAGGGCATTGCTAGACGTGACGCTGTCGATTCCGAGAGGGAAAGTGATAGGGCTTGTCGGTGAAAATGGGAGCGGTAAGTCGACATTATTGAAGATGATGGCGGGTTTATTGACACCAAACAGTGGAAGCGCGACGTTTGACGGAAAGCCGATTACGCGGCGAATCGCTTCAAAAATTGCCTATATGTCCGACACGGATGATTTCTATACGTATTTCACTGTTCAGCAACTCATCGATTTTTATGAATCGCAATTCGATGATTTTGATGTGGTCAAAGCGAAGGAGATTGTGCAATTTCTGAACGTATCGCTTACATCGCGGATAAAAAGCTTATCGAAGGGGAACCGCGGGCGGGTGAAAATCGCCGTGACGCTTGCGAGGGAAGCGGACGTTTATTTACTCGATGAACCGTTCTCGGGCCTTGACCCGATGGTGCGCGACGATATTTCAAAAGGGCTCATCCGTTTTACGGATCCAGAGCGCCAGACGGTCATCATGTCGACACATGAAATTCGGGAGGTCGAGCCGCTGCTTGATGAAATTATCGTTATGAGGGGTGGTCAGTTGATTGCCCATGAGGCGGTCGACGAAATCCGTGACTTTTACGGAATCGATGCAACAAGCTGGATGGTATCGCTATTCAAAGACCAGCAAGTGGAAAGGGAGTTGGGAAAATGAAACCGGTAGTAGAATTAAAGAATTTATCTAAAACAATTCGAGGTAAGAAGATCATCGATAATTTGAATTTGTCGTTGTATCCAGGACAGATTACAGGCTTTCTCGGTCCGAATGGAGCTGGGAAAACGACGACAATCCGTATGATGGTCGGTCTCATGAAACAAACGGGAGGCGACATTGTTATCGATGGAGTGTCGCTTCGTGAGAATTTCGAGGAGGGGCTTTCGAAGGTTGGCGTTATCGTTGAAAATCCAGAAATGTATAAGTTCATGTCTGGATATAAGAACTTGATCCATTTCGCTCGTATGCATAACGGCGTGACGAAGGAGCGAATTGATGACGTCATCCGCCAAGTCGGGATGCAGAACCGAATCCATGAAAAAGTGGGGACTTATTCGCTTGGGATGCGCCAACGTCTCGGACTTGCGCAAGCGCTCCTGCACTCGCCGAAGTTCTTAATTTTGGATGAGCCGACAAATGGGTTGGATCCTGCAGGAATCCGCGAATTCCGGCAATACTTGCGTAAAATTTCCGAAACGGAAGGGGTATCCGTTTTCGTTTCCAGCCATATGCTTTCCGAGATCGAGCAAATGTGCGATCGGATTGCCGTCATTCAAAACGGTAAACTCATCGATATCCGTGAAATGTCTGAGGCGCGTGAGTCATTCTATTATTTGGAAGCGACCCCTGGGGAAAAGGCGAAGCGAATGCTTCTTGACGGAGGATTTACGGTTGAAGAGTTCAAAGGTGGCTTGCTTGTGAACGCCGAGCAGCACCAAATTCCGGGCTTGGTCGAGTCGTTTATTGCCGAAGGGCTGCAAGTGTTTGCGGTTCAACCGCACCGGAAGACGTTGGAGGATGAGTTCTTGGAGATGACAGGAGGTGGCCAAATTGCTGAAGCTAATGCAAAATGAATGGATGAAGTTATGGTATAAAAAAGGTACATGGGTCATGGTTGGCATTCTTGTAATCATAACAGCCGGCATGATGGGGTTAATGAAATGGATTAGCATGCAAGAGAATATGGGTGGCAATTTCACGAGGGAAGGGATGGTCCAGGATCCATCATCACTGGGCGGAACGGTCTTGTTGCTTACAGTTATCGTAGCAGCAGGCATTGTCGCATCCGAGTTTTCTCAAGGGACAATTAAAATGTTGTTGACACGCCCGGTAAAACGATGGAAAATCCTCTTGTCTAAATTTATAACGGTAAATCTGTTTGGCATGTTCCTCATGCTAATCGGATATATTGTCTATATCCTTTTGGCGCTCCTGTTATTTAAGTCAGGTCCAGACGCTGGTCTGTCAAGTTGGACAGTTTGGAGCAAAAGCTTATATATGCTGCTTCTTTCATTCGGTAATGTATTCATTACAACGACATTCGCGTTCACGATCGGCAGTGTATTCCGATCCAGCTCGCTAGCGATTGGACTGTCGCTGTTCATCTATTTCACTGGCTCTACGATCAGCGCCTTGCTTTCAAGATATGAAATTGCGAAATACTTGTTATTTACACATATGGATTTGACTCAATTCGAGACAGGCATGATGCTAATTCCGGATTTAACGATGCCGTTTTCACTTGCCGTATTGGCCGTTTATATCATCGTCTTCCTCGTCATCAGCTTTACAACATTCGTAAAACGTGATGTTACTGCTTAATTGATAGGTACAATCAAATAGTGGATTCCTGATTTGCCCAATACCGGTCACATAGATGGCCGGTTTTTTTAGTTCTTTTTTATTATATATTTGTCATTTTGAGGGTGGATAGATAGAGTGAAAAGGGGCAAAACCCGTCGATTTCTATCGAATTTTTCCCAATTTCCTATTGTCGGAATGTTTGCTACAGTGAAAGTAGCAACACCGAATCTATGAGGAAAAGAGGAGAATAAATGAAGAAACCATTGAAAGTTCTCGCGGCAATCGCAATTGCAGCCAGCATGGCAATCTCAACGGGAAGCGTATATGCAAAAGACGACTTCCGAGATTTCAAAGAGGATCAAATGAAGCAAAGGGGCGAAACGTTCCGAGTACTCATTACGGCAACGAGTGACAAAGAACTGCAACAGCTTCAACAAAGCTATGAGCTGCGCAATGAATTCGATGGCCACTCCTATACGACGGATGTGACAGCGAAGGAGTTTGAGGCTTTGCAACATTTGCCGCACATCACTGTCGAAAAAGTGGACGTCCTTTCGATTCAAATTGATCCGTCCTCTTTGAAGTTGAATGATGAAGTGGATGCGGCGGCTGCAAGCCAGTCTGTTCCTTGGGGAATCAAAGCGATTTATAATGACAATAATTTAACTTCTACGACAGGCGGCTCAAACGTGAGAATCGCCGTGCTCGATACCGGCGTTAACGTTAATCATAACGATTTATACTATAACGCAGAACAATGTAAAGACTTCACACAAAGCTCGTCGCTAGTAAATAATTCTTGTACCGACCGCAATGGGCATGGAACCCACGTCGCTGGGACTGCATTAGGCGAAGGCGGAGATGACAGAAGAGGGGTTTACGGGGTCGCTCCAAATGCGAAGCTTTGGGCATATAAAGTATTGAACGACTCCGGAAACGGCTATGCGGATGATATTGCGAATGCAATCCGCCACGCGGCAGATCAGGCATCAGTGCAGCGCGTGAAAGTCGTCATCAATATGTCCCTCGGTTCGAATGGAGAAAGTTCGTTAATCACGAATGCCGTCAACTATGCGTATGACCGCGGTGTATTGGTTGTCGCTGCGGCAGGGAACGACGGCTATTCCCCTGGTTCGATCGATTATCCGGCGGCATTGCCATCAGCAATCGCAGTTGCGAATCTTGAAAACCGATTGGAAAATGGCACATATCGTGTCGCCAATTCATCATCTCGGGGCCATGCAAGGACAGCAGGCGATCATCTTATCCAAACGGGAGATGTTGAACTGTCGGCACCTGGCACATCCATCTTCTCGACTTGGTACAATGGCGGATACGCGACAATTAGCGGCACATCTATGGCAACACCGCATGTCGCAGGACTGGCAGCGAAAGTCTGGGCGGAAAATCCAAGCTTCACAAACGTTCAACTACGCGCCAACTTGCAAAATCGTGCGAAATCATATGACATCCTCGGTGGTTATCATGCCGGACGAGGAGACGACATTGCGTCAGGATTTGGATTCGCACGAGTACGTTAAACTAGCCTCCTAATGAAAATCCCATACATTAGGCCGAAAACAGTCCCTTACTCCCCTGGGACTGTTTTCTCATGTAATCATGTAATTGACATGATACGTTTGAATAGTAAGAAAGTAAAGGGGTGCTTATGATGAATATCGGATCCATCCTGAAATACTACAGAATGAAAAACAATCTAACGCAAGCCGAACTTAGCAAAGGTGTCTGTTCCATCTCCCATTTAAGTAAAATCGAGTCGAATAAATACATTCCCCATAATGAAACAATCAATGAACTGTTTAAACGTATGGGCATTGAATGGGAGAGGGAAGTGGATACATACGAATATTGGAAAGCGAAATTGGAAACGTTCATTATGCACTCGGTCTATTACGACCTGAAATCGATGGAAGAAGTATATAAGGAGCTTTCCACTCAAGAGGACTATTTGCAATCGACGGATTTAGTGAACCGCTACGAGCTCTATAAGTTGCGTTACTATTTATTCAAGCGGGACATGCCTCGCGCAACTCAACAAGTCTCAATCCTAAAACGAATGGAAACATCATTTACGGACTATGAAAGAGGCGTCTCCAAAGTCATTCACCTCATGTTCGATATTTTTTCTCAAAACTTTACAGAAGCAGAAAACCGATTGGAACAAATCGAAGAATACCGCGAACGAATTCCATTCATGTTCGAAGGAGAATTATTCTATCAAAAAGCGTACTTGCTCCACAATCGAACGCAATACGGCAGATCGACATACTTTGCAGAAATGGCTGTCGACCACTTCCGAAAGGATTGCAATTATATCCGCCTCCTCCACGCACAGCTCCTGCTGGCCATCAACTACACAAATCGCGACTTTGCCTTGCAAGCGGATGGTTTATTCAAAACAATTCTCCGCAACGCCAAAATGATGGAGATGGATCAGCTGTACCAAGGAGCACTCTATAACTATTCGGTATTGCAAAATCGGAGGGGTCTCCATAAGTCGGCATACGAGATGTTGACGGAATTAAAAGCGTTGTTGGAACCGGGGACGGATTATTATCAGGCGGTACTAATCCATTTATTGCAAACCGCTGTCGAAGAACAAAAAGAAATGGATCCGTTGCTCGATGAACTGAAAAAGCTTACGGAAAGGAAGAATGACCCATATTTAAAGATTCAGTTGAATTACTTTAGAAAGACAAAATTTTCCCAACGAGAACTTTTTGACTATTGTGAACAAACGGTATTTCCTTTTCTAAAGAAACATGATTATATAGGGGAAGCAAGAAGTATCGCTTGGCGGTTGGCAAACTATTGCCGATCCATCGGCGATAACGAAAAAGCGGCACTGTATAGTTTATATTACTATGACAAAGGAGAGAAGGAATTATGAAACGAAAGTTATCCATCATTTTACTAA
The DNA here is from genome assembly GCF_059415085.1 of Sporosarcina sp. SAFN-015. NCBI lineage: Bacteria > Bacillati > Bacillota > Bacilli > Caryophanales > Caryophanaceae > Sporosarcina > Sporosarcina sp. SAFN-015. The sequence goes on from NZ_JBPFDR010000002.1 coordinate 181,131, forward strand.
CGGCAATGTTCGCCGCATTTGCCGGAACAGGAACTGCTTTGGCAATGGATCCGAATGACAGCGTAGAAGCAAACACAAAAGGAAGAGATAACTTAACACCACCATCGATCTTACCCCCACAAGTATAATAAAAAGGTGTTCCGAGCTTTGCAGCTGCGGGACACCTTTTCTATTTGCCGTGACGCGATTACAAAAAAGCACTTCAACAATCACTTATGATTGTTGAATGTGCTGACAAGACCAGTTATTGTGCCAAGGGCGATAAAAGCGAACAGCGTGTACATGATATAAATGAACCACATGAAGACTTCACTCCTTTTTATCGTCAATCCTACATTCCATTGTAGCATCAGTTTTGGGTGGAGGCAACGGCAGACACAAGGATGTCGAATTTGATGATGGGGGTGATTATTGGTGGTGTTTGGGTGGGTGGAAAGACCTGAGACGAGCATAACATCGTGAGACTGCGCCATAACTGGCCTGAACTCGCGCGAACCCCCGTAGAACACCATGCAAACATGCCATTTCTACCAATTCTCCTTAATTCTGAAACCCCACCCTACCACTCACCGTATTGTAACAAAGCAATAGGGGGTGCTGTGATGCGTAAAATAGTCGTTTTCATAGTTATGATGTTGATCCTTTTACCGGCCCAGGTCCATGCAAAGTCATACTCGATTGATCGGGTGCAGATCAAGGGGTGGGTGCAGCCGAATGGCGATATGTTGGTGAATGAGGTGTTCACGTATACGTTAGATGGATCGTTTTCGCAGCTGAAGAGATCGTTTCCGGATAAGCATCTCGGACAGGTCGCTCGGTTCGAGGCGTACTTGATTGACGGGCAGGATCCCGTTGTCGGGGAGATTAAACAATCTGACTTGACGAAAGCGACAGTGACACGTGAAGGAAGCACGTACAAAACAGCCATCCGTGCGGAAGATAAAGTCGTATCTGTCATTTACATCTACACGATGCAGAACGCGGTGACGTCATACGATACATACAGTGATTTGTCCGTCACCTATTTTGAGGACGGCGCCAATCATGATGAGGATTTGAATAATGTGGACATCGCGTACGTGTTGCCAGGCGACGTTGGTGATGATGCAATCCACGGGTTTATGCACGACCGTGAAGGGGAAGTGCGGATGGTTTATCGCGACGGCATTTCGTTTCATACGCCCAAGTCGGCCGCATCCACAGTGACGGAGACCCGTGTGCTGTTTCCTTCAACGATTATGACGGCGCAGCAAAAAATTGCGGAGCCGATATCGTTTGAGGAAGCCATCCATCAAGAGCAGCAGATTATCGATAAAAATGAATCCAGATGGGTAAACATCCCTGTTGCAATGAAGGCGGGGAACGGTCTCAGCATTTTCTTCATCGTACTTTTTGGTATTCTTGTCTTGCTGAGACAACGTGTATTTTCCCTGTTCGGCAGCACAGACCTCGTCCTGCAGACCGATCCGACGTATTTGGCTTTTGTCGATCGGAACGGCAAATTCAACCGGAAAAGCTTTCTATCAGGTTTGTTTTCCCTTGCTGAAAAAGGAATTATAAAAGTGGAATTGACTGATTCAGCAGCACGTTTTCAAGGGAAGGAAGGTGCCCCTGAAAAGACGCTCGTGTTTCGGCTCCTTCAATCGAATGAACACTTGAAGAAATCGAAACAAAAATTACTGCCCCATGAGCAATATTTAGTGACATGGCTATTCAAAGGAAGAGTAGGACATCGAAAATTCCATTTGCACGATATGGCAGGGCCGTCCGTCCGTGGGGATAAAGAGAATCGAACCCAGCTGCGAAAGCAAAGGCAATTCCATGAAAATCATGAAACTTGGCATGACGAAGTGCTTCATCTGATGGAAGACGCAGGGTCTCTTTCGACCTTGACGCCTAAACTAATGAAGATAGCTATTTTCCTGCTAACCACATTCGTAACGATGTACGGATTTTATGCAGATGGTGCAGGCGGTTGGGGAATTGCATTTCCTGCGATTGTAATGATTATCGGAATATATTTTTATAGTACAAATCCCGGAAAGAAATGGCCGGCAATCTTGTTCTTCATCGGAATGTTTTTTGCAGGGGCCCAAATTGCAGCTCCCGCATTAACGGACGCAGTCCTTTATGCAATCATCTGTGGGGCCATTTTATTTTTCATCGTTCCAAAAGCGATGCCAAGCTCGCTTACAGCCCTTTACACAAAGATGAGCATTACGAAATTCAGAAGACAGGTGAAACGGGGCGTGCCGAATTATATCCATTCGGATGAGATCGACCGTTGGATTGCACGTGCTTATTTATTAAATAGATCAAAGAAAAAGCTTCCGAAAATAAAACGTAGTTTGCCTGAATCAGCTTCAATGGCGGCATTGTTCGCATTGCACGTGGATCCGCTTTATTTCTCTTATTCCACTTGGGGCCCGATGCCTGTTGATAAGAGCGCATCTTCCTGGAGCGGCGGCGGATCATATGATTCCGGCGGTGGTTACAGCGGTGGAGGAGATGGCGGCGGCGGTGGCGCGGGGGCCGATTGATATAGGTTGATATGGAAAATGCCGGCTTGTAAATAGCCGGCATTTTTCATTGTTTTTCCTTCAATAAATCACGGATTTCTTTCAATAATTCTTCTTTCGCGTCAATGGCTGGCGTTTCTTCTTTTGCCGGCTCCTTTTTCCGTTTAAACTTCATCAGGATTCGGACGAATAGGAAAATCGAGAAGGCAATAATGAGGAAATCGATGATTGATTGCAGAAATAGACCGTATGTAAGATTGGCGTTTCCGATTGTCACATGAAGACCGGACACATCGACTTTCCCTGTAAGAGCAGCGATAATCGGTGTAATGATATTCGCGACGAGCGATGATACGATGTTTCCAAAAGCTGCCCCGATGACAACAGCAATCGCCAAGTCCAAGACATTTCCTTTAAATGCAAATTCCTTAAAATCTTTCCACATATTTTCACCTCCTTTCAAGTTGTTTTTCTCTTCTTGTTCGCATATAATGGGAACAAATGTTCCTAACGGAGATGAGAGCTTTGCGACAGGCTTTATTGAAAATATGTCAGCGCCATGAATTGGCGGAAATGATTTATATGAGGGCGGATGGCACATTAACGAAAAGGCGCATCCGTATCCTAGCGGTCAGCATTGATTCGTTCACGGCCTACTGCCATCTGCGCCATGAAAAACGCACGTTTAAACTAGACCGGGTCTTGTCCGTCCAACGACTGTTGAATCATGAGCGGCAGGCGATTTGAGCTTCATCATTAAAACTCTTCTTCAGGAAACCACCGATATACTTGTAAATCCACTTTTCCGTTTGCCATGAACTCCACATCTTCCGACTCAAGCAGTTCCCGTTGCAAGCCGCCTTTTTCTTCCCGATCGGAAGGGGTTGATATGCCGCCTTGCGCATTGATAATCCGGTGCCAAGGCAATTCATATTTAGCGCTCATCGAATGAAGGATTCTCGCGACTTGCCTTGCGCCGCGCGGATTTCCGGCAACGCTTGCGACTTGTCCATAAGTCATGACATGGCCGGCAGGGATATCCCGGATGATTTGTATAACTCGCTCTGTAAATGGAACCATTGTAAAACCTCCTCATTCTGAAACTATCCAAGTCACTTAATCGTACACAAGATATATAGAAATATAAATGGGAGAGTGGTCACATTGAGTAACTTGTTTACGAAGCAGAGTCACATTGGATATATGATAAAGATTGCCGGCGTGGTCGTGATGGTATGGGGATTCATTCAAGGAATCTATTCCTTGTTCATGATGGCGCAAATGGGTGGCCAGTTTATGAATGAATGGGGAGAAATGCAGTATGCAAGCGGGATAACGGGCACTGCATTGTTCGCATTCATCAGCATTATTGCGACGCATTTTCTCTACGGGCTACTGATCATCGGATTCGGGGAAGTGATTGATACATTGCAGAAGATTTATTTCCGCATGGATCCGGAAGCAAAGAAGCAATGGGAGAAAGAGCAGAGGGAGAAGAAGGAAGCTCTCACCCCAGAAGGAGAAGTGCCTTTTTGGGTAGATCAGGAAGTGAAACGATATTATGAAAAAACACAATCGAGTGTCCAATCCATCGAAAAAACGAGCGAACCATATGTGTTTAAAATTACAGTAGATGAGCGAATTGAATATATGGAAGTAGGGAACTTCGAACCTCGCATTTTATCCGATGAAGAAGCAGCTAAATTTTCAGAATGAAAAGCACCTCGTCAATCTACGACGAGGCTGCGTTTCTTTCGCTTTTGAAATTGGACGAACAGGAAAGTTGTAAGCGTGAGCCAAAACGAGCTTGCAATCATGCCGCCTAAAATGTCGCTTGGATAATGAACGCCAAGGTAAATGCGGCTTGTCGCAATCAAGCCGAACATCAAAACCGCAAAGACTACTAAAGTGATTCGACCTATCGTTGAACGGATATGGCGCCATAGCAAATAAGTAAATAGCGCGTATAAACTGAAGCCCATCATCGTATGGCCGCTTGGGAAGCTATAGCCGCCAGCTTCGGCAAGTCGATGGAATTCAGGACGTGCCCGTTTGAAAATGAATTTTAAGGTTTGATTCAATACGCCTGTCCCAATCATCGCAAAGAAAAAGAAATAAGCTTGGCTTCTGGAGTGCAACCCCCATAACAACAGGGCGGTCACTGCAATGATGAGAAGCATGACAACTTTCGTGGAACCGATGAATGTAAAAGCGTGCATGATCGGCGTCAGCCAAGGTGCTTCCAAACCTTGGATAGCATCGATGATCGACCTGTCATAGCCATTGATCATTTCGCTAAGAATTGCTGTTACAATAAAGGCAAAGGCAGCGCCGAATAAAATACATAAACTAATGGCCACGGAAGGGCGAAACGGTGATTCCTTCATCTAGATCATCCTTTCTTCTGCGACATATTGTACAGGAAAAGGCAGAAGCTGCATATAGTGGAGTGGGAAAGGGAAGTGGAATCGAATGGATATTGCCATATTGCTTATCGTAGCCTATTTTGTCGGCAATATGCTGACGGCAACAGTAGTCGGGAAACTTTTCTATCAAAAAGATATTCGTTCAGCAGGCAGCGGAAATCCAGGGGCACGCAATGCAGGCAGAGTGTTTGGAAAAGCAGCATTCACGATTGTTTTTCTAGGAGATGCGCTGAAAGGCGTCCTCATCGTGTTGTTAGCGAAATGGATGGGAGTAGACGAATGGATTCAATTGATGTGCGTTCTCGTCGTCATGGCTGGACATGTTTTTCCGATCATCTATAAGTTTCGCGGCGGACAGGGCGTATCGACGTTCATTGGCGGGATGCTCGCTTTCCATCCACTCGTCGTCGCTTGCTTCGTAGTCGTGTTCCTTGTCCTTTATCCATTTCTAAAAAACTTCAGCTCTGCCGGATTAAGCGCGATGGCACTGTCGCCACTGTTCCTCTTTGGATTGACAAAGGAATGGCCGCAGACGATTGCCGCGATTCTCGTCGTCGCTTTTCTCCTATTCGCCTATTGGAAGGATTCATTCAGCATAAGAAAAGGGTATAGAGAGAATTAAGACGAACGAGACTAAGAGAAAGGAGAAGTCATATAATGAAAGAAATTAAATCTATGGAAGAATGGGAACACGTACGAGACCAATCGAAAAAAGAGCCAGTCTTCCTTATGAAGCATAGCACGACGTGCCCGATCAGCGCTGCGGGATACCGAGTATTTGAGCAGTATGAAACGGATTTTCCGAAATACTTTCTAATTGTCCAAAGAAGCCGCCGACTGTCAAATGAAGTGGAGAGCGAATTGGGCATACAGCATGAAAGCCCACAGTTATTTCTATTGAAGGACGGCGAAGCAGTTTGGAATGAAAGCCATTACGGAATTAGCCAATCAAATATCAAATCGGCCGTCGAAGCGAACGGCTGAAACGTGCAGGCATCTCTTACAGGGGTGTCTGTTTTTTATTGGCGGGAAAAAGTCCCGAGATGAGCATAACGCCGTTAGATTGCGCCATAACTCGCCCGCACTAGCGCAAAACATGCCTAAACTTGAGTAAAACTAACCCACACTTGCACATAACGAACAACTACCCGCGCATAACCTTCCAAGCATCTATTCCTTGTGAAACTCTTCACAATAAATGACACTTATCATATGCAAAGTCATGACGTTCATCTATTCTGCAAAACGGGTAAGCAGTTTAGTATGAACATAAGGAAATTTAACGAGGAGGCGTTCACTTTGAGCAAGGAAAAAACGAAGCAATTGCACAAAAATGTTGCACCTTATGCCAAATCGGATTTAAAAAAGAGTGTCATCCAACTGATCAATACGGTTCCGCCTATATTTTTACTATGGTTTTTGGCGTATCAAAGTTTGTCAGTATCGATTTGGTTGACGATTGGAATTGCTGTACTTACGGCGGGCTTTGTCGTACGGACGTTTATCATCTTCCACGACTGCACGCACGGTTCATTCTTCAAAAATAAAAAAGCTAATGACATTGTAGGAACGATAACAGGGATTATCACGCTATTCCCATATGAAAAGTGGAAACGTGAGCATGCCATTCACCATGCAACAAGCTCCAACTTGGATAAACGGGGCGTCGGGGATATTTGGGTTATGACAGTCGAAGAATATATAGAAGCGTCGAAATGGCAGCGACTCATGTATCGCTGCTACCGGAACCCGCTCGTCATGTTCGGTCTGGGACCCTTATATTTAGTACTCATTACGGGTAGGATCAACCGTAAGGATGCGCGTCAGAAAGAACGCAATAACACGTATTTGACGAATGTAGTAATCGTCGCACTTTATGCATTCATGGCATGGCTCGTCGGTTGGGAAGCGTTCCTCATCGTCCAAGGCTCGATCATGTTTGTCGCAGCAGCGCTCGGCATTTGGCTCTTCTACATCCAGCACACATTCGAGGATTCTTATTTTGAAGAAGAGTCTGAGTGGGACTATGTGAAAGCAGCAGTCGAAGGCAGCTCCTATTACAAATTGCCGAAAGTCCTTCAATGGGCAACTGGCAACATCGGCTTCCACCACGTCCATCATTTGGCGCCGCGTGTACCGAACTACAATTTGGAAATAGCGCACGAATCAACACCGCCGCTTCAAATGGCGACAACGATCAACATTAAAACAAGCTTAGAATCACTCCGTTATAAACTATACGATCCGGCGAACAAGCGGTTCATCACATTCAAAGAAGTGAAAAGCGCAGTGAAACGCGCCACACCAAGCATTGATTTGAATGAATTGAAACCGAAGAGAACGAGCTATGACAGTAAATGATAAGATGCAGCCGCCTTCCTATGAGGCGGCTGTATGTTTTTGGTATAATGGAAGGAACAGGACGGTGAAATGGATGCAAAAATGGTATAGTATTTTCCCGAGAAATCCGTGGCTCAGTATTTATGCATGGGTCGTCTTTTGCCTGCTGCCGTTCTTTTTCATCTTCCGATCTTGGTCGGCGGTCGGAATATCAGTCGGCACCGGGTTATTAGTCCTTTTCTTCATCTCCTATTTCTTTTCATTCAAGTCTAAGAGCGGTCTCGTTTATATGTGGGTCAGCTTTGAAATCGTCATTAATATCGTCATGACACTTCTGTTCGGCTATGTGTACTTGTCGATTTTCACAGCGTTTTTCATTGGAAATATTAGATCGACTGTCGGTTTTTTCATCATGTACGGGTTACATATCTTCTTCACGGTCAGCGCAATTGTCACAGGCTTTTTCTTAGAAATCAACCTGTTCTTACCGCAAGTGCATTTCATCCTTATAACAGTGATCGGCGTCATCTTACTTCCGTTCAATCTGTACAACCGCGGGAAGCGAGAAAAACTCGAAGATCAGCTCGAGGATGCGAATGAACGCATTTCAGAATTGATTCTAATGGAGGAACGGGAGCGGATCGCGAGGGATTTGCATGATACGCTTGGTCAGAAATTGTCGATGATTGGATTGAAAAGTGACTTGGCACGAAGATTAATATCGAAAAATCCGGTTGAGGCGGAAAAGGAATTGGCCGATATACGCCAAACAGCAAGCACTGCGCTAAAGGAAGTGCGTGAGCTTTTGGCGGATATGCGTGCAACACGGCTCGTCGATGAAGTGATGCGCGCTCGCCAAATCCTTGCTGCAGCGGAAATCGAATTGGAGATCGAAGGAGATCCGGCTGTGACCGCCATACCTTCTAACGTTGAAAACGTCCTCGGCATGTGTCTAAAAGAGGCGGTGACGAATGTTGTGAAGCATAGCGAAGCAACGGTTTGCCATATCGTTTTCAAGCAGGAGGACGATAAAGTTTCCATTTTTGTGCGAGATAACGGAATTGGAATGAAAGCGAGGAAGTCGGCCGGCACAGGCTTGAAGGGAATGCAGGAGCGACTCGAGTTCGTGAATGGATCGCTCGAAACGGATGAGGACAATGGCACGACATTGAAAATCCGAGTGCCTGTCGTCATTACACATCAAGTTGAGGAGGGATTGTCGTGATTCGAATCGTCATTGCTGAAGACCAAGGAATGATGTTAGGCGCATTAGGCTCCCTTTTGAACATGGAAGACGATATGGAAGTCGTCGGAATGGCGCGGAACGGGGAGGAAGCGGTCCGCCTTGTGAAAGAGCATGAACCCGATATTTGCATTATGGATATCGAAATGCCGGTCATGACAGGTTTGGATGCAGCGGAGGAGCTCGTTGGGGTGGATTGCAAGATCATCATCTTGACGACATTTGCGCGTGCAGGCTATTTTGAGCGCGCACGGAAAGCGAAGGTTCGTGGTTATTTATTGAAAGACAGTCCAATCGAAGAACTCGTCGATTCCATCCATGCGATTCAGGCCGGACGCCGGATCTACGCGCCTGAGCTTGTCGATATCGCATACGAGGACGACTCTGAAAACCCGCTGACCGACCGCGAAACCCAAGTGCTTGGGCTCGTTGCGGAAGGAAAGACGACGAAGGAAATCGCGGGAGAGCTCTATTTGACGCCAGGAACCGTACGAAATTACATCTCCGTCATCCTCGAAAAGCTGGAAGTCGGCAATCGGATTGAAGCGATTTCGAGGTTTAAGGAAAAGGGCTGGTTTAAATAAAGTGCGTTAGGTGAAGGAATTCCATCTCCTTTGCCTTTTTTATTTTCTGCCTGTCGGCAATCGCGTCCAAAGCGTGTCTTCGTGCGTCCAATGCGATGCGCCTCGCGTCCAAAGAAAGGGGTCGCACGTCCAAATCGGCCTGTCCCGCGTCCAAAGTGAGGGGTCGCACGTCCAAAGCTGGCTGTCCCGTGTCCAAAGTGAGGGATTGCACGTCCAAAGCTGGCTGTCCCGCGTCCAAAGCGAGCCAGCCCCCGCTCAAAGCAACCCCATTCCCTCCAAAAAATCCACATGTTCAGAATGTCCTCGCCCCCACCAATATGCTATGCTTTTCTTAGCAAGACAAAAGGGGGATCTGTATGACACAACACACTTTAGCAAACGCACAGGAACGCGATCGGCAAGACAAACTCGCTTCCTATCGAGATGAATTTTACATACCGGCAGACACAATCTACATGGACGGCAATTCACTCGGTTTATTGTCGAAACGTGCTGAACAAACGCTGCTCGAATTGCTGGAGTCATGGAAAACGCTTGGCATCGATGGATGGACGGAAGGGGAGCATCCGTGGTTTTATTTATCCGAGCAAGTCGGGGAGAAAATGGCGCCGCTTGTTGGAGGAATGAAGGGCGAAGTCATTGCGACCGGCTCTACAACAACAAATCTGCATCAGCTCGTCTCGACATTTTACAAGCCGGACGGCAATAAAACAAAAATCCTCGCGGACGAATTGAATTTTCCCTCTGACATTTATGCGTTGCAAAGCCAGCTCCGACTAAAAGGCTTCGATCCTGACACGCATCTCATCCGTGTTAAAAGCCGAGATGGCCGTTATTTAGATGAAGACGACATTATCGAAGCGATGACCGACGATGTAGCGCTCATCGTGTTGCCGGCGGTTTTATACCGAAGCGGGCAAGTGCTTGATATGGAAAAGTTGACGAAAGCTGCGATTGAACGGAATATCCCGATTGGCTTCGACCTTTGCCATTCCATCGGTGCAGTTGAGCATTCGCTCCATACTTGGGGAACGGATTTCGCGTTTTGGTGCACGTATAAGCATTTAAACGGTGGACCGGGTTCCGTCGGTGGCTTGTTTATCCACGAAAAGCATTTCGGCAAAGTACCGGGGCTCGCTGGCTGGTTCGGCTCGAATAAGGAGTCGCAATTTGATATGGATCATACGATGGATCCCGCGTCGGACGTCGGTGCGTATCAAATCGGCACACCTCATGTGCTTAGCTTGGCGCCGGTTATCGGCTCGCTCGACATGTTCGAGGAAGTGGGCATCGCGACAATCCGTATGAAATCATTGGAATTGACAGGCTATATGCTCGAATTGATTGAACAGGAGCTGCAAGGATTCGGCTTTACAATCGGAAATCCGACCGACGGAACGCGCGGCGGCCATTTGTTGCTTGAGCACGAGGAGGCGGCACGCATTTGCAAAGCATTGAAGGAAGATGGCATCATACCGGATTTCCGCGCGCCGAATGGCATACGGCTCGCGCCTGTCGCTCTGTACAATACATTTGAGGACGTCTGGCAGACAGTGCAGAAGCTAAAGGTCATCATGGATGAAAAACGATACGGAAAGTTTGAGAATAAAAGGGGTGTTGTCGCATGACGGGTGAGTGGATCGATATATCACAGCGGCTGCATAATGAAATTGCCGAATGGCCGGGGGACACGCCGTTTTCCTACGAAGTTAAGTTCCCGAAAGCGGAAACAGGTTCTGTGAACATCGGAAAGATGACGACGAGTACGCATATGGGGACGCATATCGACGCGCCGTTTCACTATGACGATAATGGAATGAAAGTGCATGAGCTGCCGATTGATGTATATATCGGAAAAGCTCGTGTTATCGATGTTTCGGGACTTGAAAGCGTCGGAAAATCCGATTTGGAAGGAATCGATTTCGGTAGCGTGGAACGCATTTTATTAAAAACATCAAGCCGTCCAAACCCGGATGTGTTTCCGGAAACGTTTACCGTTTTGCGGTCGGATATCGGTCCTCTGTTGAAGGAGCGGGGAGTAAGGCTAATCGGAGTCGATACGCCATCCGTCGATCCGGAAGAGAGCAAGACGCTGGATGCTCACCATTCACTGCATGATAACGACGTCCTCATCTTGGAAAACATCGTCCTCGAAAACGTCGAGCCGGGAGATTATGAACTGATAGCACTTCCACTGCCGATTGAAGGCGGAGACGGAAGTCCAGTGCGCGCAGTCGTTAGGAAGTGGCAATCATGAGCGAAAAAGGGATCCATACCGACTTCAAGGATAATATGACATACGGCGAGTATTTGCGTCTCGATAAAGTTCTCACAAGCCAAGAACGGTTATCCGGCCACCACGATGAAATGCTGTTCATCATCATCCACCAAGTGAGCGAGCTTTGGATGAAGCTTATTTTGCATGAGCTGAACACCGCAATCGAGCTGATTGAAAAAGATGAACTGCCGGAAGCGTTCAAAATGCTAGCGCGCGTCTCCCGTGTACAAACGCAGATCATCCAGGCGTGGGATGTCCTTTCGACGTTGACGCCTGCTGAATATATGGAGTTCCGGGAAAGCCTCGGTCGCGCATCGGGCTTCCAGTCATACCAAAATCGACTGATTGAATTTGCGCTTGGCTACAAGCAGCCACATATTTTAAAAATCTATGAGAAAGACCCTGATCTTGCGGGTGAATTAAAGATTGCCTATGAAGCACCTGGAATCTATGACGTAGCCATCCGCGCTCTATCACGTGCGGGATTCCCAATCAACAAGGAATTGCTCACTCGCGATTTTTCCGTAACATACAAAGGCGATCCGACCGTGGCAGCTGCATGGCTCGAAGTATACCGCGATGTCGATCGTTATTGGGACTTGTACCAACTCGCCGAAAAGCTTGTCGATATCGAAGACAGCCACCAGCAATGGCGCTTCCGCCATATGAAAACGGTTGAACGGATCATCGGTTTCAAAACGGGCACCGGCGGTTCGTCGGGCGTAGACTATTTGAAATCCGTCCTTGACCATAAATTCTTCCCCGAGCTGTGGGACGTCCGGACGAAGTTGTGAATAAGTAAAAGCCTCGCCAGTTCACTTCGGCGAGGCTTCAATATCTTCAAATCGAATCTCTTTCATTTCTCCTCTTTTCATCTGCAACAGCGAATGCCTGATAACGCTTTTTCCCACGGTAACTATCCCGATATTGTTTTCCGTCTCGACAATCGCTCCCGTCTGCATCTCCAAATAGCGGAGACCTTCCTGCCATTTCGCATCCTTCGGGCAATCAATCGCCTTTTCGCCATTACGAATTGAAAACCCGACATCGCAATACCGGTAAATCGTCCTCTTCACTCGCCGTCTCGCATTGCCCCAAATCGCCATTTTCATAAACGTTCCCCAAATACCGGAGAAGCTCATATTATGGGACGGGCTGCTCGTGAACTGTAAAATGTCTAGCACTTCCCGTTTCGACGTCAATCGTGATCGGACTGCTGAAGCATAATGGACATCCCCTGACAGGATGATGCACTGGGACAGACTCCAATGAAACAACTGCCCGATGAAATCGGTGAATCCTTTGCCGTTATATTTCCAAGCCTCAAAATCAAGCACTTCGTGAATCGGAAACCCGAGCGCACGTAGTGGATAGACATATGAATGAAGAACAGATTCGATCAAGCCTAATCCATACAGCGGAGTAGGCGAGACGATTATAAGTGGATCCCCTCGTGTCCAATGGGACTTCAAAAGGGTCCGCGCTGTCACTTTCCAACCGGACGGGCCAATCAATCTCGGTGTCTGGACCGTCTCCTTATACATTCGCCCGACTTTCACCGGTTTCGGGTCTTGCTCAAAATGACGCATTGTCCTCGTATTTAAAAATAGCGCAGCAGGTGTAGTAGGCGCCACGAATTGCCAGCCATTAAATGACCAAAGCCGATTCGCCCAAACCTCATAAGCAGTTGAGTGAGCAATGAACCCGTCGAAATGACTACACATCGACTGTAGGAACCCCTCCCCGAACCGTTGTGGCTCATTGCCCCAACCTTGGAACGCCCAGTATGCACATAGCCCGTTCGCAATAACGTGTTTTCCCAAAGGCGAAGCGAGCACCGCACTGCGCCAGTCTGCGGATAAATTCCAGTCATCCGTCACATCATGATCATCAAATATCATATACGTAGGCATATTTGCAAAAAGCCTGCGTATTCGGTGAAGCGAACTGATCGCCCCCAGAAGATTCTTGGTCTGCTCTTCAAAACGGCCTCGATATTGCTCAAGTTCTTTGCGATCCTCTGGAAAATAAACATAGAATCCATTGTCTTCCACCAACTCATCAAACGATGGCAGAAAAACACCTTCCCATATCGCCGGACTCCAAGAGAGCAAGTACATCGCTGCATACTCACCGAACGTGAGCAAATGATTCGAAGCATTGGCCGAAGTGAACCGACAAAACCGTTCCGTTATAAATTGCCGTCCATTCACTTGCCAGATGGCCGTAGCAAATGGCTCCTCCTGCAAACCCGGATCGAATTGCCCAAGATCCTCATTACCAATATAGTGTTCGGCGACCGTTCTGATGACTGGAAACAAAGGATCCGCCACATCATCCGCATAAATTTGGTCGCCTGTAAGAAACAAAGCACTCGGCCGTCCTGCAAGATTCCTCATTTCCTTTTGTAGAAGTTCATCTGCTGCAACGAGGGCATCATCTCCCTTTCCATGAAATTTCCGACAAGATGCATATAGAAAAGTTGGAGCTGCAGTAGCGGGGATGAAAAACGAAGGGTAGGGAAGTCCATCGTACGTGATGGAATCTTCATTTTTGTGAATCAACCCGAGGCTAGCCAAATTATTTATAATTTTTCCAACGCGAAAAAGCAGGTCATAGCCAAGGAGTGTATCCGTTGGGAATTGCCCACGCACCTGTACAAGGTGAATGAACAAACGATGGCCTGCTCGTATTGATGTCGTATTCGTGGCGGTGTCAAGCGGCACAAGCGTGTCAAGACAATAAACGGCAGCGTCCACCTCAACAGGACGGTCCGTCGCCACCCAAATGGCAACAGATTCCGTGTCTACCCGCCGTAACATAGGCCCTGCTAAAATCCCCGCACTCTCCATGCAAATCACCACCATCACTGACGTTATTACTATTAGCGTATTCAGTCTTGATGACGATGGTGTGTGCAGGATGATGAGGGGTTTTGCCACCTCTGCCCATCTTCAGAAATTCTTCAGAAAATCCATGCATGAATCTTCATCTTCTTTGTAGACAATAGATGTATGAATAGAAAAAGGTGAGGTTCATCCAATGAAAAAAATACTAATGATTCTACTTTTCGCCGCATTGGCGTTTTTCTTCCTCATTAAAGATAAAGATGCTCGTAAAGAAGCAGACCCTCTCTACCACGAGGCGAAGGCCGCTATCGTCCTTGAAGCGGATTCGGGAAAAATCCTCTACGAGCAAAATGCGAAAGAAGCACTGCCAATTGCAAGCATGTCAAAGCTGATGACCCAATATATCGTCCTTGAAGCAATCTCCGACGGCCACCTCTCATGGGACAGCCAATACGAGCCATCCACTGCCGCCTTGAACCAAACGCGACATGCCGTCATATTAGGGATGGACAAGAACAAAACATACAGTGCTCGTGAGCTATTTACAGCCATGACTGTCACTTCCGCAAATGATGCTGCTATCGCACTAGCTGAGATGGTGAGCGGATCGGAAGAGGATTTCGTGAAAGAGATGAATAAGAAAGCAAAACGATTTGGCTTGCGCAACACTCATTTCATCAATGCAACAGGGCTGGATGAAGAAGAAACGAACCGTGCTTCCGCCAAAGATGTTGCTGCGATTGCAAACGAACTTCTCACACAATATCCCGAAGTGCTGGAATTCACCCGCCTGACAGACTTTACAACAAGTGAAGGGACAAAGCTATGGAGCACGAACCTTATGCTCCCCGGAATGCCGCAAGCAATGACAGGAATGGAAGGATTGAAAACAGGATATACCGAGGAAGCAGGGCCATGTTTCGCTAGCACAGGCATCTATGAAGGGAAACGGATCATCACAGTCGTCATCGGCGTCGGGGAGGACAGCAAGGATACTGCGCCACGATTCGAGCTGACACGTGACCTGATCGACCGTTATGTTTTGAATGAATCATAGAAGAGAAGTAACGACCTTGCATGGTATAATGAAAAAAAATTTGCATAAGGGGTCGATACCTGTGAATGAAACCGAAAAAGCGAAGTGGATCGAAAAATTGCCATTACTGCAAAAAATCATTGAAAAGCAGGAAGTATTATGGCGAAACCCGTTGAACGGCGACAGTGCATTCGGGATCACTCAAACGGGCATTACTGAGGCTGATGTGAAGGACGCGAGCGACCGGTTGAAACGTTTTGCTCCGTACATCGCAAAAGTATTTCCCGAGACATTAGCGGCAAACGGTATTATTGAGTCGCCGATAACGAGGATTCCAAAGATGAAAGAAGCACTCGCCTCTACATATGAAACAGAAATAGTAGGGGAATTACTGTTGAAACAAGACAATGCGCTTCCGATATCAGGCTCGATTAAAGCACGTGGCGGCATTTATGAAGTGTTGAAACATGCTGAAACGCTTGCTATCGAAAACAGGCTCCTCCATAAAGATGATAACTACGAGAAATTTGCTGAGCCGGTATTACGTAATTTATTTGCAAAGCATAAAATAGCTGTCGGTTCGACAGGAAATCTCGGTCTGAGCATCGGCATCATGAGTGCGAAGCTCGGCTTCAATGTTACCGTCCATATGTCCGCAGATGCGAAGCAATGGAAAAAGGATCTCCTACGGGAAAAAGGTGTGACAGTCGTCGAATATGCGGATGACTATAGCAAAGCAGTAGAGGAAGGCAGACGCCAGGCAGAAGCCGACCCGCTTTGCCACTTCGTCGATGATGAAAATTCGCTCGACCTTTTCCTTGGTTATGCCGTTGCAGGAGAACGAGTCGCTGCGCAATTAAAAGAACATAGCATACAAGTCGATGAGAACAATCCATTATTCGTTTATTTACCGTGTGGGGTTGGCGGGGGACCTGGCGGTGTTGCGTTCGGCCTGAAGCTTCAATTCGGGGACAATGTCCATTGTTTCTTCGCGGAACCGACACATTCACCATGCATGACAATCGGCATGATGACAGGCTTGCATGATAAAGTTTCAGTCGCAGACTTCGGCTTGGACAATCAAACAGCGGCGGACGGGCTTGCAGTCGGTACTCCATCTGCATTCGTCGGCAAAAAGATGGAACTGCTTCTCGAAGGGTGCTACACAATTGCGGATGAAACGATGTTCAAGCTATTAACAATGATTGCCGATACCGAAGACATCCGCCTCGAACCATCAGCACTTGCGGGAATGACAGGACCTGTTCAAGTAATCCGTAATGAAGTACCTTTTGCGAATGACGCAAAAGCAACCCATCTCGTCTGGGCAACTGGCGGCAGCATGGTGCCCGAAAATGAAATGGATATTTACTATGGAATCGGCAGGAAATAATCGAGCTATTTCCCGGGAAATCGACGAATTTCGGGAAATATTCCGTTAATATTTTCTCCCTCAACCGCTATAAATAGGACTTTTAAGTCGAAATATGGCCTCTAGAAGCAGGAAATAACTAAATGGAATATGAAAAGGGGCCGCTCATTGGGCCCCTTTCATTTCCTTATGTGAAAACGGACATTTCCCGACAATCGGTTCGATATCGTCGCCGATGAAAAACTGTTTCCATTCATTATGTGAAGGATCTCCGTAATGGCTAATGTCCGGATGCTTCGGCAATTGATCCCACACTTCGACACGTTCACGCACCTTTTCCCTCGACATAATGCCGCCTTTTTCGGTACCCTTCAATCCTTCGAAAATGCGTCTAGGTTGGAAGCCGAGCACCATCGACTGCCCCAAATCCCTAGTCTTCCGTTGCTTATAGGCAGGCGCGTTCCCGAATACGAAGATTGGTTCACCGCCAAAATGGAAGTCCCATAAATAATGATCAGGATCGCGTGGACTATTAGCTGGCCACTCCACTTCATCGACATCATGCAAATATTGCAGAATGTCCCAAAATTCCTTTCGGTAAGCCTCCAAATCACCTTCCGCCTCAAAAGGCTCCACGAAGACGAACAGCCCATGCCGCTTATGCTTCGGATCATCGAACAACTTCAAAAAGGCATGTAACGCGGAAGGCAAGTTGGACCAATCATCCTGCGTCACATACGCATAACGCAATTCCCCCTTCAATTCGCCGCCCATGCCGAAATAACAAGGAAACGTCTTATCCGTCACAGTCTCACGGAACGTCTGATAGCTTTCCAATAACCACTCCGGCAAATCTGATCGAGTTGCAAAATCCTCTTTCGTTAAAAGCGTAGTAGTCTTTTCATCAATCATTCTAAATCCCCCCAACTTATACTTATAGTCAATCGTTCATTTCCCTTATCAGGGGAGCATAAAACTAGTGGTTTAGTTCAATTAGAAGAGGGAATAGTCGATATGGAGAAAAAAGATGTGGAGGATGAATGCATGAGTTCCCCTGTGGAAGATCAATCAAAAACGAAGGTTAATACAGAATACGATACGTTAAAGAAAGTTATCCTTTGCCAGCCAAAATTCATGGCAATCGAAGACGTCATCAATGACACCCAAAAGCAATATGCAGATGAAAATATAGACGTAGAACTTGCGATGAAGCAGCATGAAGAATTCGAAAAGCTGCTCCGTGAACACGGCGTTGAAGTGATCAAGTTACCTTCATCGGAACAATTTCCCGAGCAAGTCTTCACGCGGGACATCGGATTCACGGTCGGAGAAGATGTATTTGTCGCCGAGATGGCGAGCGATATCCGAAAAGGGGAGGAAGAGGCCCTTGAGGAATTTCTTGAAGACGAAAATATCCCTTACCAAACGACGACAGACAGAGTTGAAGGCGGGGATGTCATCGTTGATCGCGACAAAGTATATGTCGGCATCAGCAGCCGCACATCGGACGAAGCTGTCCGCAAGCTACAGCGCGATCTGCCAAAACATAACATTATCCGCGTACCATTCAATGAAAAATATTTACACCTTGATTGTGTATTCAACATACTGTCGCCTGAAATCGGACTCATCTTCCCGGAAGCACTTTCAGCAGACATGGTCGAAACACTTTCAAGCACATATAAGCTGATCGAAGTATCTCCGGAAGAGCAATTTACGATGGGTACAAACGTATTATCAATCGGAGACGGCAAAGTATTCAGCCTCCCGCAAAACGAACAAGTGAACACCGCCATGCGCGCCCACGGATTCGAAGTCATCGAAGTCGACTTCTCAGAAATCATCAAATCCGGCGGCTCCTTCCGATGCTGTTCCATGCCGCTCGAGCGGGAATAAACCTCACGAAAAGTGAGGTTTTTTTATGGAATCGACTCCAAAAGCGCGTAAATGCTGAATTTCACGCATAAACTGCCAGAAAACCGCATAAGTCCATTTAAATGCGCATAAACAGACTAGAGACGCATAGACCGATATTTCTACGCAAAATCATTAGAAGCACGCATAAATCCCGCATGTATAGATAGTATTTAGCGCAAAAAAACAAGCACCTATATCTGGATGCCTGTCGTTTAAGCAGTCTATGACCATGAGTTATTTTTTGCTAACATCTTCATACGTGACATAGTAAATTTTATTCTTAGCATCGTAATTTACAGTAATCTTATAGACAAAGCCGGCAACTTCCCAATTTCTTGATGAGGGATTTTTGCTTTTTGACGTTGGATTTCCAAAATTCCCATCTATATAATGTACCTTTGCTTCAATTGTTCCGTTGGAATGGACTAACTGATAAGAAGCTGCCACTTTAAATTGATTTTTATTCTGTTGTACGAGAGTGAATGAAAGGTTTTGCAATCTGTCTACCACCACATTCACCGGTGCAGCAGGTGCCGTGTAATACGCCTTTTTAGTAATGGTTCCATATCTATCTGTCAATGGATACGAAAGTTCATTCACTTGCCCCGGCAGAAGTCCGTTTATCGTAACGGCTTCCTTTCTGACATTTCCTTTACTATCGGTAATCAAGATGTTAACTGTAGCTGAGTACCTTTTCGTAGTTGCATCATATTTCCACGTTGCATCCGGAGAGAAAGTAAAATCTACGTTTGCAATTGGAATTACCAACGTTGTATCGTGGACTTTCACATTATAATTCAATCCGCTTACAGCCAGTGATTGTGCCGCTGTAACAACAGGCTTCCCAACGGACCAATTCTCAACTTTATCGTACGTTAAAATGAATTGATTGCTTGAAGGGTTATACACCCATTTTGTATTTTCCGCAACCGTGGATGTAATAAACGGAACATGGATCTTTTGTGATACAGTTCGTGCACTTGAATGAACTTTTCCAGTATGCTTTCGATTATCATCAATGGTATAGGCAGAAATTTCGTATTCAACGTCACCTCTGACTGACGATACATCAACTACCGCCTCATACGTCCACACCTTCTCGCGGACCTTAGTGACCGTTATGTTTTTTGATCCAGGAATTGAGACAACGAGCTCAGGCCCGTCAATAACGACTGTACCTGTTAATCGAACCTCCTTCGCATACCGCGGAACGATGACTTCATTATACGTAATACCACCTTTCCGGTCATTCTGCTCTGTTCGAAATGTTTGTTTCTTGCCTTCCTTCGATTTTGCATTGACAACTGCTCCACTCGCACTAAAAAGCAACAAACCTGCAACCACAATAGATACAAGCTTTCTTGAAAAGACTTTCCCCATTTGACACTCTCCTCTTATTTTATCACCTGAGGGCCGTTTACATTATATGCAAAAAGAGATTTAGGTGTGCATGGCACTCTGATACATTAAATAATTATGGAGAGGAGAATATACGAAAAACACGGAGAAAGTTTGACTTTTTTCAACAGATTAAGATAAAAGACCTCATTATAGATACATAATAATTAAGCACCAACTACTATCCTATAAATAAAGAGCAGCTAAGAGTCGGTGATAAGGTTACTAAGTCGGTGATAAACGCTCGAGAGTCGATGATAAAGTCGCTTAAGTCGGTGATAACTCTCTCTCCGTACAACAAAAAAATAGGACTACCCGAAGATAGCCCCTTTCTTTAAACTTCCGACTCCACAATCTGTTTGTTATCGTGCATCGGACTTTCATATGCAACAAGCGTAACACCGAGCTCATCCTCTAATGTACTCAAAGCCCTCAACTGCTCCTCATTCAACTCTGCAAGTAGTGCGCGTTCGTGTTCTCGTTCAGGCATCATAAGCTACACACCCTTTCAAATTTAACGTTAGGGTAACCAATCGCGGATGGGATATACTAAATCAACTGAGCGCAAAAAATCCACAAAGGCTGATAAAGCCTCTGTGGATGTATACTTGTCCGATTCACATTATCCGACTTGCCAAGGACGATTGACCTTCGATTTTTTCTTTGGCTGCTTAGCCCCTAATTCAGCACGTGTCATTCGCTGAGGTTCCATTCCTTTTTCGATCCGTGAACTAACCTCTCTAGAAAGAGAATGCAAGTTAGGTGCTAAAAAAACTCGATTTGAGACGTGTCCACAGTCCGGGCAGTCTGCTATTTCTTTATTGCCAGCCATTGACTTGAAGAACAGCGTAAATTCACCGCACTCCTTGCAACGGAATGTATAATTAGGCAAAATGATTCCTCCTTATTTCGGCATAATATCCTTATCGAAAATTTGAGTAGGAATCGCGATTGTACAGCAAGCATTCGGAATATCGACAATGCCGTTGATACGACCTTCAACCGGCGCCGTACTCAAAAGCATATACGCCTGCTCGCCTGTATATCCAAGTGTCTTCAAATACTCGATTGCATTCAAGCACGCTCTGCGGAATGCGATATTCGCATCCAAATACGTCTGTTGCCCATTGCGATCATCAACGGAAATCCCTTGGAACACGAGATAATCATTGTAGTTCGGCTCAACCGGACCAGGCTGGAACACAGGGTTTTCGTGAATTTTATACTTTTCCATGCCGCCCTTAATAATGTCCACCTTCAACTCGATCCAGCCGGACATCTCAATCCCGCCGCAGAACGTAATCTCCCCGTCCCCTTGGGAAAAATGAAGATCGCCGACCGATAACTTCGCCCCTTCGACAAAAGTCGGGAAGAAGATCCTTGATCCTTTCGATAAATTCTTAATATCACAGTTTCCGCCATTTTCCCGCGGTGGCACAGTACGCGCGCCTTCTTTCGCAACTCTATCAAACTCTGCGCCAGTTAACGTACCAAGCACCACACTTTCCGATGTAGGAGCGTTTGCAAGCGCAGGCACCCGATTCGGATCCGTATCTATCAGTTTTTGCTCTCGATCATTCCATTTTTGTAAAAGCTCCATAGAAGGGGCAACACCAATGAGACCCGGATGAATAAGCCCTGCAAATTTCACGCCAGGCACATGTCGCGAAGTTGTATAAATACCTTCAAAGTCCCAAATCGACTTTTGAGCCTCCGGAAACTCGTCCACTAAAAAGCTTCCACCATTCTCCTTCGCAAAAATCCCATTAAAACCCCATTCATACCCCTGATGCGCTCCGATATCCAAAATATCGACAACAAGCAAATCACCAGGTTCCGCACCATTCACATATACCGGGCCACTCAAAACATGAACACGCGAAAGATTCACCTTCCGGACATCCTCTGCGCTATCATTATTTCCAATCTGCCCATCCGTCCATTCCTTACAATCCATTCTAAAAGAAGTACCAGGATCTACAGAAAAAGCAGCAGGAATATCCGGATGCCACCGATTGTGACCCGGATGTGCTTGCTCTTCCATCGGCTTACTCAAATCTAAAGCATACATTGTTTTCGCCATTCCTATTCCCCCAATCATAGATTTTGAATGCGCCTTCATAGTAGCAATAATATAGTAAACTGTCAAATAAATATGAAATTTGTAAAACTTGGATTTATAATGGTGTCGATTAGGAGAATTCGGAGATGGGTGGAGACTGGAAGAGCTATATTTTTTGAAGGGGAAAGGAGTACGAGGTTGCTTGTCTCATTGAATTTATAAAATTCATTCAGCTAAATTGGGAGAAGTGTTACAATGGGAACAGTATCCAGTTTTTTTCGACAACTAGTCGTAGAGAATATCATGCAAGTTTGAACTAATTAATTTAGTAAAGCAGAGGAGATTTTAAAATGACTAAAATCGTCCATGTTGTTGGTGCAATCATTCATAACGAAGAAGGTAACATTCTTTGTGCGCAACGTTCTGCAAGTATGACATTGCCTGGTTATTGGGAATTTCCAGGCGGAAAAATTGAACCAGGTGAAATACCACAGACTGCTTTGCTTCGTGAAATAAAAGAAGAACTTCATTGTGATATTGCAGTGGGACAATTTGTTGAAGAAACCGTATATAGATATGACTCATTTACAGTGCGTTTAGAAACCTATTTTGCTGAGATAATCAAAGGAACACCAATTGCTTATGAACATAGTGAATTAAAATGGGTACCATTCAAAGAGCTTTTTTCGTTACAATGGGCACCAGCAGACATTCCAGCCGTCGAAAGGGTGATACAACAATGCAAGAAGGGATTTACGAGCAATTAATCAACAAGCAAATTAAAACTGAATTGGACGAGCTTCCAGATATTTTTTCTGTGGAAAAGGAAGGAATAGACGAAGCAGAGGCAAGAGTTCTATTATCCAGTTATATTTCATCTGTAACTAGGAATGCGTTATCACATATTCGAGACGGTGGAAATAAGGAAGATGCACTGCTTAGTCAAATTCAAATTTGTAATGAAATTATCGATGTGCTTCAAAAAAAACTAAATGATGATGATTTTGGGGAACTTAAATTAGATGAGCATGCAGAGATTCTCACCTCGATTTATAAAACAATTAATACTGCTCAATCTTTAAAAAAGAAAAAAAGGGTTAGACCTGTTACCCCATTAACACAAAGCTCTTTATTCACCGGATCACATGCCGAGCCTAATATGTTGGAGGAGTTAAAAAAGGAAATTGCTACTTCTGATGAAATTGAATGGCTCGTTTCATTTGTGAAGTGGTCTGGTTTGCGCATTATTATTGAAGAGCTTCGTAATTTCACTGAACGAGGCGGCAGTCTAAGAATTATTACAACATCATATATGGAAGCGACAGATTATAAAGCACTTCACGAGTTAAGTAGGCTCCCTAATACTGAAATTCGGGTTTCTTTGGATAAAGAAAGAACACGTTTACACGCAAAAGCATATTTGTTCAAACGAAAAACAGGGTTTAGTACTGCATATATAGGCTCTTCAAACCTTTCCAACCCAGCACTAACCTCTGGACTTGAGTGGAATTTAAAAGTAACAGAGAAAGATTCATTTGATATTATTCGGAAATTTGAAGCTACCTTTGAAGGTTATTGGAATGACGAAGAGTTCAAAAGTCTGTCGGCTGATGAAAAAGAAAACTGGTCTAAAGTTCGTCAATCTTTGACAAAAGAACAAGTGGCAGAGACGAATGAGCAGTATTTCCTTGATATTCGACCGTACCATTACCAGCAAGAAATTTTAGATGAACTGGAAGTTGAACGTACTGTACATGGGCATATGAAAAACTTAGTCGTGGCGGCTACTGGTATTGGCAAGACAGCCATATCTGCCTTTGACTTCAAGCGTTTCATGCAGCAGAAACCGAATGCGAAGTTATTGTTTATCGCCCATAGAGAAGAAATCCTTAAGCAAAGTATGTATACTTTTCGTGCGATTTTAAAGAACAACAACTTTGGAGAAATGTTTGTCGGTCGTTTTGAACCTACTTCTTTCGACCAACTTTTTATGAGTATCCAAAGCTGGAATAGTCGAAAGATGATAGAAAAAACAACGGCTGGCTATTATGATTTTATCATTGTGGATGAATTTCACCATGCTACAGCACCGACATATAGAACTTTGTTAGAGTATTACGAGCCTTCCATTTTATTAGGTCTAACAGCTACCCCTGAACGAATGGATAATCAAAATGTACTTAGTTATTTTGACGACCGAATTGCAACTGAAATGCGATTAACAGAGGCGATCGACCGGAAATTGTTAAGTCCCTTTCATTATTTCTGTGTAACAGATAATGTTGATCTTTCAGCAATTAAATGGTCAAGAAGAGGTTACGATACTGACGAGCTCACAAATGTTTATACTTCAAATGACCGTCGCAGTGATCTTATTATCCACAGTATCAATACGTATGTTACTGATCTAGATCAGGTAAAAGCTTTAGGATTCTGTGTGTCAGTTGAGCACGCAAAATATATGGCTCGGTACTTTAACTCAAAGAAAATACCTTCTATCGCTTTGCATGGAGAATCGTCTGATGAGGAGAGAAATACAGCAAAGCGAAAATTAGTGAGTGGGGAAATTAAATTCATATTCGTTGTTGATTTATACAACGAAGGAATCGATATCCCCGAGGTCAATACAGTGCTATTTCTGAGACCAACTGAAAGTCTTACTGTATTTCTACAGCAATTAGGACGTGGATTACGTCTTGCAGAAGATAAAGAATGTTTAACTGTATTAGATTTCGTAGGACAAGCGCACGCAGATTATCCATTTGAAGAGAAGTTTAGGGCACTAGTTGGAAGGACGAAGCATTCCATTCGACATTATATTGAAAAAGGCTTCTATCAATTACCGAAAGGTTCCATCATTCAGATGGAGAAGCAAGCAAAGGAATATATATTACGAAATGTAAAAGAAGTAAAAAATACTAAACAAAATCTTATTACGAAGATCAAATACTTTGAAGAGGATACAGGAGAGAAGCTTACGTTATCAAACTTTCTTCATTATCATCATCTCACGCTTGCTGAATTTTATGGAAGGGGAAAAAACAGATCCTTTGAAAGGCTTAAAGTTGAAGCGGGGATCACAGATGATTTTAATAGCGAATATGAGGAAGTTGTAACAAAACGAATTCATGCTTTGTTCCATCTAGACTCAGCTGATCTAATCGAATTTTATCAGAAATACTTAGTGGGCGGGTTAATTGAAAATGAAGAACAGCAGCTGATGGTGGGGATGTTATACTATTCGTTCTTCGATGCGCCTCCAAAAAGTTTAGGATTCAGGTCAATGCATGATGGTATACAAGAAATCATTTCAAATGAAGTTCTTAAAAGTGAAATACAGCAAGTACTAGACGTGTGCATGGATAAAATCCGTTTAGTTGAAAAGCCATCGCCATTCGACTATACATCTCCACTCCGTGTTCATGCGCAATATACATCTGACCAAGTTCTTGCTGCTTTTGGTTATTTTAATGAAGAAGCCAAACCAGCATTTCGAGAAGGAGTCAAATACTTTGAGAATAAACAAACCGATATATTCTTCATCACATTAAACAAATCGGATAAGGATTTCTCACCATCGACGCAGTATGAAGACTATGCGATAAGTGACCGACTATTTCATTGGCAATCACAGAATAAGACTTCAGACACGAGCCCGACTGGCAAGCGATACATTAACCACTGGCAAAAGGGAAATAAAATTGCTTTGTTTGTTAGAGAATATAAACAAAAGGACGGTTACACTTCACCATTTGTTTTCCTAGGGACTGCTGATTATGTAAGACATGAGGGCAATAAGCCAATAAGTTTTGAATGGCGATTACATGAACGAATGCCTGCATGGCTACTACCGCTGGCGAATAAGAGTGTTTTATAATAATTAGTAAACAACTTAGCTTAATTAGCAATCCTAGAACACCAGACAACTAAGAACTGAACCATCGACGTTCATAGAGAGAATATGGGGTGGAAATAAATGAAGAATGATCGAACAGTAATGTTCTATTTTCCTGATGTGAAGCACGCCAATTCGTTGCGTATTATTCAAGATCCGACGAGTCAGATCCGTGGGTTTTATTTCACGAAGAGTCGGTTGAATGACGTTGAATCGTTGGAGTATGCAAACAATCATGCCGTTTATTTTTTGTTTTCCGATTCTGATGAATCGAGTGTGTATGTTGGTCAGTCCGTGAACGGCATTAATCGGATCAAATCCCATTTGCGTGAAAAAGACTTTTGGCAGTTCGGCATCTTGTTTGTGACGGATAATAATAGTTTTGATAAATTGAGCATTGATTACTTGGAGTATTATTTCATCCAAGCATTTTCCAGGACGCAGTACAGTTTGGAGAATCGCGATATGCGCACGGTTGAGCCAAACGTCAATGTGTTCAATCAATCGACTCTTAATTCATTTGCCTCCCATATTCAATTCTTGCTGGAAGCGTTAGGGGTTTCTTTCCGTGTGAGTATTCCAACTGAGATTGCAGTGAATGATGAAGTTGAAGTTTTTGAGGCGAAGTCGCCGTATGAAGCGTCGATTCTTCTTGCGGATGGGAAGTTCGTTTTGCAAGCCAATTCAATCATTTATGCACCATCTGAACATACGAAGGATTGGAGCGATGGAGGCACATTTTACAATCGAAATCTTCGAAGATATGAACAATTGATTGATTCAAATAAAGCCGTTAAGCTTGATGAAGGCTCTGCGAAATTAATTGATGATGTAGAATTCAACAGTCCAAGCATGCCTGCGGAGCTCTGTTCCGGTCGAGCTCAAAATGGGTGGATGTTTTGGAATGGGTTGAATGAGAAGAGGAATAAGGAAAAATAAGTTAGGCAGAGCTCCATTGTTCTGGGGTTCTGCTTTTTAATACTCAAAACGGAGGTGCGCATTGAACTTTATTCAACAAGGATCATCCACCGCAGTAATTGTCGTACACGAGATTTATGGGCTGAATCGGCATATGAAGGATATTTGCGAATCCTTGGGTGAACAAGGTTTTGATGTGTTTTGTCCTGATTTACTTGGCCGTCCAGCTTTTGACTATGTGGAAGAACAAGAGGCTTATCGTTATTTCATGGATCATGTGGGGTTTTTACATGCAAAGCATAAAGTGGAGAATCTGATCGATGATGTGCGGACTGCATATGAAAAGGTCGTTATTGTAGGTTTTAGTGTAGGGGCAACGGTAGCTTGGTTGTGTAGTGAGGATGGGCGTGTTGATGGTGTGGTCGGATATTATGGTTCGCGTATTCGACAGTTTTCGGAGTTGCAGCCGAGCTGTCATGTTTTGTTGTTTTTCCCTCGGAAGGAGTCTTCTTTTGACGTCGCTGAATTACTGTTAAACTTACAGGAAAATAATGTAAGATATTGTCAATTTGAAGGTGAACATGGTTTTAGTGATCCATACTCGGATCGATTCGATGAAATGTCAGCGCAAGAGGCCTTTCGAGAAATGAGTAGGTTTATTAGGGAAATATGAAGTAAGAATGGAGGGGATCATATGTTCATCGTAAACACAGAAGCAGCCATCTACCGTGACGGCCGTTATTTGCTATGCCAAAGAAGTGAAAAGGAAGATCACGCACCCGGCGGATTGGCGTTGATTGGGGGAAAGGTTGAGATGGAAGGGGCTTCTTCGGATATTTTAGAGCGGACGATTGCGCGTGAAGTCCAGGAAGAAGTGGGGCTTGTTATCGAAGGGCATCCACGGTATGTATATAGTACAAGCTTTGTGTCAGATCTCGGGGAGCCGGTTGTAAATGTTATCTTCTTATGTGAGCAATTCAGTGGTGAGCCATACGCTGTTAGTGCTGATGAAGTGGCGGCTTTGTTTTGGATGACGCCTGAAGAGGTGTATGAGCATCCAGAGGCTGCGGATTATTTGAAGGATTATGTCAGAAAAGCGGAGGACGTTCGTTTGAAGGGTATTTCGGTTTAATCTAACGATTGAGTAATTTGAACGGTTGTCCTAATTGTTTGGGAATAAAGCTAGGAGTACGAACGTATGTGTGGTATAATAGAAGAGTAATAGAATAGGTGACTCAAGGATGATCGGCCATTTTCCCGTGAAGGGAGGTGGTCGATATGACAGTATTCGAAGCAATGATGCTGGTATTTACATTTGCAGCACTGATTGTAGCTATATTGTCATCAAACGACAAAAAATAACCCATCCTTGAGTTAGCCGCTCAGATGGGTTATTCCTATCGCCGCCGATCCCCTATGGGAACCTACGCTATTATATTGACCGTTCAATGCGCACCATTGAGCGGTCTTTTTTACTTTATTCATTCTCTACCCCTATTATACGTATTCTATTCGAGTTGTTCAAGTTATTGGGAACAAAGGAGACTACAATTAGTAAAAGAAGTGGAAAAGGGTTTTCATACGATATGTCGAATGAAGGAGGTATTCAAGAAAAGGAGGCAAATGGAATGGGAGAATTGATGAAGGGCAAAGTGGGGATAGTTACAGCAGCTGGAAATGGCATTGGAAGAGCAAGCGCCCTAGCCTTTGCGGAAGAGGGAGCAAAGGTTGTTGTTTCTGATGTGAGTGAAGAAGCAGGGATGGAAACTGTGCGGATGATTAAGGAAATGGGCGGGGAAGCTATTTTTGTCTACTGTGACGTTTCACAGGAGCAACAGATTATTGATCTGGTAAAGCGAACTGTCGAAGAGTATGGGCGTCTAGATTGGGCACATAATAACGCGGGCATTGGTGCACCATCCAAACCGATTGCAGAAACGGAGACTGCAGACTGGGATCGTTGCATCCAAGTTACGCAAACGAGCTTGTACTTATCGTTGAAGCATCAAATCCCTGCGATGTTGAAATCGGGTGGCGGAGCGATTGTCAACACGGCATCGACGTCCGGCTTGCTCGGATCGGAAAACTTGGCTACTTATAGTGCGGCGAAATGGGCGGTTAATGGGCTGACAAAATCGGTGGCACTGGAATACGCTAAAAAGGGCATCCGCGTCAATTCGATCTGTCCTGGCATGACGTTGACATCAGCTGTAGAAGCATGGGCAAAAGAAGTGCCGGAGCAGGCGAAATATGTAGAGAACGATATTCCGCTTGGACGTATGGGGCGTCCTGAAGAACAGGCCCAAGCTGCGGTTTGGCTCTGTTCGGATAAAGCTTCCTATATTACCGGGGTGAATCTAGCTGTTGACGGGGGACAAACTGCGAAATAGGAAGTCGAAAAATAATCCATCCTTGAGTTGTACAAGCTCATGTAGGATGGATTATTTTATTTATACAGGGTTTTCACATCTTCATTCTATGATGAGAATCCATTTTTAATCTTTCTGAGCAAAAGTTGAGAAAAAATGTGTTAAGATATTCAAATAGTTTTTCGCAATCAACTAGGGACTTTTATCAATCAAAGAGGCGAGCACCTATGATATTAAGAAATGTATTACTTATCGTTCTTGGCTTTCAAATCGTCATTAACGCAACCCGTCCAATCATTACATTATCCGCATACGACATGGGTGCTTCCATGTTGGAAATTGGGATATTGACAGCGTCCTTTGCCGCGTTGCCGCTGTTAATCGCTGTTAAGGCCGGGAAATTAACGGATGCAATTGGAGATCGCCTTCCGGTCATTCTTGGTTTGCTAGGGATGGCGATCGGGATGTTGGTTCCTTACTTATTCGAATCGATTTGGGCATTATACGTCAGTCAAGTTTTTGTAGGTTCCTCTAGTATATTTATTGCTATCTCTTTACAAAATGTGCTTGGCAATCATGCGACAAAGGAAACACGGGATTATTATTTTAGTATGTTTGCATTAGCTGTTGCCGCAGGGGCATTCGTTGGTCCCGTAATGGGTGGTTATTTATCTGAGCATTTTTCTCATTCTGCCGGTTTTCTCGTATCTATGATTATTTGCATTCTTTTAATCGCTTTTGCTTTTTTTATACCAGTCGTACTGAAGGAGCAGCCCGCAGAAAAAGTAAGTCTTCGTTCTTCGTTGCAGCTAGTGAAAGAACCTCTCATTCAAAAAGCGTTATTTTCAAGTGCGCTTGTGCTGTATTCAAAGGACATTTTCGTTGCTTACTTTCCGCTGTACGGAAAGGAAATAGGACTCTCAACCTCTACAATTGGTTGGATCCTTGCCATTCAAGGATTGGCGACGATGATTGTCAGGTTTGTTTTGCCTAAATTACTGCAGCTGTTTGGTCGCGAAGTTGTTTTATTCAGTTCTATTTTGCTTGCAGGTTCTTCTTTTCTCGTTTTCACTTCATCTAGTAACATCATTCTTTTTTGTGTTTTTAGCTGTCTGATGGGGTTTGGATTAGGGTGTGGTCAGCCGATTTCTATGACGACAACCTACAATGCTTCGCCAAAATCGCGTACGGGTGAAGTTCTTGGTATTCGATTAATGACCAATCGGCTTTCTCAATTCATTGCACCGGTCTTTTTCGGGGCGGTGGGCGGCTGGGTAGGTGTAGTATCTGTCTTTTATGTTAGCGGAGCTTTCCTAATCGGCGGTGCGTTTGTGATGAAGCCTAGAAAAAATAAAGGTGAATCAGAAACGGAATAGGTATAGTTTGGTGATACATTATTAAAAAAACAATCCATCCCCGAGGATAAATGCTCGAAGGATGGATTGTGTTAATTAGATGGTTACTTCTTCATTGTTAGACAGTGCACGTTCTAGCGAATATAGTTGTTCTTCATTCAACGGAATCATCGGCAAGCGAACGCCGCCGACTTGGATTCCTTTAAGATTCAACGCTGCTTTTACAGGTGAAGGATTCGGGGCTGCAAAGAGTGCTTTCATCCTCGGCAATAGTTTGCGGTGATTGTTGGCAGCCTCTACTATATTGCCGATTTTGAAATTGCGGATCATCGTTTGCATTTCATTCCCCAACACATGAGCAGATACAGAAACGACGCCTGTTCCGCCAATTGATAGCACTGGAAGCGTTAGCGCATCGTCGCCGCTATACAATGAGAAACCTTCACGTGTACGTTCAATAATTTCAGCCATCGCGTCTAAATCACCGCTCGCCTCTTTCACGGCAACAATATTTGGAATTTCCGACAGGCGGATCGTCGTTTCGACTGACATGTTGACAGCGCTGCGCCCTGGAATATTGTACAGCATGACCGGTAAAGAAGTGGCCGCCGCAATCGTTTTGAAGTGTTGATATAACCCTTCCTGGCAAGGCTTGTTGTAGTACGGAGTGACAAGCATGATGCCATCGACGCCTGCATCTTCTGCATGCATTGTCAGTTCGATTGATTCTCTCGTGTTATTCGAGCCAGTTCCGGCAATGACCGGGACTCTTCCGTTCACCACGTCCACTGTAAATCTGAACAACTTCACTTTTTCTTCGTTCGATAATGTAGGGGATTCACCTGTCGTCCCTGCTACTACCAAGCCGTCTGATCCATTTGCGATTAAGTGATTGATCAAGCTCCTCGTTGCTTGGAAATCAATCTCACCATGTGCATCAAAAGGAGTTACCATTGCTGTTACAATTTGTCCGAAATTCATTGTTTCTCCACATCCTGTCTTTTATTTTGGTAAATAAAATAGAGGGAGAAGGGCAATTGAAAAAAAGAACACAAAAAGCAACAACGAGGGCTCGTTGTTGCTTGAAATAATGAAATAAATTATTTCTGTGCATAAGATAGCCCTCCATATAGTTTCCTATATGACAATCCTGGACTTATTCAACCCAGAACCAGCTTCGAGATAAATGAGAGTCTCTCCACTTCGGCAAATTCCCCTTTCCACAATCTTCATAGGATCTCATTGTCCTCTGATTGTGTACTGATGGTCTTTGCGCCTCTATCCTTACTTCAAAACTTGCGAAATAAGATATTATTAAATTAACTATCACTTTACAACGAATCATGCGAAATTGCAAGTGAAACGTGAAAATAATGTGAATTTATGATTTGCCAAGTATATTATTAAGGCCTTTTTACTATATTTCGAGGTGTTAGTAGTAGACTCAACTCATTCGGCCGTCTTAATTTTTACATCGCCAACGCCGATGTCGAGGGAAATGTCTATGATCGTGTCTGCTCCTGAATAGGCGTCATTGACATATACGCCATCGTTTTGTTTCGTGAAGTCTTTCAAATCAACCCTTCCAATCCCTTTTGAAACATTTACTCTAACGCCGGTCTGTTTCGGAAGGATAATCGTTACGTCGCCAACTCCTAAGTCAAAATCAGCACGGAAGCCTTTATTCCATTCGCCGCTCAGATCGATGGTGGAATCACTAACACCGCTGTCAATGGAAAGGCTATTTAGCTGGAGTCCTTCAAGGTTCAAGGTCGATTTTGAAACACCCATGTCAACGTTCAAATCGATAGGAATTTCATTTGTCAATTGGAGATCCCATTCGTTATCGACGTTGCGTTTATTGAAGCCGAATATTGTTCCTGAGCCTTGCTTAATTTTGACGAAGCCGACGTCCTTCCGAGTCTTATATGTTACTTTCGGCTCCAGTCGTTTGTGATTATAGGAAAACTCCCCGCTGACCCATTCAGGGGCACCACCTTGGATGTACAAGTTGCCAACTCCGAAGTCAATATCCACATTCAATGCGTCGGCATTGTCTTTTTCAATTGAAATATCATTTCCACTAGCTTTTGCAAACCACTTGTTATACCCATACGTGCCGAAGACGACTAAAATAACCGCCAGCAGTGTGGCCCATAGAAATTTGTTCATATCCATTCTCCTTCTGTCCCATTTTATTCTATTCTACCTTATTCAATTGAATAACTTACCAGTCGTATGTTTGATTTTCACCTACGTCTCAAGGCTGAGGGGAATTGCATTGCTCTGTTTCTAACATGTTTTGTCCCGTTCGTTAATATATTGGTAAAAAGAGTGACGGAAGGATGAGGGAATGAGGCGGGTGTTTCTATATTCAGCAACTGTGTTTGTCGGTATTGCACTGGGCATCATCATTACAATTTTAATGGAGTCCTAATCATTCATGAAAAAACAGAGCCTACAGCGGCTGCCTTAGGTTCTGTCTTACATATACATAAATCCTATTTACATATTTTTTGATTCCAAGTCAAAGATTCGTGATTTAATGCTCATGAGTTCCTTTGAGACAGCTTGTCCTTCGGAAATGCGCTGGCTAGTTTGGTGCTCAAATTGACCGCCAATTTCTTCTAAAAGATGATCGACTCGATCAAACCGGCTATGCATTTCTGATTTTAAGCTGCCAACATCGGATTTAAGATCACTCATTTCCGATTCAATATTGTCGACCTTGGCGTTTAAACTACCCATCTCCAACTTTAACCCTTCAAGCAATTGAAGTATCCTTTCCTCCATCTCTATATCCTCCTTTCCATATCGTCTGGTGTCTACGTAATCGTGGTTAGTCTGTTGTTTATAGTATACAGTAAATGTAAAAGAAAGTCTATTCCGACAAGAACGTTTGTTCCGTGTCATTGTAGTGCTTTGAAACTATGATATTTATTTAAAATCATAAAAACTGTACACTTACCTCTTGTCCTGTCTGTAAATTGACGTACTCTATGGAGACGGGGGAATCGTGAATCCAAACCGCGCACTTCCCTTGTCAATCAAAGGGGAGGAGGTATGGACATGTCGTTATTTTTTGAAGATGAAATAGAGAAGGTAAAGGGGAAACTCAATCCTTCGGAGTTAGAGGAAATGATGTCGCAGGACCCTCGCCTGAATGGACAATTAGATGAGCTTCGCGCTTTTCAACGTAGATACAGAGCGGAACAGCTGGAAGCTTCACGCAGACGTCAGACATATTATTATCATGCTTGAGTAATCAATGCAGCCCGCCAATCATTCAGTCGATTGGCGGGTTGTATTGTGGATTCTGTTTCGGGGAAGCTTATTGGAGGAGACTTGCTTTTTCTTCAACTGCTTGGACAACGTCATCAATTGACATGCCTTTCATCGTGATGACAGGGAAATTGAATTCATGTGTATTCCCTTCGTTGAGTGCTCGGACGATTCCGATGTCATAGCCGGTCACGTCTTCGTCCGTTGTAAACATCTTTGCTTCATAGCCTTTTGCTACCAGTGCATTCATGACGTCTTCATAAGGCTGTTCAACAGCAATTTTCACCATTTTCATTTTCCTCCTTTCATTCATATCCAAAGTTCTACAATACGGTTCCCTGAATTGATGGATTTATGAGTGAAGGTGTGCAAATCTCGGTTAATCGAAGGGCCGCCAATTGGTGAATGGTTGAGCTGTGCGATTACCCGAATACTACTGTAAGATTAGAAGTAGCTTTATCGGAATACAAGATATGGAAAGGGAGGAACTGAAAATGATTCATAAAATCGGACAAATTATGTTGTATGTAAACAATCAAGATGAAGCAAAAGCGTTTTGGACCGAGAAAGTTGGTTTTGTCGTAATTTCCGAGCAGGATAATGGTCAAGGAATGAGATGGATCGAAATTGCTCCGACTTCGGAGGCAGAAACGAGTATCGTTCTGCATAATAAAGAGCTTATCGCTAAAATGCAGCCGGAATTGAATCTTCAACCTCCTTCGCTGCTATTATTCACGGAAAACCTCGATTCACTCTATGAGGAACTACAAAGCAAACAAGTGAAAGTTGGCGAACTGGTCACCATGCCTACAGGCAGAGTGTTCAACTTTGCTGATAATGAAGATAATTATTTTGCAGTCTTAGAACAGAAATAATCGCACTTGATTATGAATAGGACAACTTAGAAATAGGAGTTGAGAACGATGACAGAGAGCAAAGGTTTCGGATGGCATTTCGATAACAGTTACACTCGGCTGCCGGAGCCATTTTACGCAGAAACCAATCCGGAGGAAGCTCCTTCACCAGAGTTAGTCATCTTCAATCACCCACTGGCGGAAGCGCTCGGTTTGGACGCAGAAATATTGCAAGGCAAAGAAGGAATAGATATCCTTGCGGGAAACAAAATTCCTGAAGGCGCTGCACCAATCGCACAAGCTTATGCAGGGCACCAATTTGGACATTTCACAATGCTCGGAGATGGACGAGCTGTGCTGCTTGGCGAACAGATAACGCCTGAAGGAAATCGAGTCGATATTCAGTTGAAAGGTTCTGGCAGGACGCCATTTTCGCGTGGCGGCGATGGGCGGGCGGCACTTGGTCCGATGCTTCGTGAATTCATTATGAGCGAAGCGATGCATTCGCTCGGACTCCCGACGACGCGAAGCCTTTCAGTCGTCGTAACAGGAGCGCCGGTTTATCGTGAAGAGACGTTCGAAGGAGCTATTTTGACACGTGTTGCGGCAAGCCATATCCGTGTCGGCACGTTCCAATATGCGGCTGCACGCCAAGTCGTCGAAGATTTACGGACGCTTGCAGACTATACCATTGAAAGGCATTATCCGGAAGTGGCAAGTGACTCCAATCCTTATGTATCCTTTTTTGAAAAAGTGATGGAAAAGCAAGCTTCATTAGTGGCAAAATGGCAGTTGGTCGGCTTCATCCACGGTGTCATGAACAC
Source organism: Sporosarcina sp. SAFN-015 (assembly GCF_059415085.1). Lineage (NCBI taxonomy): Bacteria > Bacillati > Bacillota > Bacilli > Caryophanales > Caryophanaceae > Sporosarcina > Sporosarcina sp. SAFN-015. The sequence goes on from NZ_JBPFDR010000002.1 coordinate 216,652, forward strand.
GGATAATATGGCAATCAGCGGTGAAACGATCGACTATGGACCATGCGCCTTCATGGATACGTATGATCCGGCGACCGTCTTCAGCTCCATCGATCGTGAAGGGCGTTATGCTTATGGCAATCAACCCGGAATCGCCGAATGGAATCTAGCGCGTTTAGCAGAGACGCTCTTACCGCTCTTCGATGAAGACTCAGAAAAAGCGATCGACATCGCGCAACAAACATTGTCGGGATTTGCAAAGCTCTATCACGGGCATTGGCTGACAGGCATGAGAAGGAAGCTCGGCTTGTTCAATGAAGAAGAGCAGGATATAAAGCTCGTGAAGGACCTGTTGAACATAATGAAAGACAATCAAGCGGATTATACGAATACGTTCCGTGCATTGACAGTAGGGGATCTGAATATGCTGCCGATGTGTAAGACTCCGGAATTTAACGAGTGGCACGAACGCTGGAAGGCGCGGCTTGAAAGACAGCAGAAGTCCGAAGTAGAAGTGAATCAACTGATGCGTAAAAGTAATCCATCCATCATCCCGCGCAACCACCGTGTAGAGGAAGCCTTGGATGCAGCGATCGAGGGCGACTTCGGCGTAATGGAAAAATTGCTGAACATACTTGAAGATCCGTATGCCTACACAGCCGAACAAGAAAAATATGTCGCACCGTCCGCCTCAACTACGCCATACAGAACATTCTGCGGAACATGATGGCGGCTGAGGGCTCATAAATCAGAATAAGCGCTCATAATATACGAGGGAATATGCTCATTAACTCCAAAAAAGACCAAATCCATAAGCGATTTGGTCTTTTTTGACGAAACTTAAACCATTTTCTTCCGTATATAGAATAAGCAATCAAATGGGGTGATCGTTTGTCATATATAATTCTAATCTTTTCAGCAATCACAATCCTTGTCACTATCCATTTACTGACGAAGAACAGAAAGTTGCGGAAGCAATTTCGGAAAGAATGGGAAACCGGCATGTTTAGTAGGCAACGCGAAGCTTCGGACTCCGTGTCCTCGTACTGGGAGAATAAGAAGAATAGCATTTCCAACTATGATGGTGTCGATTTGCTCACATGGCATGACTTGTCGATGGACCAAGTTTTCGAAAAGATCAACTATACACAAACGAGCGTCGGATCTGAGTATTTATTAAATCAGCTAAGGGATATCACGCTTTCCCTTGACCATGTCGAACGAGATGAAAAACTGTACATAGTATTGGAAAACAATCAAGAACTCCGTGAGGAAATCCTACATACGTTGTCGAAGCTTGGTAAGCGGGACTATACGGATTCTTCTTCATTTTTCTATGGCAAATCCAACAAAACGCTTAAGAATCCAAACGTTTTTCTCTTTCTGGCACTCATGCCGGTTGCTTCGATCATCTTATTGTTTTTCCAATTGAAATGGGGCCTCCTTTGTCTTTTTCTATCATTTCTTGTAAATGCATTTACATATTACCGTCATAAAAACGCGTTGGAATACGGCCTGCATTCTGTTACTTATGCCGCCAGCATCATCAATACAGGGAAGAAACTGTCGACAATGCAAGACGCTTCAATTTCCGAATACACGAATCGGTTGAAAGCTAATTTGAAACCGCTCAAAAGGATTTTGCTTCTTACTAATTTCGTTTCGATCGGCAATAAAGGAAGCGGTGAATTCGATGTCATTTTCGAGTATATCCGCATTTTATTCCTCATCGATTTTATTTCCTATAGCAAGATTATTGACGCAGTAACAAAACATAAAGAAAATTATCGGGAAGTCTGGCAAGTGATCGGAAAACTGGATGCCGCGGTGGCGGTCGTTTTTTATCGCCACACACTCACTTCCTACTGCACGCCGAATTTTACCGATTCGGAGGAAATCTCTTTCACCAACATGGCGCATCCGTTACTTGATGAACCTGTCACCAACAGCTCACGTTTAGGAAAATGTACGCTGATTACTGGATCGAATGCGTCCGGAAAATCGACGTACAGCAAGGCGGTCGCCATAAATGCCATATTGTCGCAAACGATTCATACTGTACTGGCGAATAAGTGGTCAATGAAACCAAGCTTTGTTGCAACGTCAATGGCTGTGCAGGACAATGTGCTGCAAGGGGATAGTTACTTCATTGCTGAAATTAAATCGTTGAAGCGGATTATCAAGTTTCTTGAAGAAGGGAAACCATGCATTTCGGTTATTGACGAACTTCTGAAAGGGACAAACACTGTGGAACGGATCGCCGCATCCGCAGCTATAATGAAATGGCTTTCAAAAAGCAAAGGGATCAATATTACAGCTTCGCATGATATTGAATTGACCGAAATGATGAAGCATACCTATGAAAATTATCATTTTACAGAGACATTCAAAGATGGCGATATTCATTTTGATTACAAGATTCGTTCGGGTCCGTCCACCTCAAGAAATGCGATAAAGCTTCTGGAAGTGTTAGTTTACCCCGAGGAAATCACCGATCAAGCAAACCGTTTAGCAAAGGATTTCATGAATGAACGCGAGTGGGAAGTGCTGACGACTTGAAGATATTAGGATCTATTTCGCCCGGGGATTTTCTCCGGGCAATTTTTTACATAATTTTTGAACCTTTTCGAGTTTACGCAGTCTAATGTGTAAGAAGGGGAATGAGGTGTTGGGAATGGATGAGAAAGAGATAAGTGAAAAAGCGATACGTGGGGACGATGAGGCCTTTCTAGCGCTCATGCAACTCCATAAAGAAGCTCTCCTTCGAACAGCGTTTTTCTTCTTGAAAAATGAGGCGGATGCGTTGGAAGCACTTCAAGAAGTAACATATCGGGCGTATAAAAAAATTCATACGGTCAGAGAACCGGCGTATGTGAAGACTTGGCTTATCCGCATTATGATGAACTATTGCCAAGATCAGTTAAAACGAGGAAAACGGTATGTCATAACTGGAGAAGTGGACGAAGCAATTGGGAGGAAAGACGAATACCGATTGGAATTGACTGAAGCGCTGGCCACCTTGAAACCAGACGAACAGCAATTGATTTATCTAAAATACTTTCAAGACGTGAAAATAAAGGAAATCGCGGAACTAGCGAGCTTACCGGAAGGCACGGTCAAATCGCGGCTGCATAACATATTGCGATCGTTGCGAAGCCACTTCGGGGACAAAGGAGGAATGGATCATGTTTGAGAAGGAAGAAAGAAAACTATTGGAAATGAAAGATCAGTTGGATGAAATCCATCTTCCCTTAGACGAAGCAGATGATGCAATTCGCCGAGGCTTTGACCGAGCGAGACGTGATAAGGTGAAAGCGCGGAAGAAGCGTAATAGGATTTTGTCATTAGCTGTAGCCGCGCTTCTATTCTTTACATTTGTCACATCCATCCGTGTGTCTCCGGCATTTGCAAACGCGGTTGCGTCAATTCCAGGCATGGAGAAGTTCGTGGATTTAATACAGTTTGATAAAGGATTGGAAGGTATCTTTAAAAATGACTATTACCAAAAAGTCGATGCGGTTCAAACGGAAAATGGGCTGACATTGACGATAGATGGTGCAATTTTGGATGAGACGGGGATTAATATTTATTACACACTTAAATCAAAAGATAAGTTGAAGTCACTTTCTTTGGGAACAGTTGATTTAAAGCATGAAGAGGGGATTCCACCAAGCGGCATTTCTTATGGAGGTATAGATGTTTTTGATAACCCTAAGGAAGTAGCTAATCGAGTTACGTACCACTTTGAAAGTCCCATGAAATTCAAGAAATTATTATTCACACTGGATATGGATGTTTCATTCCAAGGGGAAGATATTTCGTTTTCATTGCCATTTGAATTACAGGAGAACGTAAAGCCAGGGAAGACTTTCGTGTTGAATGAAGAAATCGAGGTTGAATCGCAAAAACTAACGATTGAGGAAATCACCATTTATCCTTTACGTGTAGCTGTAAAAGTTGATTTTGATGAAGCAAATACGAAAAAAATCCTTCAATTTGAAGATATGCGATTGGAGGATGAAACTGGGGAGGTATGGGGATCCATCATGAATGGCGTCTCGGCAAGGGGCAGGGAAACTTATTTTTTGCAAAGCAATTACTTTGAGCAACCCAAAAGGCTTTACTTGCGCATCAATAAAATGCAAGCATTGGATAAAGATGAAGCGACGCTGGTTGTCGATACGGTGAAAGGCGAGATCATCAACGGCCCGAAAGACGATAGGCTGCAAATCTTAGAGGCTAGACAGTCGGGAATGCATCTTATCATGCCGGACAGGGACGGGAATCCTATGCATACCTATGACATAATTTCTACAGGCAAAGATGCGAAAGGTAAGGAGATCCATATTTCATCGACAGGGATGCATGTGGACGAAGAAGGGACGCGGCATTGGGATATGACGTTTGGAGCGACCCATTATACGAACCCACTATCCTTTGAATTGACGAGCTACCCTAACTACATTACCGGTGATGTTAAAATAGAACTGGGGAAATAATTTATTAGGCGAGCGCTCATAAATCGCGGCAAGCGCTCATAAACGGTGGCCGAGTGCTCATAAATCGGAATAAGTGCTCATAAACGGCAGCCAAGCGCTCATAAATCGGCATACGCGCTCATAAACGGCAGCCGAGAGCTCATAAATCGGAATACGCGCTCATAAACGGTGGCCGAGCGCTCATAAATCCACATAAGTGCTCATAAACCGTAGCCGAGCGCTCATAAATCCGCATAAGTGCTCATAAACCTTCAAGAAGACCAAACCGTAATGGATTTGGTCTTTTTTACTCAAACAAAACAAACATATGTTCGTTTTGTCTCCAAAAAAAATTATTGCTTCCGCAAATATAAGGGGTCGAAGAAAATTTCATACCCTTTATAGCTCGTCGAAACACCGAAACGGGAGTGGTAATGAACAATGGAAGCCATCAAATAATCCTCCGTTACCTCAAGATGCGTGCACACTTCCTCAACGCTTTTAAAGCCTGATTCATAGCATTCGATCAATTTATCTAACGAAACGATTTTTTCATATCCCCATCTCCTTGCAGCGAGTTCCAGCTTCAAATTCGTCAGTTTCTGAAGATCGGTAATATCGCCATATGTCGTTTCGTAATGACCGATTTCCTCCGCCAAAATACAATGTTTTTCGTAATGGCTCCTATTTTTATCAATAAGTACGACATCGTCCATATAAAGGCCCGCGAGCCCGGATGGAAGCGTTTTGACTTCCTTGATGACCAAGTGGGGGTATTGGGCAATCAGGGATTCATAGGTCATGGAACCACCTCACTTTCGTTGCGACTTGATGAATTGGATATATTTTTTTATTTCCACCAGTTCTTCTTCCGTTAAATCATCGTCGATATGGGCAGCGATCGTTTCAACGGTTGATGGCTTTTCGGGCACATTTAAGCCGAGCATCTGATCCAATGAAACGTGGAATGTCTCCGCAATCGCTTTGATCATCCTTGTTTTAGGTTCGATCGAATCGGATTCCCACTTCGATACCATTCCTTTCGTAATCGAGAGACCTATTTTTTGATTGATCCGATCTGCAAACTCCTCTTGGGACAATCTGTTTTCAGTCCGAATCCTTTTAATTTCATGGCCTATAGAATACATTGTGCAACCCCCTGTTCATTATGGACATTATACACTGTGGTTTCTTTCGTGACAACTTAATTAATTTATAGTAGTTGCAAATGAAACTTCTCCATGATAAAGTGTTGACTAATAAGTTTCATTAGCGACATATTGTTTCATTAATGAAACAAAAATAAGGGGTGATTGTCATGATGAAGGAGGAAATGGATCAATTATTGAAGGATTACCATTGGATGATCAACAGTGTCAAAGTCATTCGGGAAGGAATGAATGAAGTCAGCGAGGGGATGACAGCACGCTACGGACTGGATGCGGCAATGCCAAAAGCGAGTGGCGGTCGACCGAGCGATCCGATCTATCGGGAATTCAATAGAAGGGAAAGGCGTTTGAAAAAAGTGTACGAGTATGAGCGGAAAATCCAACTTGTGCAGGAGCGTATTCCGCTTATTACGGAGGACCGTGAAATCGAAGTGCTGCACTGGCTGCTGGAAGGGAAGAGTTTGCGGTGGATCGGCAGGCATATGCAAGTTTCGGATCGCCAAATCGGGAGAATAAAAGATTCCATTATTGATAGGATGTCGCAAATGTCGGACGTGCCGCAAATGTCGTAGAAATGACGATTGAAATTGTTTCGGGTTACACTGGGTGCAGGCCAAAGAAATTGGTCAGGCGCAACATAACTTGTCGCAAATGTCGGATGTGCCGCAAATGTCGTAGAAATGACGAGAAGAATTTCTCCAGGTTACAATGAGTACAGGCCAAGTAAACATGCAACGCAATAAGAGGAATTTCAAAGGGGCGTCCAATGGGCGTTCTTTTTATTTTCCTGAAAAAAGGAGGATGGGCATGGCTATTAAAGAACTGCTAGGTTATTTTTTGACACAGGGCCCGTTTGCCGTCCTGTTCGTATGGCTGTTTTGGTATCAAGTGAAAAGCAGTGAATCTAGGGAGAAAAGTTATCAGCAGTTATTGGAAACGATGTCGGAAAAATACGACGTCATTGTTGAAGAAATACGAGAAGTGAAAGAGCGATTGCCAAAGAAATAGGCATCGCTTTTTTTATTGGCGAAGCGAATGGTTCGGAAGTCCTAAGATGAACAAAAATGTGCGAAACTCGCGCAAAACCACCCGGCGCTGACCGGAAAGGAGGTGATGCCGGAAGAAAACGACGTCGAAAGGAGGTGGTTGTCATGTAGATGATCAAAAACGGCGGAATATGTATAGTCACGGAATAAAAAAATTAAATAACGAGAGGAAGATGACAAATGGTTAAAATTTATATCGATCCAGGACATGGTGGAACAGACCCCGGAGCTACTGCAAATGGTTTAAAGGAGAAAGATGTGACGCTCGCAATCGCAACGCGTGTCAAAAATATGCTTGTGAATGAATATTCCAATGCGACGGTGCGAATGAGCCGGACAGGCGATCAGACAGTCAGCTTGGTGCAACGGACGAATGATGCGAATGCATGGGGTGCCGATTATTATTTGAGCATCCATATTAATGCAGGCGGCGGAACGGGGTATGAGGATTACATCCATAGCGCACTGTCGGATTCTTCTACTACCGCTCAACTACGCAATACGATTCACGCGGAAATTGTGAAATTAATCGATATGCCGAACCGCGGCAAGAAGAAAGAGAATTTCCACGTACTCCGTGAAAGCAGGATGCATGCGATGTTGACAGAGAATGGGTTTATCGACAACGCGACCGATGCTGCAAAAATGAAAACATCCGCATGGCTCGACAAGGCGGCGAGAGGTCATGTGAATGGACTAGCCAAGGCGTTAGGCCTGCAAAAAACAAGCACACCGCCACCGACAGACAATGTTTTATACCGGGTTGTCACGGGTTCCTTTACGACGAGAGCCAATGCCGACCAGCAAATCGCCGCACTCAAGGCGAAAGGATTCGACAGCTTCATTGACATCGTCGTTCTGAATGGCACGACGTATTATCGGGTAATTACAGGCTCGTTTGCGGACAAGGCTAATGCGGACAAGCAAGTGGCTGATTTGAAAGCCGCAGGGTTTGATGCGTTTATCATTGTTGTTAATCTGTAAGGAGACAACCGCCTGTGCAATCAACTTCTGCACAGGCATTTTACATATTGGAATCAATCACCAAAAAATTCATTCGTCAAATCTCCATTCACTCCAATCGCGGCGGCGCTTCCAGATCCCGCGGCAATGACGAGCTGGGCGGGGACAATATGAGCGGTGTCCCCTGCTGCATATACATTCCACACATTCGTCCTGCCATATTCGTCAGTCTGGATGCCCCCGTATTCATTCAGCTCACAGCCGAGCTCTTCTGCGAACTGATTGCTATGGCTCCATAGAGGCGTAACGAATCCACCGGCGCGGTCAATGAGAGTTCCATCTTCAAGACAGACTCCTTTCAGCTGTCCGTTTTCACCTTCCAGCGCAGCGATGTTGTCTTCATAAACTTTGATGCCTTTCTCAAGCAATTTATTACATTCATCCGCCTCAAGCCGTCCTTCGCCATTCGTGAACACGGCCAGATCCTTGCTCCATACAAAAACTTCTTTCGCAAGTTTGTATACGTTTTTATCCGCAATGACGGCGAGCGGTTTATCTCGAAGCTCCCATCCGTCACAGTACGGGCAGCTGAACAAACTAGTGCCGTAGAACTTTTCGATATTCGGGATATTCGGCTGTTCATCCTTCAAGCCTGTCGCTAAGATGATTTTTATCGTATGAAAGCTGTTGCCTTCCGCCGTTTCCAGTTCAAAATGTATGTTGTCTAGTCGTTTTATAGAAGCAACCTTTTCGCTTTTGATTTCAACAGATGGATAGCGGGAGATATCGCTGCGAGCAAGGCGCCGGAACTCATCTGGCAAGATGCCGTCGCGGGTAATGAACCCATGGGCCTCGCGTGTCACTCGATTGCGGGCTTGGTTATCATCGAACAGCAGCACTTTTCTTCTCGCTCTTCCTAGTACAAGGGCGGCATTTAGCCCAGCTGGTCCACCGCCGATAATGATACAGTCATACATCATGGAATGATTCATCCTTTTTAGTGCAAGTTTACCCTGACGGAATGAAAATAAGCTTCCTGCACAAAGAACGACAAAAATTTCAGTTCATGAAAGAAGGTTGGCGAACCTATACTAAACTATGGAGGGATGAGGTGGAAAAAAGGATGGTGGAGCGAGGCATTGGCCTCGGATCTTGTTTAGCTGTCGTCATTTCTTGGAGTGTGCATAAATCAATACTTTGGGCCATTTTTCATGGAATCCTTGGATGGCTGTATGTTTTGTATTACGCATTGACGAGATGATCGGGAGGTTTATGATGAACGCTTTTTTGGGAATACTAAATGTATCAACCGAAGGAGTGATTATCATCATGAAAAGCTATGCTGGCGATAAAGATGAAAAGCCAAATGGGCTTCCGAAAGACTCTGCGGGATTGGCGAACGATGCGGCAAGAAAAGCGGAGGAGCAGTTAGAGTCGATCAAACAAGAAGCGCGTAATGAAATGAAAAGACAGCAGAAGAAATAGATTTTACAAAGGATGACCGACGATTTTGTCGGCATCCTTTTCATTTGTCGCAAAGATTGCGAGTTATGCTCTAGTTTAGGGTAGTTATGGCGCAATCTCGGCTACTTATGCGCGAGTTCTCGGTAGTTATGGCGCAATCTTTGCAACTTATGCTCATCTTGTAACTTTATGCCTAACAAAATGACGACATCCACCGTGAAAATAATGAATGACATTACCCACCCCGTGTATTATGATGTTGCTAACTACACATAATAGGGGGTTAGGTTAATGAAACTTCGCGTTTCTGCTGTGCAATATCATCTGCATGCAATCAGCTCTTTCGAAGAGTTTGAGGCGCAATGTGAGCACTATATCCGCAATGCCCAAGAATATGGGGCTGAGTTTGTTTTATTTCCGGAATTCTTCACGACGCAGTTGCTTTCGATTGGTGATGAAAATGGAAAAGCGCTGTCAATTGAGGCGCTGCCGGGCTTTACGAATCAATACATCGAACTGTTCACGACGCTCGCCAAAGAAACGAACATGCATATTATCGGCGGCACTCATGTTATCCAGCGTGAGGGGCGCCTTTATAATGTCGCTCATCTTTTCTTCCCGGATGGCACAGTGGAGGAGCAAGCGAAGTTGCATATAACCCCTTTCGAAATAGAAGGCTGGAATATGGCGGCTGGAAACGAGCTGAAAGTGTTCGATACGGAAAAAGGCAGGATCGCCATTTTGACGTGTTATGATATCGAATTCCCTGAAATCGTTCGGATGGTGAAGGCCGCGGGAGCAGATGTCATTTTCTGTCCTTCTTGCACAGACGACCGTCACGGGTTTCATCGCGTCCGTTATACGAGCCACGCGCGAGCGATTGAAAACCAAGTTTATGTCGTGTTGACGGGAACGGTCGGCTCCCTAAACACTGTAGATTTCATGCGCGCGAACTTTGGGCAAGCCGCAATCATTACACCGAACGACATTCCATTCCCACCAAAAGGGTTGGCAGCGGAAGGAGAGCTGAATCACGATATGCTCGTTACGGCGGATCTCGATTTGAGCCTGTTATACGAAGTGCGTGAAAAAGGTTCGGTGACCACATGGCGTGATCGCAGAACCGATTTGTACACGGATTGGGGTACTACTAGCCCAGTCGGGAGTGAGAGCAGTGGCATATCGCAGTGAGGTGATGGTCTCCCATAACGGGAGCTTCATTCCTGTTGCCATTCGCAATTATACACATGCGGATTTCGATGCCATGATCGCACTTCAGGCGGAATGCTTTCCGCCGCCTTTTCCGGAAGACTTATGGTGGAGCCGTGAACAGTTGGAGAACCACGTAAGCCTGTTTCCTGATGGGGCCATTTGTGTTGAATATAACGGTCGAATCATTGGTTCCCTTACGACGCTGCTCGTGAATTTTAATCCCGATGAACCAAAGCATACGTGGGAAGATGTGACGGATGGCGGGTTTATTCGCAACCATATTCCTGAAGGGAACACACTTTATATCGTCGATATCTGCATTAGCCCCGAGTTCCGGAAAGCGGGGCTTGGCAAGTGGATGTTGCAGGCGATTTACCAGCTCGCGGTCAAGCTCGACGTTGAACGGGTTCTTGGCGGAGGTCGCATGCCGGGCTACGGAAAGGTCGCCGGAGAAATGACTGCGCAGCAATATGTAGAGAAGATCGTTCGTGGAACAGTAAAGGATCCTGTCATTTCGTTTTTGCTTCGCTGCGGGCGCATGCCTGTCACGTTGATTGAAAACTATTTGGAAGACGAAGAATCGCATAACTATGCGTTATTAATGGAATGGAAGAATCCGTTTAAGAGGGGGAAATAGAGATGGAATTTATTCGCGTGAACAATATTGAAGATCCGTTATTTGCAAAAATGCACACATTGTTAGGGGAGATTTTCCCACCGGAAGAAGTGTTGGAGTTCGACTTATGGAAAGAGCCGCTCGAGGATCCGGGCATTCGCGTTTTTGTTGCGGTGCATAAAGGGGAAGTAGTCGGTGCAACTGAATACCGCTATTATCCGGACTGGAATATAGCAATGACCGATTTCACGATTATCGGGCAATCGGGCCTTGGCATCGGCCGCTTCTTGGCGAAACGGCGTGAAGAGGATTTACAGAGGCTGGCGAAAGAAAATGACAAGACGCTATTCGGCATGTTCGCTGAAATTTACGATCCATATGAGCGAGAAGATTTCGCTTTCGGCGGTGTGATGGCTATGAATCCGTACGTCCGGAGGGAAGTGCTCTCCCATCTCGGCTACAAGCGCCTCGATTTCACATATGTACATCCATCATGGAAAAACGATGGGGAAGCAGTGGAAGGCCTCGATTTCTGCTTCATGCCGACAGATGAGCAAGTGACGGAGATTCCATCCAGCCTAGTCGTAGATTTCTTAATGGATTACTATTCGGTCTTGCCGAATAAACCACAACAATGGCTCGATATGGTAGAAGCATTGAAACAAAAAGAAACAGTTGCGCTGCGACCGTTATAAAAACGAAATAGACTGTCTGAGAAAGCCGTTGATAACGGACTTTCTACGGCAGTCTATTTTGATTATATGGGCACGAATGCCTCCCGCGCTTAAAGTGAGTCGTCGCGCGTCCAAAGCGAGTCGTCGCGCGTCCAAAGTAAGTCGTCGCGCGTCCAAAGTGAGTCGACGCGCGTCCAAAGTGAGTCGACGCGCGTCCAAAGCGAGTCGTCCCACGTCCAAAGGATCGCTTGCCAGATTTACCCCTTCCTCATTACAAAGCTCAAATGCCGTCCCGCTTTCTTATCTTGACGGTACGAGAAGCCATCCGGGCTCACATAGGTGCATGTCCGGTCGATGGCGATCCGGTTTTCCGGAATCCCGGCCAGTTCCAATTGCTTCTTCACTGTTTTCTGGTTGTCGATATGGTATTTATTCGTTGTTTCATTGAAATACATTAATTCATCCGCATAGCCGAGCGCTTTGAATTTCACATATACATCCTCGTCCACTTCAAACTTCTCCTGACTTAACGCCATCCCGATTTGTACATGGAAATCAGCAGGATGACATCCCTCAACTTCTTTCAGATGCTCAAACACCTTCAAAGTGATTTCCTTGACCGTTCCTTGCCAGCCAGAATGGATGACGCCGATGAGGCCGCGTGCTTCATTCCAAAAAATGACCGGAACGCAATCGGCAGTGAAACTGCAGAGCAACACATTAGGTTCAACGGTGTAAAGCGCATCCGTATTCGGAATCGCAGTCGCCCCTACTTCAGCGCCGCGTCCTTTGTCGGCAAGGGTCACCTTATGAAAGTTCGCGCTATGTGTTTGACTGGCGCTGACGAAATCCGCCAGCTTGCATTGCAGGATGTCCGCCAATCGTTTTCGATTTACGAGGACAGTTTCGGGCTTCTCACATGCGTGAAACGCCATATTATTATGCTCGGGCAAACGTTCATCCCTCAATGTTGTTCCTGCAACGAATGTATCGTTGTCGATATATATTTTTGTTTTCATATCATCACCTGTTCTTACTATACTCGATTACACTATGGACAACCATGACAGATGTTCCGGGACTAAATTATTTTCGGTGAAAATGAACTTTTTCACGGTATGATGACTCTTATAGGGGAGAGGTGAGGTCGTGAAGGTCGTTCGGTTAGTGAAGAAAGCAAAAAAGGGGAGCAAAGAGGCATTGCTTCAACTGATCATGAATCAGCGGGACGACTATTATCGTCTTGCCCTGACATATATGGGAAATGAAAACGATGCAATGGATGCAATGGAAGAGATGATTGTCAGTTTGTATATGAATATTCACCAGCTACAGAAGGAAGCGGCATTTTACAGCTGGAGTAAAACGATCCTTGTAAATGGCTGCAAGCAGATGCTTAAAAAGCGGCAAAAAATTGTATTGTTGGATGAATGGGAACCAGAGAAGTCGGGTCATGATCCGTATTTGCAAAGTGAACAGCAAATGGAAATCCAAGAAATGCTCATGTTTGTGAATGAATATCAGAAAGAAGCCATCCAGTTGAAGTACTTCCACGATTTGGATTACGAGACGATTGCCGCACTGACGAATGTTTCGGTCGGCACGGTGAAGTCGAGGGTTTTTCAAGGATTGAAAAAAATAAGAGAAGCTTACAGGGGTGAATCCCATGAAAGATATTGAAAAACGATTGGCCGAGGAGCAGGAACGTTTGCGTAACATAACCGCACCAGTGGAATTGGAAGGGCGGCTTAGTCAGGCGTTGGACACTGTTCCTAGTAAAAAGAAACGGAAGCCTATTTGGCTAATGGCTGTCATTGCACTCTTATTCTTATCTGTTGTCGGTTTTAACTATAATGGGTTTGCCTATTATGGCAAGAAAATAATGGGGTACGATGAATTGATGAGTAGTACGCTAGCTAATTTAAATGAAGAAGGTCTGGGCCAGACGATTGGGGAAAGTGTTGTACTTGAGGATGGGACTGAGTTTACTGTAGAGGGCATTATGACGGATGCGAATCAGTTGATCCTTTATTACACACTTTCGAATCTCGATGAAATTGAAGATATTCAGCTGCCGAGGATTACTGGGTTTTTAACGAATTCGGATAGAGGTAGCGGTACATCCATCATCAATGAGGATGCTTCTGAAATCAAAGGAGAAATGTCTTTTGCCCCGGTTAGCCCATTTGCGAAAAAATTAACATTGGAATATGAAAAACGTGCACTGAACGGAAAGTGGATGACAGGAAGTATTTCATTTCCTTATGATCCGAATAAAGCGATGCAAACCGAAATTAGACAAAAAATTAAGGAAACAGTGAAAGTCGATAAAGGAACAATTACATTCAAATCACTCACAGCTACACCTACAATAACAATGATTAAAGGAACAATGGATGTGGAAAATTTTGATAGAATTCATCTTCCTTTTGAAAAAGTGGAGTTGCATGCGAACGGAAAGCGTATTGATTTGTTAGGCAGCGGCAGTAGTAGCTCATTACGCGGCTCTGGATTCGAATTGCGTTTTGACGCTTTGCCAAAGGACTTAGAGACGTTAAAGTTGGTAGTTAAGGAATTTGTCGGCTATACGATCGTTGATGAAAAGATTCAGCTTAGCCAGATTAATGAGCAACCCATCCTGCTCAAAGGTGAGGATATTTGGGTGAGGGATGTATTGAAAACTGAAGATGGAGTCGAAATTACAATTGCTTCGGATGATGATGTCCTTTTTGACGGTGTAACAATTGAAGGGCAAGGAAGTTCATCCCCGCTGGAAACAACTGTGAGACAAGACTTTGAAAAGCTTCATAACGGAAGGATTTTGAAGGTGCGTACATTAGTATTTTCATCGGATACGACGCCCGAATATATGACAATTAAAGGAATGCATCATATGAAGCCGGTTGATTATGAGATTGAAATTCCCGTGAAGTAGGAATTGAATCGACATGGATGGCGGTTATATAGCTCAATGAAACCAGTCGGTTAATTTTCGACAGGTCGGGAAAACTGATTATAGATTGACGGAAAGGAGCGTTTTTCTATGAATCAGAAAAAGGAACCTCACGAAAGACTGACTGAAAGAAATAATGGCCTAAGCTCGACCCAGGAAGTGTTGTATACCAAAGAATTCAAAAGTGCCGACAAAGCTGCTAAAGAAGATGAGAATAAAAAACGAGAAAAAGAGCAATAATGAAAAGGCCACGACAGATTGCATCCCCCCTGCAATCTGCCGCGGCTTTTTTATTGTAAATACTTTGGTGCGTCGTCCTGTTTCTTCGTTATCGTTTCAGTGAAAATATTATCGGTATGGTTCCGATTCCCCATCTGGCCGTTTTGAATTACTGAAATGAGTTTTTGGATATCCTCTTTTGTGGCGGCTTGTTTTTCAGGTTTCAACATATATCCTAGCTGTCCGCTTGACTCCAAAGTGGCGAACTGGACATCTTTCATTGAACTGATTCCGTCTTGTCGAAAGCGCGCCTCCAACTTATCGACGGTGAGCCTGAGCTTCTTCAGGTTTTCCACATTGATGGTCCCATTGACGATAACAGGCACCGCTTTGCCGGAAATCGCCGTCTCTGATTTGTCGGATTTCAATTGGAGATATTCCGTTGCGAGGAGGCATAGGATGAGGATGACGGCAAGTCCGAATGTTGTCCATAGGCCATGCCCCGTCACCGGCTGAATTAATAATGTTCCAATCGCAATCATGATGATTGTCTGCGGAATTGTCATCTGAGAAATGGACTTCCTTCCGCCGATCCGCAGAAGTATCGTACCGACGATAAATATTAAAAGTGTTTCTAAAACAAGATTCATGATGATGCCCTCCTTCGTATATAAGCTATTGTTTGTAGCATTTGTATAGCTATACATAAAAACAAGGTAGGGAACACCATGACTATAATAAACACTTGCTAAATTAAAAATTAACTAATATTTACATATATAATCTCAATTTAATTCCGATATAATAAGAGCAGGCATATTGAATGCCGAGAGACTATAAAGGGAATGAGAACGATTAAAATAAATTGGAAGAAGTTATTGGTTCTGTTTTCAACCGTCTTCCTAGTGATACAGGTCGCGGGCAGCTTCTTTTTTTATGAGCTGGCAGTGAAGCGCGGCCCGAAAGAGTACTTGCAGGGAAATGCCGATTTGGAAGTTGCTGACGAGACGATGGAGCTATATTTGAATGGCGACTGGAAAAAGTGGGTTGCTGCGCAGAAGTTCGAAACCCTCCATTTGACTTCAAGAGATGGACTTAAACTATCGGGTTACTATTTACCTGCCTCCAAACCGACGAACAAGCTTGTCATTTTGACGCATGGCTATTTAGGTCATGCGAAGCAAATGGGGCTCTTCGGACAGTATTATCATAATGATTTAGGTTATAACATCTTCATGCCGGATGCGCGAGGACATGGAAAAAGCGAAGGCGATTATTACGGATTCGGCTGGCCAGATCGACTTGATCTGATCGATTGGTCGAATCTATTAGTGCAAAAGCTTGGTGCTAAGACGGAAATTGCTTATCATGGTTTATCGATGGGAGCTGCGACAGTGTTAATGGCGAGCGGTGAAAAAGAGCTTCCTCGACAAGTGCATGCCATTATCGCTGATAGCCCGTACCAATCCGTCTACCAATTGTTCACCTACCAAATGAACCGGATGTTTCATCTGCCGGCATTCCCACTATTGGATAGCACAAGTGCATTGACAAAGGTCCGTGCCGGTTATTCATTCAGGGAGGCAAGCGCTTTGAAACAAGTGAGGAAAGCAAGTGTGCCAATCTTTTATATACATGGTATGAGTGATACGTTCGTACCGACGGAGATGGCAAGAGAATTGGAACGAAACACTTCAAGCGAATCTGATATATTCCTCGTCCCGAACGCGAATCATGGAGAGGCTTTTGCGCTTGCGGGTGAGACTTATAAAGTGAAGGTCGGTCATTTCCTAGACCAATATATGAAATGAAAAGCCGGTCCCCGTCATGGGAACCGGTTTTTTCATTTACCAGTCGGCTTGTTCGCTTTTCTAACTTGTGCAGGATCCGTATCGCTATATTGCCCAGTCCCTATACCGCCGGTGCGTGCAAGAACTTCCTTCACTTCGTTGTAGCTTAGCCCCGAGTTTGCATTTTGCCGTTTCACTTCTTCAATATCGGTTCCAGCTTGAGTGAATTTTTTCGAAATCTTCATTGTCTCCACCTCCATTGCTTTAGGATTCCTGGCAAAGGGTTTTTTATTCTTTTGTCGAATTTTGTTATGAACATTACTCATGTTTTCTTTGAATTCAACAAGGGGAAACAAGAATGGAGGTGGTTGAAATGGAGAAGACAATTTACATTGTTCGTCATTGTTCGGCAGATGGGCAGTCGCCGCATGCGGATTTGACTGCAGAGGGCATTGTGCAGGCCGAAAAGCTTGCGGATTTTTTTTCGGAATTGGAAGCAGATCGAATCATTTCAAGTCCGTTCGTTCGTGCCAGAAGGACAGCTGAAGCGATTGCTGACGAAAAAAAGATCCACATCGAGGAGGACAGCCGATTGGCGGAGCGGACGTTGAGTTCACATGCTTTTGAAGATTGGTTGTTGAAATTGGAGGATACGTTCCTCGATGACCATTTAAAATATGAAGGCGGAGAATCTTCCCACGAAGCGATGGAGCGTGTTTGTAATGTCGTGGATGAACTGCCTGACGGATCTAAGGTAATACTCGTGACGCATGGAAATCTGATGACACTTCTTTTGAGATGTTATGACGAGCGGATCGGTTTTCAGGAGTGGCAGGCATTGACGAATCCGGACGTATATCGTGTCCAATTGACGGATGATGATGTACAATGGGAGCGAATTTGGAAGGAAGAAGATCTACAATGAAGACGAATTTGCCGCAACGTACCGTTGAAAGAATTTTTGAATTATAGTATAATGAAATGCATCTATAGAGGAAGGGAATGACGTGTGGACGATGTACAACTAATCTTGGAAATCCGGAAAAAGAAAAGTTTCATTCTTACGGAGAACAGGATTGGTCTGTCCATTTTTATGTCATTTCCTCAACGGTGTCTATCCCTATTTACAGGGATTTTTTGAGGTTTTTAAAAATTGGATTATGATTACCGATCCTTCCGTTATCATCCGGAGGGATTTTTTTATGCCCTCCACAAGGGGAGGAATCATTATGTTACTAGGGAATATTCATCAACTGACGTACTCGATTGGAGATACGATCATCTTGGAACAAGTTTCAGCAGAGCTGCCGGAAGGGGCTTGCATTGCGATTGTCGGTCCGAATGGGGCGGGGAAGTCTACATTATTATCCTTGCTCGCGGGGGAAATTAAACCGACGTCGGGCTCCATTGAATGGATTGGGAAAAAGCCGAGCATCACATATTTCAAACAAGAGCAAGCAGTTGAAGGTATCGTCGATTGGGAACAGTCTGAAACATCTTTGTACCGTTCGAAATGGAGTGTTCCTGAGGAGGCTGAGTATGCATCTGCGAGTGGTGGCGAACGGATGAAGATGCGTCTGTCGGCAGCGCTTTCTTCGAAAAGTGCGGTCGTTTTATTGGATGAACCGACGAACCATCTAGATGCGAGAAGTTTGGACGAATTGGTGAGAATTATTAATGAAGGGAAAGCGACATATTTAATTGTATCGCATGATCGGCATTTCATCGACCAGACGGCAGATTTCGTTTTTGAGATTGAACATGGGAGGCTGACCTTGTATACGGGTAATTACTCGGCGTATCGGAAGAAAAAAGAGATGAACCGGGCGATTCAAGAACAGCATTTCATTCAACAGCAACGAAAGATTGCAAAAGTGGAAGAGCAGATGGCGCAGCTTGCGGAATGGTCCGAGAAAGCACATCGGGAATCGATGAAAAAAGGCGGCGGCGCGATGGGGGCAAAAGAATATTGGCGTATGAAGGCAAAGAAGAAGGATGTCCAGATCCGCTCGAAACGCATGAGATTGGAGGCGGAGCTTGAAAAAGAAAGAGTCGAGAAACCTGAAGAGGAAATTACGGTCGAATTCGATATGAAAGGGCGGAGGAAAAAAGGGCATCGAGTCATGGAACTGAAGAATGTCCGAAAAGCCTATGCCGGCAACGAATTGTTCAAAGACGTATCCTTCACTGTTCAAGCTGGTGAGCGGTTTGCGCTTGTCGGTGCAAATGGAAGCGGAAAGTCGACTCTTTTCCGAATGATGATGGGGCAGGAGGATTTTGAAGGGGATTTGTGGCTGACGAAAGGCATGTCAATCGGCTATATGAGCCAAGCGGTGCTTGATTTGCCGGAAGACGTGACGCTTTCGGAACATTTTCATGCGGATTCGTACCAGGAGCAAGGGATGATTCGGACACAATTGACAAATCTCGGTTTTAACAAGAAGCATTGGCAGTTGCCATTAGGTCAGTTGAGCCAAGGTGAAAAAGTGAAGGTGAAACTCATGCAGTTCATCCTCGAAGGAACGGACGTGTTGCTATTGGATGAGCCGACGAATCATTTGGATTTACCATCGAGAGAGCAGCTCGAAAAGACATTGTCGACTTTTCCGGGAACACTGCTTTTTGCCTCGCATGATCGTTACTTCACCGAGCGAATGGCGGATAACTTGCTCGTATTTGAAAAAGGGAGCATCCGGAAATTGCCGCAGTCGCTGCAGGAGTGGGAGGAACAGAAGACCGCACCACGAAAGGAAACGTCCATCGACGAACGACTTCGTATCGAAACCGAATTGCAAGCAGTCTTAGGAAAATTAAGCATGCTGAAGCCCGGCGACGGGGAGTATGCGGAATTAGACCGGAAATTTCTAGAGCTCAGCAAGGAATTGAGGGAGCTGAAATAATTTAAACCCGCTTCGGACACTTTCTGGGGCGGGTTTTTATTTTGCGATTCTAAGAATGATTTTTTCCGAGTTTAGCATTATCTATTGAATGTGAAGAGTTATCTATCGAATCCATGAAGTTATCTATCGGATTCACAAAGTTATCTATTGAATAAATGAAGTTATCACTAAAACGGGACTTTACGAACGAACTAAAAACGCTTTTGAAAGTTATGGCACAATCTCAGATAGTTATGCTCATCTCGGGACTAAAGACCCTCCCTTCACTTGTTTCGCAACTCGGTAACAAGGGCATTGACAATAAAAAGCTGTGCAATGTTTAGGTGGTTTGTCATTGCAGCAAAATGAAAGCAGGAGGCGGTCTGTATGCTATTTGAAATCAAATCCGTAAAGCATGAGCAAGACCTAATTTCGTTCACATGGAATGACGTCGGGGGATTTTATAATGTATATAAGGATGGCAAGCATTTGTACGAAGGGTCCTACCCAGAATTTCAAGACGGAGACTTCAAACATGGCAAGCTATATCATTACATGATTGAGCGGGTTGAAAATAATCAAGTCGTCGATGTGATTGCCATGCAAACATCGGCCTTCGCGGAAGAGAAAAATGTCGAAAACCCATTGCAATTGCTTGTAATGACGACGATTGTCGCAAAGACGCAAATTGCGCTCTCCTGGGAGGAAATTAAAGACGTTGGGAAATATGAAATTTACCGAAACGGAGAATTTATAGCTGAAATTGACACGAATCGATTTATCGACCGTGACATCGATGTAGATCAATCGTACGTCTATACGATTCGGTCAAGACGTCCGTTGATTAAATCCGATGAACGGATGACATCTGCGAAATCTGTGCTGTCCAACCTGTTTGGCATGATAAATCCAAATACGTCCACATCAGAATCAGCTGTTGAAACGTTTACGACGGTTAAATCGATCGGCAAAATAAGAGACATGTTAAAGCCGATCAATGAGCGGGAGCGTGAAATTACGAACGTTGACCGGTGGAAATTCCGCTATACAACATTCCTTGAAGATGAGTGGATCCGAAATCCGAATCCGCTGTCGCCGAATCATTTTTTCAAAGGCGATGGGCGGGGTTTTGATCCAAACGGGGATAGCTTCCGAACGCGTGTGGACATTGAGTTGTCCTATGATGAAAAAGGAGAGCCGATGACATTCACGAAAGAAGTTGGAACGACAGTAGCGTATAATCATTTGAAACATTTCAAGGAAAAAGCGAAGGCCTCCGCCGATGGTATAACGATGAAGAGAACCGATCATAAAAAAGGAGAAAGTGGTTTTCTACTGGAGCATTCGGTCGGCAATCCGCTGACAACTGCACCGAAAATTGACTATGAAGTGAATGCTGTCTTCAGAAGGCATGGTACATTTGACATGTCTGGCTATTTCGATCCCGCTCCTCATCACGAAATCTATTTGATGAAAGGGAGAGGAGAAGCATGGCAACCCATTATCCAAGTTGAAAGCAGAGGGCTTGCCTTCATGTCGGAAGCGATTGCCTACCATTATTGGCGCTGCTCAAATTTTGAATGAACCATCGGCTTTGACAACATAATCGGCTTCTGTTATTATTATCTTGAATTCGAGATAATGTGATTTCAGATAGATAAAATGCAGATTGCTTGGGATAGCGTCTGCACAATGTAATTTCGTAAACGATTGGGGATTTCTTTTATCCCATTTGCAATATGAGAAATAGGGGGAGAGATTATGAAATATATTTTCAAACAAGGTGCAGACAAGTCTAAGCCGACCCTTCTTTTGCTCCATGGTACAGGTGGAACAGAACAGGATTTATTGCCGCTTGCGGGAATGATCGATCCCGACGCTTCCGTACTAAGTGTGCGGGGAAATGTTCTTGAAAACGGGATGCCACGGTTTTTCCGCCGCCTTGCGGAAGGTGTTTTCGACGAGAAGGACTTAATTTTCCGAACGGAAGAATTGCATACATTTCTTAACGAGGCAGCGGATGAGCATGGGTTTGACAGAAAGAACATTATCGCTGTCGGTTATTCGAACGGTGCCAATATCGCAGGTAGCTTGCTGTTCCATTATGCGAATTCGTTAAAAGGTGCCATTTTGCATCATCCGATGGTGCCGAGGCGGGGAATTGGACTTCCTGATTTGGCGGGAGTGCCTGTATTCATCGCTGCAGGGAAGAATGATCCGATCTGTCCAGCACAGGAGACGACGGATTTGCAGGAGTTGCTGACGGAAGCAGGCGCATCGACAGAAGTTCATTGGGAAATGAACGGACATTCGCTAACGCGGACAGAAGTGGAAGCAGCGGCGGAATGGTATCGTAAGAACTTTTAATGTAAAAAAGTCGACCCTTCATAGGTCGGCTTTTTTGGATTTATGCTGATTTTAATGAAATATACATTTCTGAAAGCAGTTCCTCCTAGATGGAACTGCTTTTTTCTGGTCGTGGCCAGATGAAGTAGGACACGGAAATGGCGAAATCGATTCCGAGAACGATCGCCCATACTTTCAACATGCCGGAGAGGGCTTCCGTTTTGGATGGATCATCGATCAAGTAAATCATTAGAAACAGGAAAGCTCCCCCGATAATGAATGCGAGCACATGTTGCAGCGAGCCTTTCATCGAATGCTTTGCATAGGCAAGGCCATGTTTGCGAACAGGCTTTGAACCTTGCTTTTTGACATAATATAAAAATTTTTCATCTGCCCACCGAATCATGCTTTTCCCGAAAGCGACTGAAACACCTAGGTAGATGGCGGCAATCGCATGGACTTGCGTGGCGGTGGCGCCGTTATAAAGATCGTTCGCTGTGACGATTAATAATAGAAGATCAATAACTGGGGTCAAGGCGAGAAAAAATAGACCGAGACGTTTTTTATTGAAGATATATCGTGTGACAAGCCCTGCTGCAATGACGACCCAAAAACCGATTTCACAAGCAATGATGATCCAAGCAATAAAATTCATAGAAACACCTCTTCTGACGAATTTGCATTGTTTGGAAATATCGTACCACAAATTAATAGATTCGCGTTCGCTAAATTGAAAAAGTCTGCCAATCGGCTGCGGACCGATTGACAAATTTTGTTCGTTCTTTGCGAAGGGCTCAATTAATCGCGCGAAGGGCTCAATTAATTCATCAAGGGCTCAATTAATCGCGCAAAGGCTCAATTAATTCATCAAGGGCTCAATTAATCGCGCGAAGGCTCAATTAATTCCACAAGGGCTCCATTAATCGCACAAAGGCTCCATTGATTCCTTAAGGGCTCCTTTATTCCCGCAAAGATTTCATTCCTCTCCCGCAAACTCATTCATTCGGCAGCTTAATCATAAATTTCGTCCCTTTGCCTTTTTCACTCTCTACTGAAATTGTTCCACCGTGCAATGTGACCAGTTGTTTCACGATCGACAACCCAAGTCCGAACTCGCCATATGGATTCGTTGTCCGTGAATCGATCGCTTTGTAGAACCGGCTCCAAATCTTCTCAATTTCCTCAGGATCCATGCCGATGCCTGTGTCCTCGATTTCAATAATTGCACTCTCCTCTGACGTATAGCCCCTCAGCCAAATTGTGCCGTTTTCTGTGAACTGGATACTGTTCTTTGTTATGTTGATGAGGACTTGGGTGAGTCGATCGTAATCGGCGAAGATGGTAGCTTTTTCACTTACCTCGACGATAATTGCATCTGCTCGTTCGGCGGCAGTTTCCTCTAATTGATCCTGGATGATGGCAAGTAGTTCCGTCAGTTGGATTTCCTGTTTCAATAACGTTACTTGATTTGAGCGGATTTTTTCGTAATCCAGATTTTCATTCACGAGTCTGATAAGCCTCATCGTTTCACTGCTTGCGAGCTGGAGGCCCCGCTCCTTTTCTGATTCTGAAATCATGTCATTTCGTAATCCTTCAATAATGCCGCGGATTGTCGTGAGCGGCGTTCGAAGTTCATGCGATACATCCGCCATGAATTGCCTCCGACGATTTTCTAGATTTTCGATTTCCTCTGCCGATTCTTCGAGCTTTTCGACCATCTTGTTGAAGTCGCCTGCAAGCTCTCCAATTTCATCAACACCTGCTGTCGGAATTCGTACCGAATAGTCGCCTTGGGCCACATTCGCAGTCGCCGATCGAAGCCGATTGATGCGCCTTCCATGGAACGTCGATAGAAGTCCGCTCACTAGCAATGTAATTGCGAGGGCAATGAACGTCGTATAGATTAAATAGCTGTTCATTTGCGAAATGACTTCCCGAGATCCTTTGATCGGGGAGGTTAATAAAACACCGCCGACGAATTGGTTTCGGTGGAAATAGGGGAGAAGGACGAAAGTGACTGCCTGTTCGAACCGTTTGTATTCTTGTTTCACGGTAATCGTTTTCCCGTTTTGCAATTCACGCCATTCTTCCTCGTTCAGTTCGATCAAAGGTGTTTTCAGGCCTGTAGAATAAATGATAGCCGACTTTTCGTCGAATAAAGAGTATTGGATATCTCGGCCTTCCAATACATATCCATATGATTTCAAAATGGAACGTGAATTCCTTTGATCCTGCTCGATATCGGTCAATATCGATTGTCCGTACGAAGCGAGCTCTTCGGTTTTATTATCATAGACGAATTGCTCGACGAAATGGGAGAACAGCAGACTAAGGATTAGAAAGGCGATGATGATGACACTAATATGACTTGCCAGTTGCTGATGGAAATATTTGATTTTCATTTTGTATCACCGGTCGTTTCGTCAAATCGATAGCCGACACCCCATACTGTATGGAAAAACGGCTGGTCTGCTTTCGAAACCTTCGATCGTAATCGTTTGATATGCACATCTACCGTCCGGTCATCGCCGTAAAAATCGTATCCCCACACTCGATCCAGCAGTTGTTCACGCGAAAACACCTGTTTTGGATGCTGTATGAAAAATTGGAGCAAGTCGAATTCCTTTGGCGTCAAGTTCGGTACAGGCTTGCCGTCTAATCGTACTTCTCGGGTCGACGTGTTGATCGTGAAATGATTTGTCTTAAGCGTATCATTGTCGAAATCATCATCCTTCTTAACGGCATAGCGCCGTGTAACAGCTTTAATGCGGGCCATGAGCGCAAGTGGGCTGAACGGCTTCGTCACATAATCATCCGCGCCCATTTCAAGTCCAAGGACTTGGTCGGATTCACTATCTTTCGCCGTCAGCATGATGATCGGCACAGCAACCTCGGCTTGACGCAGTTTCCGGCAAATTGTCACCCCGTCCATCCCCGGCAGCATCCAGTCAATGATCAAGCAATCCCAACTTCCTGACACTGCCCGCTCATACCCTTGAAGACCATCTTTCACGAATTCGCCGTGAATCCCTTCTTTTTCAAAAAACAGTTCAATCATAGAAGATACGCTTTCATTGTCTTCGATTACGAGGATGTTCATTAGCCGCCCTCCTAAGTAAAGTTTCTCTATTCATTAATTATAGCGGAATGAAATAGAAAAACCCGCTTAGATTGCTAAGCGGGTTCGATAATTATTCGTCTACTTTCATTGTTTTAAGTTCAATGGAAGCGCCATAAGGGTGAATGATAACACCCTTTAAGTTCGGCTTTTGCAAGTATGCTTTTCCTTCAAAGTATAATGGGCCTAATGTGCCGTCATCGACGAGCATTAGTTTCTCTGCGTCAATCAACATTTGAAGGCGCTTCGCTTCATCTGCTTCGACAAGAGCGCTGTCGATCAATTTCTTATACTCTTCATTGTAATAGTTCCCGCGAAGGCCACGCAGTGGTTCTCCGATCCATAAGCTTAAAATGTCCATCGCGTCGTTATAGTCTGCGCCCCAACGGGAAATACCCATTTGGAATTCGTTCGCTCTCATCGCATCCAAGCGACCGCTGTACGGTTTCGTATCAATTTGAACATCGATGCCCAAATTCTTTTTGAATTCGCTTTGGAGGAAGATCGCTGTATCTTTTGCAATTGTATCGTCCGCTGTCAAAATTTTAAGCGGAGGCAACTCGCCGACTTCGGCGATTCCTTTTTCTAAGAACTCTTTTGCTTTTGCAACGTCCATTTTCACATGATCTCCGCTCAACTCACGGAATGTTTTATCACCATCGCCATATACACCTGCAGCGACTAATCCGTAAGCAGGAACAGATCCATTATTCAGTACTGTTTTAGTCAAAGTTTCTGCGTCATAAGCAAGTTGGAAAGCTTTACGGATATTGACGTTGTCAAAAGGCTTTTCAAGGAAGTTGAATTGCAAATACCAGGAAATGAATTCAGTTTCCGTGCCGAATTCCGCGCTGTCCTTATAAGAGTCAACATCAGAAGAAGCCAAGTAAACCCGATCCAATTCTCCAGCTTCATACAAGTTCAATGCTGTGCTTTGTTCTTTAATAACTTTCATCGTTACTTTATCGACATCTACATTGTCGAAATCCCAATACTCTTTGTTCTTCACTAATGTAACGCCTTGGGCTTGATTGTATTCAGTCAATGTGTATGGTCCGTTATAAAGGATTGCATCCGCAGTCAGTGCAAATTTATCTTCCCCGACTTCTTTAATGAATTTTTCGTTCAAAGGGAAGTATGTGACGAAAGCCGTTAACCCTAGGAAAAACGGTGTCGGTGTTTTAAGGGTGACAACAATCGTTTTTTCATCGGGAGTTTCAATAGCGACTGCATCAGCCTCAGCCTCGCCATCCACAAATTCCTGCCCGCCAACAATGTAATCGGAGAGGATATTTGAATATGCGCCTGCTGTATCCGGATGCATTGCCCGGAGCCACGAGTATTTGAAGTCTTCCGAAGTGACAGGGTCGCCGTTGCTCCATTTGATGCCGTCGCGCAGATGGAATGTGTACGTTAACTTGTCATCTGACACATCGACACTTTCTGCCATTGCGGGTTGAGGTTCATTGTTCTCATCCAAACGGTAAAGTCCTTCCATTACGTTGTTCAATATGGAGAAAGAGATGCCATCTGTCGTCAACACTTGGTTCAAATCGGGAATGTCGTTAGCGAGGCTCAAGTTGACGACTTTTTCCTTTTTGTCATTCGTTTCGCCAGCCTTTTCGCCGTCGTTGCCTTTCGAGTCGGTGAAGCCGCAGCCGCTTAGAATGACTGCCATGACCAAAGAAATTACGAGTAAAAAATTGAATTTTTTCTTCATTAGTATCCTCCTAACCTACTTGTCTTTAGCAAATTTCTTCCCCCGCATGCTGTAGTGTCATTACGCCGGGGCGGTGATCGAGAAAGTTCTTATATGCAAATCCTTTCACTTCATCTTCGCTATACTTTTTCAATAGCTCATTGATCAGAGCTGGTTGCATTGAGGCATCTTCAAGGCCGATGATTTTTTCAGAGATGCCGTCAAAATCCGATCCGAGCCCAATTTGACGGATTCCTCCGAGGGAACAGAAGTGATCGATATGTGCGATAAGGTCTGATATGGATGCATCTCCTTTTTCGATTACAAAAGGTGGGTTGTATACGACGTGGATTAGGCCATTCTTTTGGAATAAATGCGTCGCCTGCTCATCCGTCAAGTTCCTTCGATGATTGCAGATCGTTTTCGAGTTGGAATGGCTCGCTATCGGATAATGAGCTAAATCCATGACATCCCAAAAGGCTTTTTCGCTTAGATGGGAAACATCTGAAAGAATCTTATTTTCATTGCAAAATTCAATAATTTCTTTTCCGAAAGACGTTAAGCCCGCCCCGCGTTTTTCTCCGACGCCATCCGCAGCCAAATTCGCATTATTCCACGTCAACCCGATTGATAGAACTCCAAGTTCGCGAAGAATCGACAGCTTCTGCATATCATTTCCGATGCAGTCGACCCCTTCCAGCGTTAGAAATGCGCCGATTTCACCTTCTTGTAGTTGGTCGAAATCGCTCCACGTTTTCAACGCTTTCATATTCGGGTTCTTGCCGATGACATCCGTGTAAAAATAGTGGATTTGATCGAGTGCCGCTTGGAATTTTTGGTCCGACTTCAAAGATGGTGAAATGAAAATGGCGAAAGCTTGGATGTGAACTCCGCCTTGCTTAAGTTTTTCGTACGTGACATCGAGCTCATTGGAATCTTTAAATGACATGTTCCCTTCTGCCTTATGCATTCTAGCTAATACGTCACAATGCAGATCAATGATATTCAACTGCTCCCATCCTCTCTAAACAGGCTTTCATATACGCCTCGAAAAGTCGCTTGGAAACCTGATCAGCGTTTTCCACCAAAGCCTCGGGATGCCATTGCACGCCAATGACAAAATGGTGATCTGGACTTTCAATTGCCTCTACAATACCGTCACTCGCTTTACCCGAAACGATAAGCGGGGAAGGGATATCCTTCAACGCTTGATGATGGAACGAATTCACCATAATTTTTTCTGAAGCTGCGATGGACTCGAGCAATGTACCTTTTTCAAGATGGACCGAATGGGATTGGTGATCCCTTTTCGCTTTTTGGTCGTGCTGCAATAAAGCACTTGCGCTTTGTGAGTGAATGTCCTGGTATAGCGTTCCGCCAAAAGCGACATTCAGAACTTGGTGCCCTCTGCATATGCCGAGGATTGGTTTATCCAAAGAGAGCATTTGCCTGACAAGCTCCAATTCAGCCGTATCTCTTTCAGGAGTAACGTTTCCAAGCTGTGGCAGCGGCTCTTCGTTGAATAGTTGAGGATTCATATCGCCTCCGCCTGAAATCAGTAATCCATCTAGCAGCTTAGTAATCTGCTTTGCGTCATTTTCCACCCCGGTTGGTATGACAAGAGGTATGCCTCCACCCGTGATGACCGCCTGGATGTACGTGTTTTGAATCGAGTGAGTAGTCGAATCTATGTTGGAAGTAATGCCAATGACTGGTTTCAATTCTCAATCCCCCTTTTTTATTTGTGAATTGAACTTAACTTCACCACCCATCAGAATAGTCTGACGAATAAGTTGTTATAACCTTATCAAACCTGAAAGAACCTTTCAAGCAGTTTTTAAACTATTTTATCTATTTTATTTAATTCGAAAAGATTGTAATACGGAAAGTTAAAATTAATTAAATAAAGTGGTTGAAATAAGTTGTTTCAAGCTTTATACTTATTTGAAAATAAAGAGAATTGGAGTGTTAGAAAATGTCTGAGCTGCTTGTCACGGTGGAACGGGGTCAATTGATAGAAAGTATACATAGAGGCGACATTGCAATTGTCAATGCGCAAGGAGAGGTGATTTCTTCCGTTGGCGATATCGAAAAAGTCGTTTTTGCGCGTTCTTCCATGAAGCCACTGCAAACGATCCCAATTATTGAGACGGGCGCGGCCGATCACTATCAGTTCGACGATGGAGACTTGGCATTGGCTTGTGCTTCCCATAATGGAGAGAAACAACATACTGAACGCGCTGCATCAATCTTAAGCAGATTGGATTTGGAAGTGGCTCATTTGAAATGCGGCATGCATCCTCCGAGGCGGCAAGAGGCGTTTGAAGAACTAATAAAAAGTGGGGGAAATGTAACGCCTATCCATAACAACTGCTCTGGAAAACATAGCGGAATGCTTGCGACTGCCCAACATATGAATGAAAGTGTGGACGACTATTACAAAATCGACCATCCCGTACAGCAGCGAATCCTTACGGTCATTAGTGAGTTGACGGATGTGCCGATGGAAGATATCCAAATCGGCATAGACGGTTGCGGTGTTCCTGTCCATGGAATTCCGTTACGGAATTTGGCGCTTGGGTTTGCTCGAATGGCTGATCCGAGCGAACTGGAAGAATCGCGACAGCAATCTATCCGCCGGGTGACGACAGCTATGATGAATGCACCGGAAATGGTCGGCGGCACATCCCGTTTCTGTACGGATTTCATGAAGCATATGGGAGGGAAGATGTTCGGCAAAGTTGGTGCAGAGGGGGTTTATTGTGTAGGGGTGCCAAAAGCGGGAATCGGAATAGCTGTAAAAATAGAAGATGGTAATGCGCGCGCCACTTCAGCTGTCATCATGGAAATCCTTAGCCAGATGGATTTAATTGATGAACAGGAAGCGGGGGCTCTTGAATCTTATCATTATCCTCCTCTATTGAATGCTAGGAAAGAGTTGGTCGGCATGTTAAAGCCTGTGTTCAGCATTTATGAGACTGCGAGATAAATATGATCCGCGTGTGAAGGGGTGAAAGGAATGAAGAAATTCTTATTCGTCAGGGTCTTCAATATCATCTTGACACTTGTTGTCATTGCGACCGCTACTTTTTTTCTGATGAAATTATTGCCGGGTTCTCCTTTTGATGAAGAAAGGCTGGCTGGGCTGACGGAAGAGGCGAGGACTGAGTTTTATGCCAAGTACGGACTCGACAAGCCTGTTATCATGCAATATGGAATCTATATGGGGAACTTAGTGAAGGGCGATTTGGGAACTTCCTTTTATTTCAAAGGGCAAAAAGTAGAATCGCTTATTAAAGATAGGATCGGACCTTCTGCATTACTAGGTTTGCAAGCTGTGATCTTGGGAATGTCAATTGGCCTCATTCTCGGTATGGTTGCCGCATTCAGGCATAATACCGCGTGGGATTACTTCACGATGTTCATTGCTGTCATCGGTGTTTCGATACCGAATTTTGTTTTTGCGGCATTGCTGCAATATTATATCGGGTTGAAATGGGGGATTCTACCTGTCGCTTTCTGGGAGAGTTATAGCAGCTCGGTACTGCCGACAATCGCTTTAGCGATGATGGTCATCGCCCTCATTGCGCGGTTCACGCGAAATGAAATGCTTGAAGTACTGCAGCAAGATTATATATTGACTGCAAAATCAAAAGGGCTTTCAAAATGGAGTGTCGTTTTTAACCATACGCTCAGAAATTCACTTATCCCGATCATTACCATTTTAGGGCCTATCACTGTCAGCTTGCTTACAGGCTCTCTCGTTATTGAAAATATTTTCGGCATACCGGGAATCGGCAGCTTGTTTGTTGACTCGATCAAAGTGAATGATTATACGACAATCATGGGATTGACATTGTTTTACAGTGCGTTTTACATTTTGACGATTTTAGTCGTCGATTTATTATATGGGATTATTGATCCGAGAATACGTTTGACAGAGTCGAAGGGGTGAGGATGATGGCAAACAATAGCGTAAAAGAATATGAAGGCCGGCTGGATGAATTGGTTGAAATGGATTTCGATGAAAATTCTTTTGAAGTCGTCGGCTATCAAAAAGATTCACAGGAAGTCATCACTCGACCTCAAATGAGCATGTTTAAGGAAAGCTGGATACGTCTCAAGAAAAATAAAGGCGCGATGCTAAGTTTGGTCATTTTATCGATTCTTATTGTCATGGCGATTATCGGGCCGCATCTTAACGAGTACTCCTACGAGCAGACCGATTACGATAAAGTGTTCCAGAAGCCGAGCAGCGAGCATTGGCTTGGAACGGACCGTTTCGGCCGAGACCAATGGACACGGATTTGGGAAGGGACAAGGATATCTTTATACATCGCATTTTTAGCAGCTACTCTCGACTTGATCATCGGAGTTATGTATGGAGCTATTTCCGCTCTATTAGGCGGACGTGTCGATAACGTCATGCAGCGGATCATTGAAGTGTTGGTCGGAATTCCGAATCTTATTTTGATCATCTTGCTTATTATGCTTATGAAACCGGGGATTGTCACAATTACAATCGCGATGGTCATTACGGGTTGGGTGAATATGGCGAGGCTCGTAAGATCACAAGTATTTAAACTGAAAACCCAGGAATTCATTCTCGCCTCCAGGGCGCTAGGAGCATCGAACGGCAGGCTTATTAAAGAGCATTTCATTCCGAATACGGTCGGTTTGATTATCGTCAATATGATGTTTACAATTCCTGCCGCGATTTTCACCGAAGCATTTTTAAGTTTCATCGGGCTCGGACTGCAAGAGCCACTCGCTTCTCTTGGTGTTTTAATAAATGACGGATTTCAAGCAATGAGAAACCATTTTTACCTCTTGCTGTTCCCGGCACTGGTCATTGTCGGACTGATGGTCTGTTTCAACCTGTTGGCGGACGGTCTAAGGGATGCGCTCGATCCGAAAATGAAAAAATGATGTGTTGGATGTAAAGAACAAAGGGGGGATTTCGATGAAGCCATTACTGGAAGTGAAAGACTTACATGTATCATTCCATACCCAGGCGGGGGTCGTTAAAGCCGTCCGGGGTGTCAATTTTACGATAAATGAAGGGGAAACTTTGGCGATTGTAGGGGAATCGGGGTCAGGCAAATCGGTCACCTCCAAAGCGATCATGAAGTTGCTGCCGGATAAAATCGCAACATACGATGAGGGACAGGTTCTTTTCGACGGTCAAGACTTGTTGGAAGCGCCTGAAAAGAGAATGGAAGTTGTCCGTGGTTCGGAAATTGCCATGGTGTTCCAAGATCCGATGACAGCGTTGAATCCTACGATGACTATTGGAAAACAAGTCGCTGAAAGTGTCATTAAGCATCAAGGATTATCGAAAAAAGAGGCGCAGAAGCGAGCAATTGAAATTTTGGAGCTGGTCGGCATACCGGAGCCGGCAACACGCGTACACCAGTATCCCCATCAGTTTTCAGGCGGAATGAGACAGCGTGTTGTCATTGCGATTGCCATTGCGTGTAACCCTAGGCTTCTCATAGCAGATGAACCGACAACAGCATTGGACGTAACAATTCAAGCGCAGATATTGGATTTATTAAAAGACATTCAAAAGCGGATGGGCACGGCAATTATCCTTATCACCCATGACTTGGGTGTCGTTGCAAATATGGCGGATAAAGTTGCTGTCATGTATGCAGGCAAAATTGTTGAGGAAGGAACGGTCAATGAAGTCTTTTATGAATCACAGCACCCTTATACATGGGGGCTGTTGAAATCGATTCCCGATTTGGATGCGGATGAAGAGCTCTACTCCATCCCTGGTTCGCCTCCCGATTTATTGCATCCGCCAGTAGGGGATGCATTTGCTGCGCGAAATGAATTTGCCTTGGCGATCGATTATAAAACCCAGCCGCCGATGTTCAAAGTATCGGACAGCCATTATGCTGCCACTTGGATGCTGCATCCGAAGGCTCCTGATCTATCGACGGTCATTCAAGTGAAAGAAAGGGAAAAAGTTGTAGTAGCAAAAAAGAGAAAAAGTAAAATAGGGGATACGTCCCCGATCATACAAGTGAAGGACCTACAGAAGCATTTCCATCTTTCCGGCAACAAACAACTACGCGCTGTTGATGGCGTTTCTTTCGATATAAAAAAAGGGGAGACGCTCGGCTTGGTCGGAGAGTCAGGATGCGGGAAATCGACAACCGGAAGAACAATCATCCGTCTATATGAACCTACAGGCGGGGAAGTGTACTTTGACGGCGAGCCTATTCACGGCCAGTTAAAAAAGGGACAGGAAAATCGAATGAAGCAAAAGATCCAAATGATTTTCCAAGATCCATATGCTTCTCTTGATCCGCGGAAAAAAGTGCTCGACTCTGTAGCGGAAGGGATCGATATCCATCGATTGGCGGCTAGTCCAAAAGATAGAAAGGATATTGTGCAAAATCTTCTTGAAATCGTAGGGCTGAATAAGGAATTTATGAATCGTTACCCGCATGAGTTTTCAGGAGGCCAAAGACAAAGGGTTGGTATTGCTCGTGCGTTGGCGGTAAATCCAGAAGTGATCATAGCGGATGAGCCGATCTCTGCGCTAGATGTATCGATCCAAGCTCAAGTCGTTAATTTGCTGAAGGATTTGCAGTATGAGAAGGATTTGACATATTTATTTATCGCGCATGATATTTCTATGGTGAAGTATATAAGTGATCGTATTGGTGTTATGTATTTAGGGAATCTTGTCGAGCTTGCTCCTACAAAAGCGATCAGTGAAAATCCTTTTCACCCCTATACACAAGCCTTAATGTCTGCAGTTCCGGTTCCGGATCCAATGGAAGAACGCGGCAGGGAACGCATCGTGCTAACGGGAGACCTTCCGAACCCGATGAATCCGCCGACTGGATGCCGTTTCCGGACGCGCTGTCCGTTTGCAATGGAAAAGTGCAAAGAGACACCCATTTGGAAAGAGGCAGAAAAGGACCATTGGGTTGCCTGTCATCTCATCGATTGAATGAAGCGATTCTGCTAGCGAAACAGTCTATATACCTAGTCATTATGGTATGATGGAAACTAATTAGTGGATGGATTAGGGAAGATGAGGAGAAAGAATGAAAACCAAAATTCATATCATCTCGATACATGAAGGTTATTTAACGATAATTTCAAAACAACTGGAACTCATTTTTGGTGATAAAGCAATCATCTCGAAATTGGTCGTCAAAGACTTGGATGGAGACAGCATTGCAGCAGAAGATATTGTCATTTTATCAAGATCGATTTTGATGGGAGTTATCCGTCCGTTCATTCCAAACGGGTGCAAGACAATCATTGCACATCGGGAAGTGAATATCGCGAACACAAAGCGATTGATTGATCTACCTGCAGGGCAGAAATTATTAGTTGTAAACGATACACTTGAGAACGCCCAGGAAACACTGGATTCCTTAAAAAACATTTTCTTTACCCATACGTATTATTTAGATGACGAAAACAATCCGGAGCAAGCTATTCCTGCTGATATCGATTACATCGTCACTCCGGGAGAGATGGAATTTGTCCCGAGCAGATATTCGAATGTCATCGATATTGGCGATCGATTGTTATCTTATGGCACGGTATGGGCGATTGCGGAGGCGTTGGAAGCAGGATTCACTCATGAGCAAATGGTGAATCGTTATGTAAAATCCCAAGTTTCACTAGCCGATCCTAATGCCGTTGGATATGAGCCGGAAAAGGACTCCTATACAGATGTTGCAAACCTATCGCAAAGCGAGATACTGTCCATTAACAAGAAAATTGAAGAGCATGGCTTTTTGAAGGAAAGCATAAAAATATTAACCATTTATGCTGAAGGGAAAGCCCAGTTAAAAACATTTGGACGGGTAAAGCTGAAAAGGCTACTTGAGGAACATGATATTTATTTATCCGAACAGCAAATCCGCTTGCGTTTGGAAGTGTTGCAAGAACTAGGGCTTTTGAACGCCCGCCAAGGAAGAGGCGGAACGACCATTACGAATTTAGGGGAAGGCTATTTGCAGGCAGATAAATTGATTCAATCATAAATAAACACCTCCGCCTCAATGGCAGAGGTGTTTCAGCCTGTTGACAAACGCTCGCATCCGTTGTTGCTCGTCTCGCTCGTCCGCTCATGAACCTTAGTTCTATTCGCGTCTTCGCTCGACTTCGCGCCTAGGCTGGCAAGCGTTTTCAATCAGGCTGAGGAAATTCCTGCCCATTGCCACTTGCCTTAAAATTTTTTTATTCCACCGGTGAATTACTAGTCAACGTCAATTCGACTGTCCGTTTTTTGGAGCCTGTGTAAACAGTGAGTGTCGCTTTGTCTCCAATGGAAAGCTCGGAATAAAGGAATTTACGCAGTTCCATTGAATTGTTGATGGCGGTTCCGTTAATTGCAGTAATGACGTCCTGCTCTTTTAAACCGGCCTTGCCTGCAGCGGATGTCGGGTCAACGCTTGCGACCATTACGCCGCCTTTTACTTCTTGCGGCAAGTTCTGCACATACATATATGGCACGTCAGCAAGATCTGCGAGGCCGACGCCGATATAAGGCCGTTCGATTTTGCCGTTTTTCGTAATTTGTTCAAGCAATGGAACGACTTCATTGCTTGGGATTGCGAAGCCAAGGCCTTCCACGCCGTTTTCTGCGATTTTTAGACTGTTAATGCCGATCAGTTTTCCGTCAGTCGTCAAAAGGGCGCCGCCGCTGTTGCCGGGATTGATCGCTGCGTCAGTTTGGATGACGTTCATTTCCCAGCTGCCCGCGGTCGTATTCACATTGATGGAACGTGAAGGCGCACTAATGATACCTTGCGTGACTGTGCCGGAGAAATCTAGACTGAGCGGATTTCCGATTGCGACGACCGGGTCGCCTGCACGCAATTTATCGGAATCACCAAATTCAAGAGCAGTATCGACTTGTTTACTGCTAATTTTCAAGACGGCCAAATCGGTCAATGCGTCGCTTCCGATCAGTTCGGCAGTCTCCTTTTCGCTGCCTTGCAATGTCACTTCGATTTTACCTGCACCTTCGATGACGTGGTTATTCGTCACGATATAGGCGCTTGCTCCGTCAATTTTATAAATGACGCCAGAGCCTGTGCCGTATTCCGAAAGCTCCGAGTTGCCGGCGAATCGGTTGCCATTAGATTTGAAGTTCGATACACCGACAATCCCTTTTGATGCATGCTCCACCATATCGGATAATGTTGCAGGAGAATCCGCTGACGTTTGAACGATATTCGGACTTGAGGAAGAATTCCCCGTCACAGCCGACGCTGTCTCTTCCTTATATGTTTTTGTTTGTAAAATATCAGTATTCGCTACGACTCCCAACGTAAGCGCGGAGCCGAGAATTCCCGCCCCGACTGTCGAAACGAAACGTTTCCCAAATGAACTTGCCATAATAAAAACCCCTCTCTTGTACTCGTTGTTTTCATTGTAAAAGGAAAGTATGAACAAATTATTACGGAGGGATGAACAAATGGTAAACGATGGGCGACTATAAAACCTTAGCAAACGGTGATAAACTATCTAACTTGCAATAGTTAGTATAGTCAGATAGAATGAATTCACAGACTCTTCATTCTTAATAACCGCAGCAAATGTAAGCGTATTCAATAGGAATGACACTACACACTCGCGCATATGGTGGCTTTGTGTGCAATTTTTGCACTTACTATAGCAATCTATAAAGAATAGGGAGGAATGGAACATGGTACAAGCTGTTGAGAATCACGTTTATGCATTTCCGAACACAGAAGGGGCAAAGGTGAATTTCAAGGAACGCTATGATAATTTTATCGGCGGAAAATGGGTTGCCCCGGTGAATGGTCAGTACTTCGACAACCCGACGCCAGTCACAGGCAAAGTGTTTACGCAAGTGGCACGTTCAACTGCGGAAGACATTGAGCTTGCGCTGGATGCGGCACATGCTGCGAAAGATGCTTGGGGTAAAACATCCGTCACGGAACGGGCGAATATCCTGTTGAAAATTGCTGATCGCATGGAAGCGAATCTTGAAATGCTTGCCGTTGCGGAAACGTGGGAAAACGGAAAAGCGGTTCGTGAAACATTGAATGCCGATCTGCCGCTTGCAATCGACCATTTCAGATATTTCGCTTCGGCAATCCGTGCGCAAGAAGGCGGAGTCAGCCAAATCGACAACAATACAGTGGCGTACCATTTCCATGAGCCGATCGGGGTCGTAGGACAGATCATCCCTTGGAACTTCCCGCTGTTAATGGCGGTTTGGAAGCTTGCTCCTGCGCTCGCAGCAGGGAACTGTGTAGTTTTGAAGCCAGCGGAACAAACACCGTCATCCATCTTAGTATTAATGGAATTAATCGAGGATTTATTGCCTGCTGGAGTCGTCAATATCGTTAATGGATTCGGATTGGAAGCGGGCAAACCGCTTGCGTCAAATCCTCGGATCGGAAAAATCGCATTCACGGGCGAGACGACGACGGGCCGCCTCATCATGCAATATGCATCACAAAATTTGATTCCGATGACGCTTGAGCTTGGTGGGAAATCGCCAAATATCTTCTTCGAGGATGTTATGGCGGAAGACGATTCATTCCTCGATAAAGCGATTGAAGGCTTCGTCATGTTTGCGCTGAACCAAGGGGAAGTGTGCACATGCCCTTCACGTGCATTGATCCAGGAATCCATTTACGACAAATTCATTGAGCGTGCAATTGAGCGTGTCAAGGCGATCAAGACCGGCAATCCGCTCGATCCGACAGTCATGATGGGTGCGCAAGCTTCGACAGAGCAACTGGAAAAAATCCTTTCATACCTCGATATCGGTAAGCAGGAAGGCGCCGAGTGCCTCGTCGGCGGCGAGCAAAATAAACTAAGCGGCGAGTTGGCTGACGGATATTATGTCAAACCGACCGTCTTCAAAGGGAATAATAAAATGCGCATCTTCCAAGAGGAAATCTTCGGACCTGTCGTGTCTGTCACGACGTTCAAGACGAAGGAAGAAGCGTTGGAAATTGCGAACGATACATTATACGGTTTAGGTGCAGGCGTTTGGACACGTGATATGAATACGGCGTATCGCTTCGGACGGGGCATTGAAGCCGGACGCGTCTGGACGAACTGCTACCATGCATATCCGGCGCATGCCGCTTTCGGAGGCTACAAGGCTTCTGGAATCGGACGAGAAAACCATCTGCAAATGCTGTCGCATTACCAACAGACGAAAAATATGCTCGTCAGCTATAGCGAAGACAAATTAGGCTTCTTTTAAGAAACACTTGATTGTTGAGTGAAAAGGAGGAATGCCGATGCCAGAACGCGTTCTTGCAACGGACGCCGCTTTGGAATTGATCGAATTATTGAAGGGAAAGCATGGCCCATTGATGTTCCACCAATCGGGAGGGTGTTGTGACGGCTCCTCTCCGATGTGTTATCCGGAAGGCGACCTGATTATCGGTGATCAGGACGTCCTTCTTGGGCATATTGGCGGCACGCCTTTCTACATGCATAAAAACCAGTTTGAATATTGGAAGCACACGCAGCTGATCATTGACGTCGTGGATGGAAGGGGAGGCATGTTCTCTTTGGAGGGAGTGGAAGGGAAGCGATTCCTCACACGGTCCCGTGCATTTACGGCGGAGGAGAATGAAAAACTGCAGCAAGAAGCATAAAGGAGCTGTCCAGAAAGTCAGTTTTTACTGACTATCTGGGCAGCTCTGTTTCTAGTAGCGCAAGTGATCATAAACCGTTGTAAGTGATCATAAATCCAGGTGAGTGATCATAAATCGCTGTGAGTGATCATAAATCCAAGTAAGTGATCATAAATCGTTACGAGTGATCATAAATCCAGGTGAGTGATCATAAATCCAGGTGAGTGATCATAAATCCAGCTAAGTGATCATAAATCGCTTCAAGTGATCATAAATCCAGCTAAGTGATCATAAAACACCCCTAACCCAAAAAAGAGACTGCCAAAAAGTCGACTCAGCGACTCTCCGGACAGTCTCTTCTCATATTATTGATTCGTTAAACTCAACAACTTCGTCAATAGACTCGCAGCAAATGCGCGCGTCGCTGGTTCAGTTGGATGGAATGCTCCATCTTCCAACGAGATGACGCCAAGTCCGCTCATTGTTGCAATTGCTTGGACTGTCTCTGCATCATAGTCTCCCATATCACCAGGTGGCGTGAATGTATTGGATGTAGGAAGATCGCCTCCAAGCTTGCTTTCTGCTACGCGCCATACCATTAGCGCTAACTGTGCACGCGTTACATTTTCAGTCGGCTTGAAATGACCGTCCTCCCCTTTGACAAGTCCGTTCGCAAAGGCAGTTTGAATGTCGGATTGCGTTGCGGCCGCATAATCACCAATATCATCGAATGGAGAGATGATATCAGCTGCTGGCAGCTGCAATGCACGAACGAAAATCGAAGCCGCTTGCGCCCGCGTCAATGCATTTTCAGGTTGGAATGATCCATCTGCATACCCGTTGAAAATTCCAAGTGAAGCAGCTTGCTCAATTGCATTCTCGGCCCAATGACCTTTAATATCGTTGAATAATGAGACTGCAGCTTCCGTCGTCACTGTTACGGAAGGTGACTCCTCGCTGCTCGTACCGTTTTCATCTACTGCCACGATTGAGAATGTATACGATTTATCTTCTTCCAACTTTCCAACCGTGAATGAATTCACATCGCCTTCAACGGATCCGACCTTTTCATCCCCGAGATAAATATCATATGTCGCAATCTGCCCCTCAGATATTGCAGGCTTCCAAGTGAGCGTGATGGCATCTGTTGAAACTTCTTCTGCTACGAAAGCATCAACCGGAATCCACGGATAGTCAGCTTGTACTTTATTCCAAAATTGTTCCGCTACGATTTGATACCCTTCCGGACTCAAGTGGATATTTTGTGGATTTGGCAAATTCACCTTGAAATCTTTTGCAACTGCATCAGCAGTTTGAATCCAATCAACATTCGGCAATTGTGCTGCCGTCTCAATTGCTGTATTCACACCCGCCAACAACTGCGCGAGCAAAGGTTGAATCTCTGCTGGTAAATGCGGATAAGGATTGTAATAGCCCATTACATACACTTGTGCGTCTGGATTGAGCTTATGGATTTCTGTAATGATCTTCATCAAATTCATACCGACTTGCTTGATCTCCATTTGAAGCGCTTGCTCGTCATACGTGACAGCAAACGTCTTCGGGTCAATCTTCACATGCGCAAGCACATCATTCGCACCCGCACTGATTGTAATTAAACCTGCACTAGCAATCGCGTCATGGAGCTTGATGGAATTGCCATCAGTATCTTTCCGCGTCGCATTTTCTTCGATATCCTTCAGCACGTCCTTTGTAGTATAGCCAGGCACAGCAAAGGATTTATTGAAAGAATGTAATAGCCCTGTTTCTTCCATAGTACCTGCAAGGTAATCGGCATAACCGTCACCCATTTCACCTAGATGGTCCATTCCGGCAGCAAGTGAATCACCTAAAGCAAGGTAACTCGCAGAGGCGACCCATGTCGGAGCGGCAATTTTAGTTGTACTCTCACTAACCGATGTGTCAGCGCTTACAATTTGAAGAGGTGCGATTCCCACATAAAGCAAGAGCGCGAATACAGCAAGCAACTTACATATGAACTTTTTTCCCATACTTCCTCCCTTTGGAACTGTTTTTCTACATTTTACCTGACAATTATGAAACTTTCAACATAGTATGTACTACCTTGTTGGACAAACATCTTGCTACTCCTAAATGTATGTCCGATTTTAAAAAATATGTGGAAAATAAAAAGGAGCTTCTCATAAAAGGAGAAACTCCGGAATATTGTTAAATAAATCGTTTCCTTTCCTCGGGCGAAGGGAGCATGCATGCACCTTCATTTTTGCCGAACCAGCGATAACGATTGCGCGCAAAATAATCGTAAAAGCCGTCACGGATATTACGTGGGACGAGTATAAATAGAAACAAGAGGTGCCACAAGCCATCTAGCTTTTTAGCAATATGAAGAGCCGCGGAAGACTTCGTGTACGCCTTTCCGTTTTCGATTAACACAATGCTATCAACGTCATCCGGAATGTTATATTGCTTCACATACTTTTCCCCGGTTTCACTTTGCAATGAAGAAAAAAGGAAGTGGGCGGCAGGATCCCGTTTTATAATGAACTGTACGCTTGAATTGCAGAAATTGCATTCTCCATCGAATAAAACAATCCGTTTCATCATCGTGTCTCCTTCCGACTTGCTTCTTCTTTTTATTATATCCTGTTCAAATGAAACGAAACACAATCTGTGCTTCTTTGATTTTATACAGAAAATTTGGTATAATAATAGAGGTGAAAACGGATACTACCATTTTTCTAACGTCTTCATTTCCCGTTACATTTGCCTTTGGTAACATGAGAAGGAGAGTGATTTGAATGGAATGCGTATTCATTGATCCGTACGAAATGGAATTGAGAAGGGACCCTGATTTTATCGCATCGCTTGAAATGATC
Source organism: Sporosarcina sp. SAFN-015 (assembly GCF_059415085.1). Lineage (NCBI taxonomy): Bacteria > Bacillati > Bacillota > Bacilli > Caryophanales > Caryophanaceae > Sporosarcina > Sporosarcina sp. SAFN-015. Next base: position 257,727 of record NZ_JBPFDR010000002.1, read on the forward strand.
GATGAAGGCTCGCCTGTCCATTATCCAAATAATGACCGCAAGCCAAAGTTGAGGGAAGCTTCCGGTTTTGATGCAAGTGAATTGCCACAGACATATCAATAATAGCATGTATGAGAGCTGTCTCCGATCTAGGGGGCAGCTCTTTTGTATTGCTTATGTATGAAAAATAGAAGTTTCAAAATTAAGAAACTAAGGGATAGATAGACAGATAGCATAGAAGAGATCGTCTTAATGCTTCCGATTATTAGACATAGGAGGAATCGCCATGAAGTTAGCACGAAATATTATCATCGCCCTTATTGCCGGTGTCGTTGTCGGACTCCTTCTAAACTTATTTGCGCCTGGAATTTTCGTATATGCTGATAAGTACCTGTTCAAAACGTTAGGCACCATCTTCCTAAATTTAATGAAGATGCTCGTCATCCCGGTCGTTTTTGTTTCCATTGCGCTTGGAACGATTGGCATAGGTGATCCTAAGAAGTTAGGAAGGATCGGTGGGAAGACATTAGTATTCTTCTTAGCTACAACCGCTATCGCTATTGTCATCGCCCTTTCTTTGGCACTCCTGTTAAAGCCGGGTGCAGGGGGGGATTTTGATACGACAGGAGCGAATTATGAAGCGGAAGAGGCACCGCCTGTCACCGATACGTTGTTAGGCATCATCCCGACAAATCCGATCACTGCAATGGCGGAAGGAAATATGTTGCAGATTATCTTCTTTGCAGCATTGGTCGGATTCGGGATTGCAATGCTCGGCAAGCGAGTGGAAAGAGTGACTGAATTTCTAGAGCAGGCTAACGAACTCATTATGTACCTTATCACTTTCATCATGAAGTTTGCGCCATACGGAGCATTTGGCTTGATTGCATCAGCAGTCGGCAGTCAAGGGTTCGACGCGCTGCGGGCGATGGGAATGTACATGGGTGTTGTTCTAGGTGCTCTTCTCATTCACTCGGTCGTCGTCTACGGAGGCTCGGTGTCTTTACTCGGCAAGCGGAATCCGATCTGGTTCTTCAAAAACTTCTTTCCTGCGCAGGTCGTCGCCTTTAGTACGGCGAGTTCTGCGGCAACGCTTCCGATTTCTATGAAGACTGCACAAGAGAAGTTGAAAGTGCCTGAATCGATCAGTTCATTTACACAATCTTTAGGCGCAACGATCAATATGGACGGGACGGCGATTATGCAAGGGGCAGCAGTTGTGTTCATAGCCCAGGCTTTTGGCATTGAACTGTCAATGGGACAGTTGCTCACTGTCGTCCTCACTGCCGTCCTTGCTAGCATAGGAACGGCTGCTGTGCCGGGTGCAGGGCTGATCATGCTGGCGATGGTTCTAACATCTGTTGGCCTGCCTGTCGAAGGAATTGCACTCGTCCTCGGTGTCGACCGACTGCTGGATATGGTGCGAACGGCTGTCAACATTACAGGGGATGCAGCTTGTGCAGTTGTCGTTGCTCAGACGGAGGGCGTCCTAGGTAATCCGGATGATGATCGCGTGCCGTCGAGTACTAAAACCGCCTGACTCAACGGACGGGAAAGCATAAATGAAGCTGTCCAGAAAATCAGCAAAGAGACTGATTTTCTGCGACAGCTTTTTGCTTGAAAACGATTGCGTCACGCTTATTTTCCTAAGTCAATACTCTCCCACACATCTTGGAGGTCATCTGTCAGGCGGATGGCCTGTAGCTCTTTTGCGGCTTGTTGTGCCATCGTTCCTTTACCGCCGATGAAAAAGTGGCTGTTCGGCTGCTTTGCTGCAAATGCATCAAGCTTCTTCAATAGGTCTGGCTCCTCTTCAAAAGGGATGGAAGTGGACGCAGAAAGGATAACGATGTCAGGACGGATCTTTTGGATCACTGCCTCGATGGAACCCGGTGCGGGGGAAGCGCCGACTAGAAAGGTACGCCATCCTTTTAGCATGAATTGTAACAGGACAAGATGAAGCGGGATTTCATGCCGTTCATATGGAAGGCATGCGGCGAGGGCCACAGGGGCTTCCGGATGATGCTGATTGTTTCTTCGGAGCTGCACGAGATAATCACGGACGGCGAGGCTTGAAACCGATTCTTGGTATTCATCCCATTCTCCTCTCTCCCATCGATCGCCGACTTCCTGCAAGAAAGGTTTGATGACTTGGTCCAACAAGGCGGAAAGTCCGACTTCGTAATTTGCCTGTTGAAGGGTGATCATCAATTCGAGCTCATCGCATCTGTTTCCCTTTTCCAATAATTGAAGGACGAATTCATTCAACCTGCCCTTTTGGAGTGATGGTTCCTTAAGGGAGGGAACTATCTCTTCTTTCATTTTATCGGCCAGTTGAACTGCTTGCCGGATCGGCATGCCTTCTTCACAGAGTGTTTTGACATGCAAGAGGAGATTGATGTCTTTCTCGCTATATATGCGGTAGCCATTTGGTAGCCGTTCGGGGCGGATAAGATCGTAACGCTCTTCCCATTTGCGGATGACCTGCTTGGAAAGACCCGTCATGTCCGCAACCTGCTGGATATAATAACGATTATTTGTAGTAGCTCTGCCCAAACCGGCCCCTCCTAACGAATTGCAAGATTTGGCAAAGATTCATACATATCAACCTATTATTAAAGAAAGTATCGAAGATGTGGTCTCTGTTTTTTATGAAAATGTATTAGCGGTTCCTAAACTTCGTAAAATTATTGAGGAACGGACACAAGTGGATTATTTGAAGAGCGTTTTAAGTGACTACATCGTGGAAATGTTTGACGGGCGGATAGATACGGAGTCCATCAGAAAAAAGGTGAAATTGGCGAACATGCACTTCAGCCTGGGTGTCGAACCGAAATGGTACATGGGTACCTTTCAACAAATCCAGGAAAAGTTGATCCGACTGATTTCCGAAAAGGTAAGCCCTTGGGAAGAACGGATGGCAGCTGCTACGGCCGTCTCCAAGCTCATAAACTTTGAAATGCAAATTGTGTTGGAAGAATACGAGAAGAAGAATGAAGAGTTGAGGCGTGAGCAATATGATATTGTGAAAAATGAATTGAAAGGAAAGATTTCATCCATCAGCGAAGACTTAGCAGGCCTAACGGAAGAAACTAGCATCTCAATTGAACAAGTGGATGCAAATGCACATGTCATTCGCTCCAGTATCCATTCGAATGTTGAGAGTGTGAAAATGATTCAAAGCTTTGCTGTCCTTGGAAATGAGAAGGTGGAGCAGTTGGAAGAGCAGATGACCTTCATTTCTGGGAATACGGAGAAGATGGTGAACCTAATCGGGGATTTGAAAGACTCCTCGAATGAAATTATCGATATTATCGAGATGGTGAAAAAGATTGCAGAACAGACAAACTTGTTGGCTTTAAATGCCTCAATTGAAGCAGCGCGAGCGGGGGACGCTGGTAAAGGCTTTGCGGTCGTAGCCCAGGAAGTCCGTAAATTAGCGGAGCAATCTAAACAATCCGTTGAGCAAATTACTGAACTCGTCAGTAAATCCACTAGCTTAACAGACCAGGCTGTCGGAACAATTGACGAAGTACGAGAAAGTGTTTCCCTTGGGATGAAAGGTTCTAAAGAATCACAAATGAAATTCATGAAGATCCTCCATTCCATAGAGGACAATAATGAGCATATTAGCCGAATTGAAACAGACGTGACGGCACTTGTGCAAGTTATTAAGGAAATAGGAAACGACACGAAGAAGGTGGCAGCTACAGCCGACAGTCTTCACCAGACAGCTTTGCAAATATAAGTGACAAGGAGTGTGGAAAATGTTTCTCGCGTGGAATGAAATCCAAAAGAATAAGCTGAGATTTGTACTGATTACGGGTGTCCTCATGCTTGTCGCTTATCTCGTCTTCTTCTTATCTGGCCTAGCAACAGACTTGAAGGATCTAAATCGGGAATCGGTCGATAAATGGAAGGCGTCTGCAATTATCTTAACGGAGGAATCTGATAAGAGTCTCTATCAATCATCTATGTTGATCGAGCAAACAGAAGCGGTAAAGGCTGACGAAATAGCGGTCATTGGCCAAATTAGCGCAATTGCCGGGAATGGTGATCAAAAGACCAATGTATCGCTCTTTGGAATTCGAAAAGACGAATTCCTCATGCCGGAAGTGACGGAAGGTAAGTCTATTGCGGGGATGAACGAAGTGATCGCGGACGATTCATTAAAAGAGGAAGGGTTTAGCATAGGAGATGAACTTCATTTATCATCCTCTATAGAAAAAGTAACAATTGTCGGCTTTACCGATAAAGCCAGGTTCAACGCAGCGCCGGTTCTTTACGCCGACCTTGACACTTTCCATAAAGTTAAATACGGAGTAGGTGCGGAAGCAAACAATGATCGCATCAATGGAATTGTCATCCGGAACGGAGGAGACAATGTCGTTCAAGACGATGCTCTGCAAGTTATTGAAATAGAAGAATTCATTCAAAGCTTGCCTGGCTACACCGAACAAAATTTAACGTTGACGTTCATGATCTATTTTCTATTTGCTATATCAGCAGTCATTGTAGCCATTTTCCTTTACGTATTAACTGTCCAGAAAATTAGTATGTTCGGTGTAATGAAAGCGCAAGGGATCTCTAATTATTATTTATCGAAATCGGTCATTGCACAGACTTTACTATTAGCAGCTATCGGCGTCATGATCGGATTGGCGCTAACATTGACAACGGGGGCATTCCTACCAGCCGCTGTTCCAGTCTCCTTTGACTTGCCGACGATGCTCATATACGGGGCAGTTCTTGTCATCGTAGCTATTGCAGGAGCCGTTTTTTCAGTTTGGACGATCGTCCGGGTAGATCCATTGAAAGCGATTGGAGGGTGAATGATGACAGTCCTGGAGTTAAAACATGTGACGAAAACATTTGGCAGCGGTCATAAAAAGGTGGATGCGCTAAAGAACACGGAATTCCATGCAAGCCGTGGGGAATTAATTGCGATTGTCGGGCCTTCGGGTTCCGGAAAAAGTACGTTTCTGAGCATTGTCGGTGGACTGCTTACTCCGACTTCCGGAGACGTCATCTTGAATGGAAAGAACGTCACGAAGATGACTGAAAAAGAGCGTGCGCAAATTCGGTTGAATGAAATCGGCTTCATCCTTCAAGCTTCGAATTTAATACCTTTCTTGACAGTGGCAAAGCAATTAAAGCTATTAAACAAAGTGAAAAAGGGTAATATGAATGTTGATGAGATGGAACAGCTTTACAAAGACTTAGGCATTGGCGACTTACGAGGCAAGTACCCGTCCGACTTGTCCGGAGGCGAGCGGCAACGTGTAGCCATTGCGAAGGCATTATATAGTAACCCATCAATCATCTTAGCTGACGAACCAACGGCATCTTTAGACTCAGACCGGGCGTACGAAGTAATGGACTTATTAAAGAGGGAGACGAAAAATAAGAAAACAACGAGCATCGTCGTAACGCATGATACACGTCTCGTTAGTTATTGTGACAAAGTGTACATGATGACAGATGGTGTCCTCGTACTGCAAGAAGAATTGACTCCTCTCAAGAAGGATGAAGATGATGCAAAAAACAGTTGTATGGTTTAGAAAAGATTTTCGGCTACACGATAACCCTGCATTATCAGAGGCGGCGAAAGAAGGATTCGTTATTCCCGTCTTTATCTGGTCAGAAGAAGATAAGCGAGAATATGCGGAAAGTGAAGCGTCCTCATGGTGGATCTACCATTCCGTCGCAACACTTGAAAAACAGCTTCAGGCACATGGCTTGAAGCTGTTTATTAAATATGGAGATGAGTTTGATGCACTTGTTGAGGTGATGGATGAGGCTGAAGCAAATGCCGTTTATTTCAATGAACGTTATGAGCCTGTGGAACGGAAGAAAGAAAGCAGGATTAAAGCTCAACTCGAATCAATTGGGAAAAAGGTGCAATCATTTCACGGGCACCTTTTATTTAGCCCTGATCTGTTGAACAAACAAGGCGAGCCTTATAAAGTGTTCACTTCTTTTTGGAAAAGGTGCATGCAGGAAGATGTAGCGCGCCCGCGGCCCTTTCCAGTTGAGATGAAAGGAATTGAACGAGGGATTCACTCCCTTGCGTTGAATCAATTGCGGATCATCGACGAGAAAAACTGGCATCAGAAGTTTGACGAGTATTGGAAACCGGGAGAGCATCCGGCAGTTGAAAAATGGCAACAATATTTGGAGGATGGAATGTCTTTTTATCATGCGAAGAGGGACTTTATTTCAAGCGGCTCCTCCTCCGAACTGTCGCCGTATATAGCTGCAGGAAACATTAGCGTGAAGGCGATGTGGCATTCCGCAAAATCTGTAAGCGAAGAAACAACGGAAGCCTCGGTCCATCAATCCATCGACACTTTTCTTAAACAACTAATATGGCGTGATTTTGCCTACCACCAGCTAATCCACAAGCCAGATATCATCCGATATCCGTTGCGAAAGCAATTTCTGGATTTCCCTTGGCAAGGGACAGAAGAGCAACTTATGAAATGGAAACGGGGGCAGACAGGCTATCCATTGGTCGATGCAGGCATGCGAGAACTATGGAAGACGGGGATGATGCACAACCGAGTTCGAATGGTAACTGCCTCGTTTTTAGTCAAACATTTATTAATTCCGTGGCAAGAAGGCTATAACTGGTTTAAGCATACGCTTCTCGACTTCGATGCTGCAAACAACGCGACGGGATGGCAATGGGTAACAGGATGCGGCATTGATGCTGCCCCTTACTTTAGGATTTTTAATCCGTTCCTCCAAAGCGAAAAATTTGACCCGAGTGGTCGCTATATACGGAAATGGGTGCCGGAACTTTCCAATCTACAAGCTCCGTATATACATAAGCCGTGGGAAGCGCCTGTCTCCGTTCTGGAAAAGGCCGACATTCAAATTGGCGTGACCTATCCTTTGCCAATTGTCGATCATGCAGCTGCGAGGAATCGTGCATTGGACGCATATCAACAAGTGAAAGGGACCTAGATGTGCCCACGTGGGGAGACAAGCACACAGAAATTCCTTTCAACCATAGTCGCTCGCCCGTATGCCCCGTCCATTTTCACATGTAATAGAACGAGGGGGTGAGTGAAGATGATGATGCACCGTGGACACTGTGGAGGACATTGTGGAATGAACCAGATGCTTCCTATGAATCAAATGCCGCAAAACACTCAATTGCAACCAATTGTTTGCCCGACACAATGCCGTTACCATGACCAATTCTTCCCGGTTGAACAACCATATATTCATCCGATAGTCAACGTCAACAGGCAGCATCCTGTTATCACGCCGCGACACTATTATACCGAGACAACGGAAAATGTAATGGGCGCGCCAGTATTCCCTGGACAAGGGCCTGGTTTTGGTAGAAGGGGCAGAGGCTTCTTCGGCTTCGGGAGAAGACCGTTTTAAAAGCAATATCGCTGTCTCCGGCGTCGAGCAAATCGACAATGGGACAGCTTTTTTGTTTTTTAAATCGCGTCGGGGGAGTCGGATTACATATAAACCTGTCCGCACTCAAGAAAACAGATCTGCGCCCAAGAAACTGTTCCCCGCGCTCAAGAAATCAAATCCGCGCCCAAGAAACTGGTCCCGCGCTCAAGAAATCAAATCCGCGCCCAAGAAAGCCACCTCCACGCTCAAGAAATCAAATCTGCGCTCAAGAAACTGTTCCCCGCGCTCAAGAAATCGAATCCGCGCTCAAGAAACTGGTCCAGCGCTCAAGAAATCAAATCCGCGCTCAAGAAACTGTTCCCGCGCTCAAGAAATCAAATCAGCGCCCAAGAAACTGTTCCCGCGCTCAAGAAATCAAATCCGCGCTCAAGAAACTGTTCCTCGCGCTCAAGAAATCGAATCCGCGCCCAAGAAACTGTTCCCGCGCTCAAGAAATCGAATCCGCGCTCAAGAAACTGTTCCCGCGCTCAAGAAATCAAATCTGCGCCCAAGAAACTGTTCCCGCGCTCAAGAAATCAAATCCGCGCTCAAGAAACTGTTCCCCGCGCCCAAGAAAGCCACCTCCACGCTCAAGAAATCAAATCCGTCCTCAAAAAAAAGCCGCCCCCGCAAAGGAGGCGACCCCTAACTTCAATCAACATTAAAATACCTTGCATCCGGATGTGCAAACACGATGGCCGACACCGATGCCTCTGGCTCCATCATGAATTCCTCGGTCAAATGGACGCCGATGTCTTCCGGTTTCAGCAAACCGAACAGTTTCGACTGGTCCTCGAGGTTTGGACAAGCCGGATAGCCGAACGAGAAGCGCTGGCCTTGATACTTGGCCGCGAACCGGTCGCGCATCGTGAAGTCGGTGGCGTCCGGGAAGCCCCATTGGTCGCGGATTTCCTGATGAACCCGCTCAGCGAAACCTTCCGCGAGTTCAAGCGCAGTTGCTTGGAACGCGTGGCTCTCAAGGAATTTCCCTTCGGCTTTCAGCTTATTCGCATAGTCCCGCACGCCGTGACCCGCCGTCACTTGCATAAATGCGACATAATCCATTTCCCCGCTGTCCGCCGTCTTCAAATAGTCGGCAAGGCAGAGGAACGGCTCCTTGCTTTGACGAGGGAACGTGAAACGTTCGATTTCCGTCTTCCCGTCTTCCGGATCATAAATGATGACGTCGTCTCCATCCGCCTGCGCAGGGAAGAACTGGTACATGCCGGAAGCGGATAACTGTCCCGATTCTAAGAATCCAGTGACCATTTCATGAAGCTGCACCGCTCGCTCCTCTCCATTTGCAAGCATCTTATCGACATTGCCGCGCAAGCCTAAATGATGCCCGATCAACGTTCGCATATTAACGTAGGGATATAAATGCGAAACGGAATAATCTCTTAGAACACGTCTACGAAGATCCGATGGTACGAATACAGGTGCATCCTCCCGTACTGTCTTCACAGGCCTCGGCAATACTGCAACCGCAGTATCCCGTGTCGCTCGGATCGCCTCCGACTCAAGCCGCTTTTCCTGCTTCTCAACAAGTTCATTTAACAAAGCCTCTTTATCGCCGCCTTGCAATCGGTTCGCCAGTTCAAGCCCTTGCATCGCGTCCTTTGCATAAATGACTGGTCCATCATATTCCGCGGCAATCTTCGTTTCCGTAAATCTACGGGTCAACGCAGCTCCTCCAACCATGACAGGCGTATCAATACCTGCTGCCTTGAAATCCTGAGCGGTTATCACCATTTGCTGCGCCGATTTTACAAGCAACCCCGATAACCCGATAATGTCCGGCTTTTCTTTTCGGATGACATCAATGAGCGTCGCCGGAGTCACTTTAATACCAATGTCGATGACGCGATACCCGTTATTGCTCAAAATGATATCGACGAGGTTTTTCCCGATGTCATGGACGTCGCCTTTCACAGTCGCTAACACGATCTTCCCTTTGCCGGAATCATCCTCTTTCTTCTCCATGAACTGCTCGAGGAATGAAACCGAAGCCTTCATCACTTCTGCACTTTGCAATACTTCCGCGACGATCAGCTGGTTGTCGTTGAATAGGCGTCCGACTTCGGACATCCCTTCCATCAAAGGTCCATTAATGACGTCAAGTGGCGTGTCATACATCTTAAGCGCAGCCTCTAAATCGGGGATCAACCCTTCCTTCGTCCCTTCAACGACATAATACGCAAGCCGCTCGGGCACCGTCTTTGGAATATCGTCTTCGGTTTTCTCCTTCTTTTTATCCCGATAGAAATCAGTGAAATCTGCTAGCGTCTGATCTGTCGTATGGAATAGCAGATCGTTCGCTAGATTTATTTCATTCTCCGGAATCGACGCGTAACGTTCCAATTTCTCTGTATTGACAATAGCGTAATCGAGTCCTGCCTGCGTGCAATGATATAAATACACCGCGTTCAGCACTTCCCGGCCAACAGGGGGCAGTCCGAAAGAGACGTTGCTTACACCTAGCGTCGTTAATGAACGCGGCATTTTCTCTTTGATCAGACGGATGCCTTCAATCGTTTCAACTGCCGACCCGATGTATTGTGCATCACCTGTTCCGACAGGGAAGACGAGCGGATCGAAAATGATATCTTCAGGAGCGATTCCCCATTTATTTACAAGTAAGTCATAGGAACGCTCGGCAATTTCGAGCTTTCGTTCCCGTGTCACCGCCATCCCGATTTCATCGATTGTCCCGACGACGACGGCAGCGCCAAATTTTTTCACGAGAGGAAGTACCGCGTCGAACCGTTCTTCGCCATCCTCCAAGTTGATCGAGTTGATGATCGCTTTCCCTTGAGAGAATTTCAACGCCTCTTCAATTACTTTTTCATCTGTCGAATCGATGACGAGAGGCACTTTCACTTTTTTGACGACTTCTTGCATGAAATTCTTCATATCTTCAAGTTCATCCCGGTCCGGGTTTGCAAGGCAAATGTCGAGAACATGAGCGCCGCCGCGAACTTGGGCACGTGCAATCTCGGAAGCCTCCTCAAACTTCTCCTCTACGATCAACCGTTTAAATTTCCTAGATCCGATGACGTTCGTCCGCTCGCCGATTAACAATGGGCGCATCGATGGGTCGTACAACAACGGTTCAATCCCCGAAACGGCATGATCATGCCCATTCTCCGGCTTTTGTCGTGGAGCGAGTCCGTCCACAGCTTCGCGGATCGCACGAATATGATCAGGCGTAGTTCCGCAACATCCGCCAACCATGTTCAGCCATCCTTTATCTGCAAAACCTTTTAGTTTTTGTGATAACGATTCAGGCGATTCATGGTAATGGCCTTCTTCATCCGGCAGCCCGGCGTTCGGATAACAAGTGACAAAGCTCGTTGCAAGATCAGAGAGCGAGCGCAGATGGTCTGTCATGAATTCCGGGCCTGTCGCACAGTTCAACCCTACTGAAAGCGGCTTAATATGCTCGATGGAAATATAAAACGCTTCGATGCTTTGACCGGCTAGCGTTGTACCCATAGGTTCAATCGTCCCGGAGATCATGACAGGCAGTTCAATGCCTGTTTCGTCGAATGCCCGCTTGATTCCGATTGTTCCGGCTTTGACGTTGAGCATATCTTGGCTCGTTTCCATCAATAAAATATCAGCGCCGCCTTCAATCAGTGCTTTCGCTTGAACGTAGAAGTCCTCGGAAAGCTTATCGAATGTAATCCCCCCGGTAACGGAGAGAGTCTTCGTAGTCGGGCCAATTGCACCGGCGACGAAACGCGGCTGCTCAGTTGTCGAGTAATCGGCTGCGCACTGTTTCGCGATTTCCACAGCCTTTTTGTTAATTTCAGAAGCGCGGTGACCGAGACTGAATTCGTCCAGTACGAGGGGAGTACCCCCGAATGTGTTTGTGCAAATGATATCGGCACCCGCCTCTAAATAGGCACGATGGATTTTATCGAGAATATCAGGGCGGAGGATGTTCAAATATTCATTGCAACCTTCATATTCTTCGCCACCGAAATCGTCCGCGGATAGATCTTCCGCTTGCAGCATCGTGCCCATCGCTCCGTCTATGATGAGAATTCTATTTTTCAGTTGTTGTTCAATAGGATGTTTAGGCATGGACGATATTCCTCTCCTTCTCCGCATCAAGCTGTTTTATATGATTGATCAGTTCTAACGACATGTCATAGCGAAGGAATGGCGTAATAATGTAGATGCCGTTGAATAGCTCGGCGGCAGTGTCGATCAGTTCCTTTGAAATGTTGACGCCTTCCTGAGTCGCTTTTTCACGGTCATCCCCGCAAGCGGCCATCCTTTCGAGCACCTCTTCGGATAGTTTAATGCCAGGAACTTCATGGTGCAGGAATTCCGCATTTCGAATATTCGTGAGAGGCATGATGCCGATGAAAATCGGTGTATCTAAATGCTTCGTCGCTTCGTATATGTCGATGATCTTCTCTTTCGTATAGACGGGCTGGGTAATGAAATAATCGGCCCCGGACGCGATTTTCTTCTCAAGACGTTGTACAGCGCGATCGAGGACGCGAACATTCGGATTAAATGCGGCAGCGACCGAGAATTTTGCTTTTTTGCGCAGCGGTTTGCCTGTGAAGGAAATGCCTTCGTTCAATTGTTTAATGAGCTGCAACAGCTCCATGCTTGATACATCATAGACGCTCGTAGCGCCTGGGAAGTCGCCAACCTTCGTCGGGTCGCCGGTAACAGCAAGGATATCATGGATTCCTAGCGCATCAAGCCCCATTAAATGAGATTGCAAACCGATTAAATTATGGTCGCGGCACGTCAGGTGGACAAGCGGCCGTACGTGATGCTCATGCTTTAAAATTGAGCCCATCGCCATGTTGCTAATGCGAGGGGAGGCGAGGGAATTGTCCGCCATTGTGACGGCATCTACACCAGCTGCATATAATTTATTCGCTCCTTCAAAGTACTGCTCGGTTTCCAAATGGCGAGGCGTGTCGAGCTCTACGATGACCGTCCGCTCTGTCTTCGCTTTTATGTGAAGAGGTTCGTGTTTTGCAGGTTCCGCTTCCCGGATGACAATCGGCTTTTGTGGAGTGACGGTTTTTTCCGTTACCGGCGGCAATCCCGCCAATTGCTTTTTGGCAGCTGCAATATGTTTTGGCGTCGTTCCGCAGCATCCGCCGATGAGGCGTACTCCCTCTTCACGAAGGAACGTTGCTGCACGGCCGAAATAGTCTGCTTCGGACGCATAGACGATACGGCCATCCTCGACGTCGAGCAAGCTTGCGTTCGGGGCTGCTGATAAGAATGCTCGCTCTGGAATTGACACTTTTTCAAAAGCTTGGATTGTGTGGTACGGGCCTAGCCGGCAATTAACACCGACAATATCAGCGCCTATTGATTCCAACTGGTGAAGGGCATCATTCAGATTCATGCCATTTTGCAATATGCCAGGCTCATCCATCGCTACTTGTGCAATGAGTGGGATATCCGTCAGCTTCCGCAATTCAGTAACGACGGCCGATAGCTCTTCAAAATCATAATATGTTTCCAATAATAGTCCGTCGGGATCGCCGGATAGCAATGCATCTGCCTGTTCGCGCATCATCGTCAGCACTTCGGCGATAGAGGCGTCGCTTTTCCGGATGCCACGCAGTCCTCCGATTGTCCCGAGCACATATTGATTGCCAGGCGCTGCTGCATGCTTTGCGATTTGAATCGCCGCCTCATTGAATTCCTTCACCCTATGCTCTAAACCATAGCGGGCGAGCTTAAGGGAATTGGCGCCATATGTATTCGTCTGAATCACATCCGCCCCCGCGTCGATATATTCACGGTGGATCTTCTCGATGATTTCCGGCTTTTCAATGTTCAATTCCTCATAACTAAAGTCAATGCCATATGAATAAAGCAGCGTTCCCATTGCGCCATCCGCCACTAGTACATTATCTTTCAACCGATCAAGCAATCTCATCAGAAATCATCCTCTCTTCAAGTCTGCAACTTCCTATACAATAAATTTCGACAGCAATGAAAAATAAAAAAGCCTTCGAATAAAAAGAAGGCTTTACATATGCGAAATCTCGCTCCTTCTCATCTATCAGGCCGAAATGGACCTGCTGGAATTAGCACCTGACCGAAACGGCTGGTTGCTGAAGCTTCGACGGGCCAGTCCCTCAGCTTCTCTTGATAAGAATTTGTTATGCAGTTGTTTGAATAATTTAAAACATCATATCGTTAATTGTCCGCCACGTCAATAGGTGAATTATGATAGAATAGGCGTATGAACAAAAAGTAGAAGGTGAATTCGTTGAGGATCTTCAAATTTTCCGTTCCGATTGCACTCCTTGTCGCCGGTGTTTCGTGGTGGATGCTCCATAAGGATCATCAAGAAGTGCCAGGGATGACTCGAGTATGGATTACAGTAGGTGCAGCTCTCTTAAGCGGGTTAATTGCCCATTTTTTATTTCCGAAAAATGAAGACAAGAAGCATTAATACAGAAATCGATAGCGACTTAAGCTGTCGGTTTTTTTGTGCGCTGCATTTAGGTTAACTTTAATAAAATTCAGGTTGACACAAATTGAGTTAACTTATATTCTATTGAAGATAACTCAAATTACGAGGTGGATTATGACAACAGCTTCAGTGAAAACGAAAAGTGGGATGAGCGCTCTCAGTCTCGTCTACTGTGGGATGTTTGCGGCATTAATGATGATTGGGGCAAATATTACATCGTTTGTACCGTTTCTTGTGATCGGCGGTGTGCCTATCACATTGCAAACGTTTTTCGCAGTGCTGGCGGGGCTTCTCCTAGGAAGCCGACTTGGCGCAACAGCGATGACAGTTTATATGATCGTCGGATTGGCGGGGGCGCCGGTCTTCTCGAAATTCCAAGGAGGATTCGGTGCTATTCTCTTACCTACATTCGGTTTTATCGTTTCCTTTATTATTGTCGCGTATATCGCGGGTAAGATTGTTGAAAAATATGGGGGTTTGAGAAGCTATATCGTTGCAGCTTTAGTCGCAATGAGTGTGAATTATTTGTTCGGAACAAATTGGATGTATGCAGCTTATAAGCTATGGGCAGCAGCCCCTGATGCATTCAGTTATAAGGTTGCATGGGCCTGGATGATACCGCCGTTGCCGAAGGATATTTTCCTTTCCGTTCTTGCAGGAATCTTCGGCCATCGGATGTATAAAGTTCTGAAAGTGAGGCGTGCGCATTGATGAATTATGAGGAGCTTGCAGATCGCATCCTCAATGGAGGAGCTTTATCAGATGAAGAAGCGCTTTCCATTTTGGATTGCCCGGATGATGATCTGCTTCCGTTGTTGCATGCGGCCTATAAAATTAGGAAGCATTATTATGGAAATAGAGTGAAGTTAAACATGATCATCAACACAAAATCTGGTCTTTGTCCGGAAAACTGTGGGTATTGCGCGCAGTCGATCGTCTCAAAAGCCCCGATTGAGAAATATGCAATGATGAAACAGGAGGAAATCGTGGCGGGGGCTGAACGTGCGGCGTCTGTAAAGGCAGGAACGTATTGTATCGTTGCAAGCGGTCGGGGACCGGTCAATCGGGAACTTGAAATCGTCATTGATTCCGTTAAGGAAATTAAAGCGAAGCATAGAGACATGACTGTCTGTGCTTGTCTCGGCATTTTGAAGCCTGAACAAGCAAAACGTCTGAAAGAAGCAGGTGTCGATCGCTACAACCACAATATCAATACGTCTGCCGCACATCATGATAGCATTACGACATCCCACACATACAATGATCGCGTGAATACGGTCGAACTAGCGAAGGAAGCTGGAATTTCGCCGTGCTCAGGCGTTATCATCGGTATGCGGGAGACGAAAAAGGATGTAGTTGCAATGGCACGTAGTCTGCATGCGATGGATGCCGATTCGATTCCTGTTAACTTTTTGCATGCGGTGGATGGGACGCCGCTCGAAGGGATGAATGAGCTGACACCACGCTATTGCTTAAAAGTGCTATGCCTCTTCCGCTTCATCAATCCGACGAAGGAAATCCGAATTTCGGGTGGTCGGGAAGTGAATCTGCGGTCGCTTCAGCCATTCGGTCTTTATCCGGCAAATTCGATCTTTATCGGTGATTATTTGACGACTGCCGGACAAGAAAGCGATCGGGACCGGCAAATGCTAATGGATCTTGGATTCGAAGTCGATTTGGAGCCATTAACGAAACAGCCGGTAACAAGTTGAATAAAGATAACAAAGGGCGATCCTTCAAGTTGATGAGTCTCAACTTGAAGGATCGCCCTTTTTCATTGATGGCGGCTGCCATAAAGAAAAGTCTTCTTGTTCCATGAAATACTCCTTTACCGAAATTGAACCGTCAAAAGGTATTGCTTCAATCGTTTCGAGCATGTCATCAAACTGGGCTTCTTTAACTGCAGAGATATTTCTGTTCGTTATTCGTGCAGGAAGTTGATGTTCCTCAATCGTTTTAACCCATTCTTCCAGCGTCGGCTCACTGATGATGACCGTCTCGAAATATTTCATATCCCCATTATCCTCCCGATATCGATAAAGAAGACGGGCACCGATATAATCGTTTTTCTTTCCTTTGAACCCGGGATTCGTCCAGAGGCCGATTAGCAGATCGGTTATTTGGTCGTAACGGAAAGTGACGGAATTCGTTTCACCGGTCCACTCGTTGGCGAAGTAAAGTGTGTAGCCATCTTGTTCCTCCACCTTTGTGAACGTTGTTGGCCCTTTTTGCCGAGGTAGCTTTAGAAGTTGGATGCATATCCAACCGATGAATAGGGAAATGCCGCCGAGCAGGGCTGCCAGTAGCCACTCTCCGTCCAAAAATGTATCTACGGTCAAGTATAATAGAGCGATGCCAAACGCTCCGAAGCCGATAAGGGCAAGATAATAATAAACTTTTTTAGCTGCTGACATTTTACCTGGCAGCTTATCGGCGCTAAAAACATTCGTCTGCATAATAGCTCAACTCCTTTCTCTCTTGTCTTGTACGGAAGTTCGGGGTGGTAGGATTCAAAAACTTGGTCAAAAAGATGAATCGTTTTGCTGCTTCATCCGTATAGTTAGAGGAGATAAATTTTTAATAGAAAAGAGTGTTCATATGATAAATTTACTGCTATTTTCAATTGTCGTCGGTATCGTTTCCGCGATGATCATCGTGCCGTTCACGTCGGTTTCTAAAGAGGGGAAACCAGCCTTTAATCGAATTGGTGCATTGTCTGCGACAGTAGGGCTCATGGCAGTTCTCACATTCGCCCTTTATTACGTCACGAATCTGGACAGGAATTGGACGTCGCTATGGGCTTTATTCCTTGTCGTAGCTGTAGCGGGAGTCGTGCTTGCAACCGGGAAGGAACGAAGCGCCAAAATTGTCCTGTTATTGGCTGCGTTAGCGGGAAGTGCGTTCATCCTTAGTGCGCCGCTATTTAATGCAAATCAAAAATATAAAGCGGTTGAAATGGATCAACAAGTGGAAATCAAAGCGTTTGACGAAACGAAGACGCCTGCAAGTGTACCGCCAAAATTTGCTCGGAATAAAATGAAGAAGGCATTCGGCCAAGTGCCGAATACGAGTTATTATGAGCTCGGCAACTTGCAGATTCAAAAAGTGGATGGGAAATTTGTCTATATCGCGCCAGTTGAATTTTCGGGATTCTTCAAATGGATGAACGGGAAGACGACACCTGGCTACTTCACGATGAGCGCGACCGATTCGGCGGACAATCCGAAGTTCGTGAAAACGGAAATGGCCTATACGCCTTCATCGTACTTCCATAAACAAGTGGAGCGCCATATGCGGATGGCGGCGCCGGATCTCATCTTTTACGGCGATGTGCAGCTTGAAATTGATGATGATGGAAAGCCGCATTATATACGTTCCTATGGGGAATTCATTACAGCGAGAAACGGTTTTGACGTCCAAGGGGTCGTCATGGTAGATCCGGGTACGGGTGAAGTGAGCCGATATCCGCTTTCGAACGTCCCTGAATTTATCGATGGGGCGGTTTCACCCGAAGCGGTCAGCTTGCAAAACAGCTACTTCGGAAAATACGTTCACGGATTCTGGAATTCAATCGTCGGGAAGAAGGATGTGAAGCTGCCTTCAGACGAAGGGACGGAGTCGAATGTCAGTCCGGTGTTCGATGAAAATGGCCATATGTATTATTTCACTGATTTCACAAGCCCGAAAGAAGGCGTCGACTCGATGCTTGGCTATGCATTGACGGATGGCCGCACAGGCGAAGCGACTTACTATACTGGCAATCTGGAAGAGTCGTATATGGACTCGCAAGGTACGCTTCAAATTATTGAAAAGAAATTCATCGAGAAGAAATGGACCGGAGAAATGCCGGTGCTCTATAACTTTTACGGAGAGGCGAGCTGGTTGACGCCGGTTCTTGACTCAAACGGCTTCCTGCAAAATTACTTCATCGTTTCGGCAGCAAACCCAGAAATCTCCGTGTACGCCAATTCACCGAATGAAGCGTTGAGGCTATATAAGACGGCACTGCAACGCGGGGGAAGCACGGTCGACGGCAGCTCGAACGCCGAGGAAGGAAAAGCGTCTGTCAACGTCGTCCGAGTGTATAAGGAACGCGCCGGCGACGCTACACTCATTTCGATCCTTGCAGACGACGGCCGGAACTTCATCGTTTCCACCGAAGCTGTTCCGTTAGCAATCTACATCCAAGAAGGCGACCACCTCGCCATCACGTATTACGAAACAGGCGAGCTCTTCCTGCCTGTTAAGGAACTGAAAAACGCTACGATTGAATAAAAAAAGGCAGCCTCCTGGATATCGGGGGCTGCCTTTATACGTTAATGAGCGATTACGACGAATTATGAGCCGTTCGTAGCCTTTATACGTGTCTACTTCGGGTTATGGACTTTTACAGTGTTTTATGGACATTTCTAGCGGTTTATGGGCTTTTACAACGACTTATGAGCTTTTCCGGCAATTTATTATTGGAAAAGGGTGTAAGGAGTTTGTTCAAAAGGGCAGACTGCACCTATGCGAAAATAACAGCCGTTTGCCTCAACTGTTACGAACCGCCCTTTCGAACAGAACCCACGAAGAGGAAGAAGAGGTCAGACAAAATCCTCAACTACCTTATTACCCTATTTTTTAAACCTTAAACATTAACAGCTGACAAATTTATTCGCTATTAATTGAATGGAAGATAGATTTTTCTGTTAACTTGCATATAAATTGCGCGCCAGATGTATTTTCATGTACAATTAAGTCAAAGATAGTCAAAGTCAATGGCTTAGCACCGTGAGAAAAGAGGTGACATCATGCGAAACATTTCTGACATTATTGAAGGGTATTTAAAGGCAATTATCGAAAAAGAAGATAGCGGGACTGTGGAAATCAAACGGAGTGAGGTCGCAGAAAAATTTCAATGCGTGCCTTCACAAATTAATTATGTCATCAACACCCGCTTCACCGTCGAACGCGGATACGCAGTCGAATCAAAGCGCGGAGGCGGTGGATACATCCGGATTTATCGCGTCCAGACGAATTCGCATAAGGAATTGATCGAACATATTTTAGAAGGAATACAACATGGCGCAACATATGCAATGGCTGAAGGAATCATCTACAGGCTATTGAACGAAGAAGTCATTTCGGAGAGAGAGTCTAGGCTCATTTTAGCTGCGGTGGACCGGACGACGCTCCATTATCCGCTGCCGGAGCGCGATCTTATCCGAGCGCGGATTTTGCAGGCGATGCTATCAACTCTAATCTATAAGCAGCTTGGATAGTGAATTTGACGAATACGAGGTGCAAAATATGCTATGCGATAATTGCAAAGAACGACCGGCTTCCGTGATTTTCACCCAGGAAGGCATGGGCGGTTCTACAGAACGGCATTTATGTGAGAAATGTGCGTTTCAAACACAAATGTTCCACTTTGACCCGAATCAGGAACCGTTGTCGATCCAACAATTCCTTTCCCATTGGTTTGGTGGAAGTGAATCAATGCAGCCTTTTCAGCAGTCTAGGGAAAGCACGTCCGAAGGACCAACTTGCCCCGATTGCCAATTAACGTTCAGGAAATTCCTCGATATAGGCAAGTTCGGTTGTCCGACGTGCTATGACTCGTTCAGGGAGTATTTGCCGCGAGTTTTCAGCAAGCTCCATAATGGTCATACGACACATGTCGGAAAAATTCCGGTCTCCTTTAACGAACGATTTGCCTTGAAAAAGAAAGTCGAGGAAATCAGGCTGAAAATGCAGGAAGCGATCGAGGAGGAACGATTTGAGGATGCCGCCGCGTTGAGGGATGAAGCGAATGCGCTGAAAGAGCGTTTAGCGGAATGCGGCGATGGAGGTGGTGACAGCCATGTCAATTAATAAATTCATGAAAGGTGCTGTCACTGGATGGATGACATCGCATGGGGAGCATGCGGATATCGTCATGTCGACAAGGATCCGCTTAGCCCGGAATTTAAGGGGATATCGATTCCCGATTGCGTTCACAGTTGAAGAGGCGCAGAAAGTCGACTCGCAAGTTTCGGCCGCCTTGCTTACTTCCGATGAAAAAGGGTATGCCTATATGAAGATGTCAGAACTTCCGGCAACAGAAAGACAAGTGCTTGTTGAAAAGCATTTGGTCAGTCCGCAATTGACAGACCCTAAGCGACATGGAGCGGTTGTACTGTCGGAGGACGAGACATTGAGCATCATGCTGAACGAAGAGGATCATATCCGCATTCAATGCATCTATCCAGGATTCCAGCTTGAAAATGCATACGAGCATGCAGATTCTGTCGATAACTATTTAGAGGATAAACTTCCCTATGCTTTCGATGAAGATTTCGGCTACTTGACGAGCTGTCCGTCAAATACGGGCACAGGCATGCGGGCGTCGGTCATGATGCACTTGCCTGCTTTAACGATCACAAAGCAAATTGAGCGCATTATTCCGGCCATTTCAAGGCTAGGCATGATTGTCAGAGGCAGCTACGGAGAGGGAAGCGAAGCGCCGGGCAATATTTATCAGGTTTCGAATCAGACGACTTTGGGCAAACCGGAGAAAGAGATTCTTTCTGATTTGAAAAATGTAGCGCTCCGGCTGATCGCCCACGAAAGGCGTTCGCGTGAACTTCTTCTTTCCAAATCGCGTATTGCACTAGAAAACAAGCTTTTCCGCTCGCTCGGCATTATCTCGTATGCTAGATTGCTGCCTTCTGGAGAAGCGGCACGTTGTCTATCAGACGTCCGTCTGGGCATTGATTTGGGAATAATCGAGGATGTAGACATGTCCATTTTGAATGAATTAATGATTTTCATGCAGCCTGGATTCCTACAGCAATACGCAGGGTCGGAATTGACTGCGGAAGAAAGGGATATATTTAGAGCTAATCTATTCCGTGAACGTTTGCGTTCGGAACAGCAAAGGGAAGAAAATAATAAAGAAAACTGAGCAATAGTTTTGCAACGGATTTTTCTGTTTATTATAATTATGTCAAAGAAGGTCAAAGTCAATTTATTGGAATTGGATTGCTACCTGAACTATTGGAATAGAGTAAGAGGAAGTCCTATTATTTCATTTCAATAGTGGGAAAGGATAGACGTTACTTATAGAAGGAGTGGAAGAATATGATGTTCAATCGTTTTACACAGCGGGCTCAAAAAGTCCTGCAGCTTGCACAAGAAGAAGCGATCAGACTGAAACATGAATCGATCGGCACTGAGCATATCTTATTGGGTCTCATACGGGAAGGCGGCGGCATCGCCGCGAAAGCATTGGAAGCGATCGACGTCAGCTTCGAAACGATTGAAAAGGGCGTGGAGAGCCTTGTTGGTTCCGGTTCGAAGGAAGTCGGGCCGATTGTCCATTACACGCCGAGAGCAAAAAAGGTCATCGAGCTTTCTGTCGATGAATCGCGGAAACTCGGCCATTCCTATATTGGGACGGAGCATATTCTATTAGCGCTCATTCGCGAAGGTGAGGGGGTGGCTGCCCGTGTATTGAATAATGCAGGTGTCAGCTTGAACCGTGCGAGACAGCAAGTACTCCAATTGCTCGGGAGCAACGATAATGCTGTCGGCAACCAAGGTGCTTCCTCGTCCGCTTCTACTCCTACACTTGATAGCCTAGCTCGTGACTTGACGGAAATAGCGCGGGAAGGCACACTTGACCCGGTAATCGGGCGCAGTAAGGAAATTACTCGAGTGATTGAAGTATTGGCACGTCGTACAAAGAACAACCCTGTATTGATCGGAGAGCCGGGTGTTGGTAAGACAGCGATTGCGGAAGGGCTTGCGCTTCAGATTGTAAACAATGAAGTACCTGAAATCCTGCGTGATAAGCGCGTTATGACTTTGGATATGGGAACGGTCGTCGCGGGTACGAAATACCGCGGTGAATTTGAGGACCGCATGAAAAAGGTGATGGAGGAAATCCGTCAGGCGGGCAATATTATTCTATTCATTGATGAATTGCATACACTTATCGGGGCTGGCGGAGCTGAAGGGGCAATTGATGCTTCGAATATCTTGAAGCCGTCGCTAGCACGCGGGGAATTGCAATGCATCGGTGCCACGACGCTTGATGAATACCGTAAATATATCGAAAAAGATGCTGCGCTTGAAAGACGTTTCCAACCGATTCAAGTCGATGAACCGACTGTTGATGAGACGATTTTGATCATCAAGGGCTTGCGCGATCGATACGAAGCGCATCACCGCGTGAAAATTACGGATGAAGCGATCGAGGCCGCTGCAAAAATGTCGGATCGGTACATTTCTGACCGTTTCCTTCCGGACAAAGCGATCGACTTGATCGATGAAGCGGGTTCGAAAGTGCGACTCCGTTCGTATACGACCCCTCCGAATTTGAAGGAGCTTGAAGCGAAGCTTGAAGCGATCCGCCACGAAAAGAATGCCGCGGTGCAAAGCCAGGAATTCGAAAAGGCGGCATCATTCCGCGATAAAGAGCAGAAAATGAAAGAAGAGCTCGAAACGACGAAGACGGAATGGAAAGAGAAGCAAGGCAAGCAGGAATCAGAAGTGACCGTTAATGACATTGCGGAAGTCGTCGCGATGTGGACGGGGATTCCGGTCGCGAAAATCGCAGAGACAGAAACTGCAAAACTGTTGAATATGGAAGAGCTTCTGCATGAACGCGTCATCGGGCAGAAAGAAGCCGTAACGGCCATATCTAGAGCGATTCGGAGAGCTCGCGCCGGATTGAAGGATCCGAAGCGTCCGATCGGTTCTTTCATCTTCCTTGGACCGACGGGTGTCGGTAAAACTGAGCTTGCGAGGGCGCTTGCAGAAGCGATGTTCGGTGATGAAGATGCGATGATCCGCATCGATATGTCCGAGTATATGGAGAAGCATGCGACGTCAAGGCTCGTTGGTTCACCTCCGGGATATGTCGGATATGACGAAGGTGGCCAGTTGACTGAGAAAGTCCGTAGAAAACCGTACTCCGTCGTCTTGCTGGATGAGATTGAAAAAGCGCACCCGGATGTCTTTAATATTCTGTTGCAAGTGCTTGAGGATGGAAGATTGACGGATTCCAAAGGCCGGACAGTCGACTTCCGCAACACGGTCGTCATCATGACGTCCAACGTAGGGGCGGAAACGTTGAAGCAAAATCGCTATGTCGGTTTTAACTTGCAAGACGGTGAACGCGATTACGAAGATATGAAGTCAACGATGCTTGAAGCGTTGAAAAAAGCGTTCCGTCCAGAGTTCCTGAATCGTGTGGATGAAATGATTGTCTTCCACTCGCTTGAGAAGGAGCACTTGCGAGAGATCGTTTCCCTTATGTCGAACGAGTTGACGAAACGTCTTGCTGAACAAGATATTACGCTTGAGTTGACAGATGAGGCGAAGATGAAAATCTCCGAAGAAGGTTATGATCCTGATTACGGTGCACGCCCGTTGCGCCGGGCTTTACAAAAGCATGTGGAAGACCGTCTATCGGAAGAGTTGTTGAGCGGGACCGTTCTGACGGGCGGAAAAGTCATTGTCGATGTAGAAGATGGCGAGTTCGTCGTCAAGACAGACCGTATTCCAGTGGCAGAAAATCAATAATAGGATGGCCCTCCCGTAGAGTTCGCTATCTACGCGGGTGGGCTATCCTTTTCGTATATGGAGGTAAGTATGGCGAAACGGAAAACGAAATTCATGTGCAGAGACTGCGGCTATGAATCTCCGAAATGGATGGGGAGATGCCCCGGATGCGGTGAATGGAATACGATGGACGAAGAAGTTGAAATCGTAAGCAAAGGTCCGCGTGGCGCCTTCAAGCATACCGAGACGGTTCAGCAGAAAGCAATGCCGATCAGCTCGATCGAGACGATGGAGGAGCCGAGGGTCAAAACGGAGCTTGGTGAATTGAACCGCGTTCTCGGCGGTGGGATTGTCCCGGGTTCGCTTGTTTTAATCGGCGGTGATCCGGGCATAGGAAAATCAACGCTGTTGCTGCAAGTGTCTTCGCTCCTTGCGAATCAAAAGCAACGTGTTCTTTACATATCAGGTGAAGAATCAATCAGGCAGACGAAGCTGCGCGCCGAACGTCTTGGCGTTGCATCAGATGAGCTGTTCATCTATGCAGAGACCGACTTGGCAAAGATACATGAAACGATTAATGAGGTCCAGCCGAAATTTGTCATTGCGGACTCGATTCAGACGATTTATCATCCCGAGGTGACATCCGCACCAGGGAGTGTTTCGCAAGTTCGAGAGTGTACAGCTGAACTGATGCGTATCGCAAAGACACAAAATATAGCTATTTTTATCGTCGGTCATGTGACAAAAGACGGACAAATTGCAGGTCCGCGTCTTCTTGAGCATATGGTGGATACTGTCCTCTACTTTGAAGGGGAGAGACATCATACGTATCGAATATTGCGGAGCGTGAAGAACCGTTTCGGTTCGACGAATGAAATAGCAATCTTTGAAATGCTGCAGTCAGGATTGAAGGAGGTTTTGAATCCTTCAGAGCTGTTCCTGCGAGAACGTTCCCAAGGAGGTGCTGGATCGACTGTCGTTGCCTCCATGGAAGGAACTCGTCCGATCCTTGTCGAAATCCAAGCGCTCGTAACGCCGTCAAGCTTCAATTACCCGAAGCGGATGGCAACCGGGATTGATCAGAACCGTGTCTCTTTGTTGATGGCTGTTCTTGAAAAACGGATGGGAATGTTATTGCAGGCGCAAGATGCCTATATTAAGGTTGCAGGCGGCGTTAAGCTTGACGAGCCGGCTATCGACTTGGCGGTTCTTGTGAGCATTGTGTCAAGCTATCGCGATGCAGCTGCTGGGGCAACTGACTGTTTCATTGGCGAAGTGGGCTTGACGGGGGAAGTGCGCCGCGTTTCCCGCATTGAACAGCGGGTGACGGAAGCGGCAAAGCTTGGATTTGAGAAGGTTGTTATTCCGTCGTCGAATATCGGTGGATGGGATTTTCCGGAAGGGATTCAAGTGGTCGGTGTCGAAACGATAAGTGAGGCATTAAACGTTGCCTTTTCGTGAAAAATCAAGGATATGGGACTTTTTATAGGGAGTTCCATGTCCTCAGTTTTTCTATATGAGGAACTTCACCGACTTTTCTTCTGTCCTATATTTATCCGGGGTCATCGATACCGATGCCTCAAAACGGTGAAGGATATGGAAAACATGTATAGTTGTTAGTAATGAAATGGAGGTGTTGTACATGTTGAAAAGAGTGGTTCAGATAGGACTTTTGCTGATCGGAGGAACACTCGGCGTATTATTTTTACCGTATTTATTCACATTATCTTCTTTTACTTCAAAGCCGATGATTGATAATCCTTACGTAGCTGCTGTCCTAGGAGCGGTCGTGTTATATTTGCTAAGTCTTTTCATTGCAGATCCGATCGTGAATTTCATCAAATGGATAGAAGACCGTCTATTGAAGGCTCCGATTTTCGATTTGTTGTTCGGGACAATCGGCCTGATGGTCGGATTGAGTGTTGCTTTTCTCGTCAGTTTCGGGCTGAGCAGTGTGGAAATTCCTATTATCACTTCCATTCTGCCTGTGCTTCTTTCTATCCTTCTTGGATACCTCGGTTTTCAAGTCGGTTTTAAGAAACGTGAAGAGTTTTCAAACGCCATTTTTTCGGCAAGGAATAGCAACCCGAAGAAAAGAGAGAACGTGGAGGCTGTTAGCCAGCCGGATGCTAAGCTCCACAAGATTTTGGATACAAGCGTTATTATCGACGGAAGGATTGCAGACATAGCGTCGACAGGATTTCTGGAAGGGCTGCTTGTCGTCCCTCAATTCGTCTTGACGGAACTACAGCATATTGCGGATTCGTCCGATTCGTTGAAGCGTACAAAAGGACGGCGGGGGCTCGATGTGCTAAAGCGGCTTCAGACGGATGACGGGCCGAATATTTTTATTACAGATGAAGACTTCACAGACGTTGCGGAAGTCGATCTGAAACTTGTTCGTCTTGCGAAAAGCATGAATGGCCAGGTCGTTACGAATGATTTTAATTTGAATAAAGTGGCGGATCTGCATGGTGTAGCGGTTTTAAACATTAATGATCTAGCAAATGCAGTGAAGCCAGTCGTCATACCAGGCGAGGAAATGCATGTCGTCGTCATCAAGGATGGCAAGGAGCATAATCAAGGCGTCGCCTATTTGGATGATGGTACGATGATCGTCATAGAAGATGGTAGAATGCATATAGGCAATGCAATCGATGTCATCGTCACAAGTGTATTGCAGACTTCTGCAGGACGGATGATTTTCGCTAAGCCGAAGAATGGTAAGACGGCAAAGGCGTATTGAAGAAGAAAGCTGAGGAACAACGATGGAGACATATACAGTAATGCTCCCGGCAGCAGGAAGCGGTCGGCGGATGGGAGCGGGATTCAACAAGCTGTTTTTAGAGATGGCAAGCAAGCCCATTCTCATCCACACATTGGATGTGTTCGAACAGGATCTAGCCTGCTCGGGAATGATCCTCTCCGTGAAGGACGAGGAAAAGCCGCAAATTGAAGAGATGCTGGAACGGTTCGGCATTACGAAAGTGACTGCGCTTGTCGAAGGTGGAACGGAGAGGCAGCAAAGTGTAGCGGCTTGCATACGTGCGCATCAATCAGGAGGAATCGTTCTTGTACATGATGCGGCAAGACCTTTCATCAAACAAGAAGTCATACATGAGCTTGTGGGAGTCGCTCAATTGCATGGCGCCGCAATTGCGGGCGTCCAAGTGAAGGATACGATGAAATATGCACCGGGCGGCATTGTCGAGGAGACTGTGGACCGTTCGAAGCTTTGGACGATCCAGACGCCCCAAGCGTTCCGCTATGAACTTATAAAGGAAGCGTCCGAGAAAGCCGAAGCCGAGGGATTCCTTGGAACGGATGAATCGATGATCGTCGAGCGTCTAGGACACCCGGTGAGAGTTGTAGAAAGTACGTATGACAATGTTAAAATGACGACGAAGGAGGACCTCCTATTTGGAGAGGTCCTCTTGAAGCAGAGAAGGCAGGAGGATTTCTGATGATTCGCATAGGACAAGGTTTTGATGTACATCAGTTTGAGGAAGGGCGGCCATTGATCATCGGCGGCATTACGATTCCACATGAGAAAGGGTTGACGGGGCATTCCGATGCGGATGTCTTATTGCATACAGTGACTGACGCTGCGCTTGGTGCCATCGGAGAAGGGGATATCGGCAGGCATTTCCCTGACACGGATGAGGCATTCAAGGATGCGGATTCTGCAGTCCTTCTTCAAAAAGTGTGGGAAATCGTAGAATCGAAAGGATACCGGTTGGGCAATGTCGATTGCACAATCATGGCGCAAAAGCCGAAAATGGCTCCGCATATCGAAACAATCCGGGCGCGCATTGCAGAATTGCTGAAAGCGGATGTGTCGCAGGTTAACGTAAAAGCGACAACGACCGAAAAACTTGGCTTCGTCGGCAGGGAGGAAGGGATCGCCTCTATGGCGACAATCCTTCTCTTGAAAGATTGAGCCCTTTCAAATTGAACGCAGCAGTGATAAAATGACACTTGAATCAATCAAGAACGGAGATGCACTCAAATGACAACAGAAGTACGTGTACGTTATGCGCCGAGCCCGACCGGCCATTTACATATCGGCGGAGCCCGGACAGCGTTATTCAATTACCTATTTGCAAAACATCATGGCGGAAAATTCATTATCCGTATTGAAGATACCGACACGGAACGGAATATCGAAGCGGGCGAATTATCACAGCTTGATAATTTGAAATGGCTCGGAATCCATCATGACGAGTCCGTCGATATCGGCGGGGAATACGGCCCTTACCGCCAGATGGAACGCCTTGAT
The DNA here is from genome assembly GCF_059415085.1 of Sporosarcina sp. SAFN-015. NCBI lineage: Bacteria > Bacillati > Bacillota > Bacilli > Caryophanales > Caryophanaceae > Sporosarcina > Sporosarcina sp. SAFN-015. The sequence goes on from NZ_JBPFDR010000002.1 coordinate 285,407, forward strand.
CTTTATACGAAATATGCGCAGGATATGCTTGACGGAGGCCATGCTTACAAATGTTTCTGTACGACGGAAGAACTCGAAGCGGAGCGTGAAAAACAGAAGGCTTCTGGCATCGCAGCACCGATGTACGCAGGCACTTGCCGCCATCTGACTGCTGAAGAAGTCGCTGAAAAGGAAGCTGCAGGCATGCCGTACACAATTCGGATGCGAGTACCTGAAAACGTCACTTATAAAGTCGAAGACCTCGTCCGCGGGGAAGTTGCGTTTGAATCGAAGGATGTAGGTGACTGGGTGCTCGTGAAAGCGAATGGCATCCCAACATACAATTTCGCGGTCGTCATTGATGATCATCTGATGAAAATTTCCCACGTCTTCCGCGGCGAAGAGCATTTGACGAATACACCGAAGCAATTGATGATATACGATGTGTTCGGCTGGGAATACCCTCGATTCGGCCATATGACGTTAATTGTAAATGAAGATCGTAAAAAGCTTTCAAAGCGTGACGAATCAATCATCCAATTCATTTCTCAATACAAGGATCTCGGCTACTTGCCGGAAGCGATGTTCAACTTCTTTGCATTGCTTGGCTGGTCGCCAGGCGGGGAAGAAGAAATCTTCACGCATGATGAATTGATCAAGCTTTTCGATGAAAGCCGTCTATCCAAATCGCCATCCATGTTCGATAAGACGAAGCTGACGTGGATGAACAACCAATACGTGAAGAAGCTCAGCTTGGATGAAGTAATCGAATTGACGTTGCCGCATCTTCAAGCTGCTGGACGTGTGAGCAAAGAGATGACGGAAGAGGAACGCAACTGGGTACACGACCTGATTGCCCTTTACCAAGCGCAATTGAGCTATGGTGCGGAGATTGTCGAATTGACCGCCCAATTCTTCAATGACCATATTGAATATGATGAACAATCCAAGGAGATCCTTTCAGGAGAGCAGGTACCGGAAGTGATGGCTTCATTCCAACGTCAGTTGACCGCACTTGAATCATTTGACCCTGCTTCGATTAAAGCGGCGATTAAAGAAGTGCAGAAGGAAACTGGCCATAAAGGGAAGAATCTATTCATGCCGATCCGCGTCGTCACAACAGGACAGTCGCACGGTCCTGAATTGCCGGATTCCATTGCATTGATCGGTAAGGAAAAGACGATTGAGCGAGTATCAAAATTCGCCAAAGCGTAATTTGATTAGTTGACTTTAGGCATTATCGATGTACAATTGACGTACATTCAATAAATCTTACTTTCAATATAAAACGAAAGCTTTGATAAGGAGAAGTACACATCGCATGCTCTTCAGAGAGGATCATCACCGGCTGAAAGTGATCCGTGCCTCTGCAGTGTGGAAATGCCCCTTTGAGCGCCGTGCCGAACAGTTAGTAGGCCGGACGCATCGCCAGCGTTACAGGCGTCAAGCGGGAAGGGGTTCAATCTCCTTTCAAGCGGAGTGGAACCGCGCATTCAATGCGTCTCTGTCTAATTACGGACAGGGGCGCTTTTTGTATTGAGACGGAAAAATAAGAAGGGGAGGTCGAAAACAGTGTTTCGTAGGATGAAGGAAGATATCCGTTGCATATTTGAACAAGATCCTGCAGCGCGCAGCACGTTCGAGGTGGTGCTTACGTATTCTGGCCTCCACGCGGTGTGGGCGCATAGAATAGCGCATGCGTTATATAAAAAGAACTTGCTGTTTCTAGCGCGGGCCGTTTCACAGATCAGCCGCTTTTTCACAGGCATCGAAATCCATCCGGGTGCGACGATCGGCAGACGCCTATTTATTGACCACGGCATGGGGATTGTCATTGGCGAGACGTGCGAAATTGGCGATGATGTAACATTGTACCAAGGTGTAACGCTGGGAGGAACAGGCAAGGAAAAAGGTAAACGCCACCCGACTCTTGGCAATAATGTGCTTGTAGCTTCAGGAGCGAAAGTACTTGGTTCCATTACAATCGGTGAAAATAGCAAGATCGGGGCAGGGTCGGTCGTTTTGATCGATGTGCCTGCCGATTCAACTGTCGTCGGTATTCCAGGCAAAGTCGTCGTCACGAACGGCGTACGGGTGAAGGATAAACACGACCATCGGAATTTGCCGGATCCAGTCATGGACACATGCAACCGCTTAGAAGATGAAATTGCATTTCTGAAAAGACGGATTGAAGAACTTGAGAAGAAGGAAGGGAAAACTGATGAGTATTCAAATTTATAATACATTGACACGGAAAAAGGAACCTTTCATTCCGCTAGAGGAAGGGAAAGTGAAAATGTACGTGTGCGGGCCGACCGTCTACAATTATATTCATATCGGCAATGCGAGGCCAGTCATCGTTTTTGACACGGTTCGCCGGTATTTGGAATATCGAGGCTACGACGTCAATTACGTGTCCAACTTCACCGATGTCGATGACAAAATCATCAAGACGGCGAATGAACTAGGTGAAGAGGTCGGAGAATTGACTGACCGTTTCATTAACGCTTATTTCGAAGACGTGGGAGCTCTCGGCTGCGGCAAAGCGGATGCTCATCCACGTGTTACGGAGCATATTGACGACATTATCGCTTTTATCCAAGTGCTCGTAGATAAAGGGTTTGCTTATGAAGCGCAAGGAGATGTCTATTACAGGACACGCAAGTTCGACGGATATGGCAAACTGTCCCACCAGTCAATCGATGAGCTGAAAGTAGGGGCTCGTATTGAAGAAAGCGGCATTAAAGAGAATGCGCTCGACTTCGCTCTTTGGAAAGCGGCGAAAGAAGGGGAGATCGCTTGGGAAAGTCCATGGGGTCCTGGGCGGCCTGGTTGGCATATCGAGTGCTCTGTCATGGCGAGAGAGCATCTAGGCGATACGATTGACATCCATGCGGGCGGGCAAGATTTGACATTCCCGCATCATGAGAACGAAATCGCGCAGTCCGAGGCGATGACCGGGAAGCAGTTTGCTCGTTATTGGATGCATAACGGCTATATTAATATCGACAATGAAAAGATGTCAAAATCACTCGGGAACTTCATCCTTGTTCATGACATCCGTAAGCAGATCGATCCGAGAGTGCTCCGTTTCTTCATGCTATCCGTCCATTACCGTCACCCGGTGAACTTCTCTCAAGAGCTTGTCGAGAGCGCTTCGAATGGATTGGATCGCATTCAAACTGCGTACAACAATTTGAAGCACCGTTTAAGCACGTCCACTGACTTGGGCGACCAACAAGATATATGGACGCATAAAGTGGATGAAGTCGTCCGCCAGTTTGAAATTGCGATGGATGATGATTTCAACACTGCGAACGCTATTGCTGCCATTTTTGAACTTGTGAAAACTGCCAACATTTATTTGTTGGAGAAGAACACTCAAACAGCCGTACTAACTTATTTCATTTCCACGTTTGACCGAATGATGGAAGTGCTTGGCTTGCCATTCGGCGAGGAAGAGCTATTGGATGATGAAATTGACGGGTTGATCGAGGAGCGATTGAATGCCCGCCGCGAACGGAATTTCGGCCGTGCAGACGAGATTAGGGACCTTTTGAAGGAAAAAGGGATCATCCTGGAGGATACTGCTCAAGGAACGCGGTGGAAAAGAGGATGAGTGACGGATATACATTGCGTGACGTCGACGTAAAGCAACTGAACGCATTAGCGCTAGCTTATATGGGAGACGCGGTTTACGAGCAGGCGGTCCGTGAGCATTTACTGCGCTCGGGCCGCGTGAAGCCGAACATACTCCATAAGGAGGCTACTCGGTATGTATCCGCCAAAGCCCAGGCGTCCTCTGTCAAAATGATGCAGGAGATGGCTTTTCTGACCGATGAGGAGGAAGCCGTCCTGCGGCGAGGGCGGAATGCGAAATCCGGTTCGGTTCCAAAAAATACTGATGTCGTTACGTATAATTATAGTTCAGGGTTCGAGGCTGTCCTTGGCTATTTATATTTGCTTGGCAGAAATGAACGACTGGAAGAAATCATCAGTAAGACAATGCAGTTCATTGAAAATCCGAAAGAGGAGGGCGCATCATGACAAATCAGGAATCGGAATTGATCGGCGGTAAAAACCCGGTCGTGGAAGCACTCCGTTCCGGCAGGGAACTGAATAAGATCTGGATTGCCGAAGGATTGAATAAAAAAAGCATCGGAGAGATCTTGTCGCTGGCAAAACAATCAGGCGTCATTGTCCAAGCTGTGCCTAAGCAGAAGCTGGATGGCATGCTTGACGTAAACCACCAAGGCATTATTGCCTCAGTTGCCGCCTATTCCTATGCTGAGTTGGATGATTTGTTCGCACTCGCAAGAAGCCGGGGAGAAGATCCGTTCTTCCTCATCCTCGATGAATTGGAAGACCCGCATAATCTAGGGTCCATCTTACGAACGGCGGATGCGACAGGCGTACACGGCATCATCATTCCAAAAAGACGTTCGGTTGGTTTGACGGGAGTCGTTGCGAAAGCTTCGACGGGCGCTATCGAGCACATACCGGTTGTCCGTGTGAACAATCTTTCTCAAACGGTGGAAGAATTGAAGAAAGCGGGTGTCTGGATAGCGGGAACGGACGCGAAAGGCTCGCAAGACTATCGTTCAATGGATGCAACATTGCCTCTCGCTATCATCATTGGAAGCGAAGGAAAAGGAATGTCCCGCATTTTGAAGGAGAAATGCGACTTCCTTTATCATTTGCCGATGATCGGGCACGTGACGTCGCTGAACGCCTCTGTCGCCGCCTCTCTGCTCATGTATGAAGTGTTGCGTAAACGCAAGCCCCAAACATCTGGGTCATGAAAAAAGATATATTGCTCGTCGATGGTTATAACATCATCGGGGCATGGCCGGAATTGAGAAAGTTGAAGCAAGAAAGCCTCGCTCAAGCCCGCGACCGGCTTATCGAACGAATGGCGGAATACAAGGCGCATACGGGCTGGCGTGTCATCGTTCTGTTCGATGCGCACTTGATGCGGGGAATTGAAAAGAAGGATTGGAAGCACAAAGTCGAAGTCGTTTTCACCCGTGAAAATGAAACCGCTGATGAGCGGATTGAAAAGATGGTGTCCGAATTAAGTGGGCGCAAAGTCCAAATTCATGTTGCCACTTCGGATTTAACGGAGCAATGGGTCATTTTTGCGCAAGGCGCACTCCGGAAATCGGCTCGTGAGCTAGAAATTGAGATGGATGAAATTGATAAACTAATCACGAAAAAAGTGAAAGAAATCCAAGAGGAACGACCGTTTTCGAAGATTCAATTGTCCGACGAGGTGGCAGAAATATTTGAAAAATGGCGCCGAGGAATGAAATGAACGGTTGACGCAAAAATTTTCCATACGGTATACTGATTGAAATGGCAATAACGAATCGGGGTGTGGTGATTGGCGGGAAATGTATACGTTCAGGGGGGTATTACTGATTTCACCGGGCTATCCGATGAAGAGCTTTTAGTTCGTATCCATGAGGGCAGCACGGACGCGCTTGATTTCCTTATTACCAAATATCAATCTTTCGTAAAAATGAAAGCGCGCTCATATTTCATGATGGGCGGCGATCGGGAAGATATCATTCAGGAAGGAATGATTGGTCTTTATAAAGCAATCCGTGACTTCAGGATGGATCGTCTTGCTTCGTTCCGGGCATTTGCGGAATTATGCATCACAAGGCAAATCATTACAGCTATCAAGACGGCAACGAGACAAAAACACATTCCGCTGAATACGTCAGTATCTTTGGACAAGCCTGTGTTCGACGAGGAATCCGATCGCACTTTACTAGATGTCATTTCAGGTTCCGTTCTCGATGATCCTGAAGATCTGATCATCCACAAAGAAGACTTCATCCATATGGAAGGGGAAATCAATAAAGTGCTAAGCGGGCTGGAAAAGCAAGTGCTATCACTCTATTTGGAAGGGCAGTCTTATCAGGAGATATCCGATGAATTGAATCGGCAAGTCAAATCCGTAGATAATGCGCTTCAACGCATCAAACGGAAGCTCGAACGGCATATGCAGCTGGATGTCGTCCATTGAGGCTTGCAAAGGTTGCCAAACAATTTCCATCGTGTTGACATCATGAATATTAGGTGGTACTCTTTAGCAAGACTATGACGATGTAATTAGACTATCGGCAATAGTTGCACGACGGAATTCCAAGGTGAAAAAATGTCTAAAAAACTGATTTTATGCTGTGATCGCTGCGGGTCAAGAAACTATGTTATCCCCGCGGGGAATAAACAGACGACGGTTCGGTTCGCAGTGAAGAAGTTTTGCAATCAATGTAATACACATACAGAACATAAACAAACAATCTAGTTGCAGCAATATACTTAGTATTCGGAGGTCTACGATTGAATGGGTAAGGTAACCGGCTTTTTAAAAGATGTCGTCTCTGAAATGCGGAAGGTCAGCTGGCCGAAGCGAAAAGAATTGACGCGCTATACGATCGTTGTCATTAGCACGGTTGTTTTCATGGCGGTTTATTTTGGTCTTGTCGATTTGGGCATTTCAGAAGTAATGGAATGGTATCTTGCGTTATAATAGGACAGCGTGAATATCCTTGTTGAAAAATATCCCGTCTTGTTACATGAACGGGTTTTTTCATTTCTCTGAAATATATAGAGTAATTGGCTTATATACGGGGAATTAATTAGAAAGACTTTAGTGAGTTAGAAAAAAGGAGGGACGGACACAACAGTCCTACGTTACTATGGAAATGGAGAAAAATTGGTACGTCGTCCACACATATTCAGGTTATGAAAATAAGGTGAAAGCCAACCTGGAAAAACGTGTTGAGACGATGGGAATGCAAGATAAAATATTCCGAGTCGTCATCCCGGAAGAGCAAGAAACGGATTTCAAAGACGGCAAAAAACGGACAGTCATGAAAAAGACATTCCCTGGATATGTCCTCGTGGAGCTGATCATGACAGATGACTCTTGGTATGTCGTCCGTAACACGCCTGGCGTCACAGGCTTCATCGGATCTTCAGGCGGGGGCGCGAAACCGACACCGCTTTTGCCGGAAGAAGTCGATTTCATCCTCAAGCAGATGGGCGTTAAAGAACGGAAAGCTGAAGCTGACTTTGAAGTTGGCGAAGTGATCGAAGTGCTTGAAGGACCATTTGCTCATTTCCAAGGGAAAGTGGAAGAAATCGATCAGGACAAAGGAAAAGTCCGAGTTTCCGTCGATATGTTCGGCAGAGAAACAATTATGGAACTTGACTTTGGACAAGTTGAAAAAATATAAGAGATTACCACTTGCAAGAAGAGCATAATAGTGGTATCATTTCAAAGGTCAGACTGTAAACAGTACAGGCTGGGCGGATTAACCAAATTCTACCGGGTGAAACCGGCAGGCACATATTGAGTGGGAGGGGCAACCCAATTACCACATCACGGACTTAAGGAGGTGTGTCTCGTGGCTAAAAAAGTAACCAAAATCGTAAAATTGCAAATCCCTGCAGGTAAAGCTAACCCAGCTCCACCAGTTGGACCGGCACTAGGTCAAGCAGGTGTCAACATCATGGGATTCTGTAAAGATTTCAACGCACGTACAGCAGATCAAGCAGGCTTAATCATTCCTGTTGAAATAACTGTATTTGAGGACCGTTCATTCACTTTTATTACAAAAACTCCACCAGCAGCAGTATTGCTGAAAGTTGCAGCTAATCTTCAAAAAGGTTCAGGTGAACCTAACAAGAAGAAAGTAGCTACTGTAAAACGTGATAAAGTTCGCGAAATTGCAGAACAAAAGATGCAGGATCTAAACGCAGCATCGGTTGAAGCGGCGATGGCAATGGTTGAAGGTACTGCTCGCAGTATGGGAATCACGATCGAAGACTGATCGCGATAAACCAAACGCGGTTCTTTGTAGTGGGGGTTGCGATTGTTCCTTGGAACACGCAACCCTTATTCGTGGGAGGTTCAATCCGTTAAAACCACAAACGAGGAGGAAATTTTAATGGCTAAAAGAGGTAAAAAGTTCACTGAAGCGGCGAAGCTAGTAGATCGCACGCAAGTGTATGACTTGAAAGAAGCGATTGAGCTTGCAAAGAAAACAAGCACAGTCAACTTCGATGCAACTGTCGAAGTCGCGTTCCGTCTAGGAATCGACACTCGTAAAAACGACCAGCAAATCCGTGGAGCTGTTGTGCTTCCAAACGGAACTGGTAAAACTCAACGCGTTCTCGTTTTCGCTAAAGGCGAAAAATTGAAAGAAGCGGAAGCTGCAGGTGCAGACTTTGCAGGCGATGCAGAGTACATCACTAAAATCCAACAAGGCTGGTTCGATTTCGACGTTATCGTTGCAACTCCGGACATGATGGGCGAAGTTGGTAAAATCGGTCGCGTATTGGGACCAAAAGGCTTAATGCCAAACCCTAAAACAGGTACAGTAACATTTGATGTTGCTAAAGCTGTTGCAGAAATCAAAGCAGGTAAAGTTGAATACCGTGCGGACAAAGCTGGTATTATCCACGCTCCAATCGGAAAAGCTTCTTTCGACAACGAAAAGCTTGAAGAAAACTTCAAAACTGTTTTTGAAACGATCCAAAAAGCTAAACCAGCTGCAGCAAAAGGAACTTACATGAAGTCAGTGAACGTTACGACTACAATGGGTCCTGCGGTCAAAATTGATCCATCGTCTGTAGTTATTAAATAAAAAACATTGACAAGCTTGAAATCTTATAGTAAGATTTCGTTTGTTGTAAACTAAATCATTTGTACCGTAGACAGCAGGGGCTTTTAAAGCTTAATCATCCTGCCGAGGACAAGACGCTCTTTATGTTAAAGATGACGACTTTTCTGCCCTCGTGGTCTACTTTGTGGATTGCGAGGGCTTTTCATATCGGTATGAATGACCCGAATTCTTACAGGAGGTGTCAAGATGAGCAAAGTATTAGAAGCTAAACAAGCGGTAGTTGAAGAGATCTCAGGCAAATTGCAATCAGCAGTTTCCGTTGTCGTAGTTGACTATCGTGGTCTTAACGTGAGCCAAGTTACGGAACTTCGTAAACAGCTTCGTGAAGCAGGCATCGACTTCAAAGTTTACAAAAACTCAATGTCGCGCCGTGCTGCTGAAACAGCTGGACTTGAAGGGTTGAATGAGCATTTGGTAGGTCCGAATGCAATCGCGTTCTCTACTGAAGACGTTGTTGCTCCTGCTAAAATCCTTAACGACTTCGCTAAGAAGAACGACAAGCTTGAAATCAAAGCAGGTGTGATTGAAGGAAATATCGCTTCTGTTGAAGATATTAAAGCATTGGCGGATCTTCCATCCCGCGAAGGACTTCTTTCTATGCTACTCAGCGTTCTACAAGCTCCAATGCGCAACTTCGCGCTTGCAACGAAAGCTGTTGCAGAGCAAAAAGAGGAACAAGGCGCTTAAGTTTACTCAAGCAGCCTGAACGAAAATATGCGGGGTAATCCCCGACAAAACAAAACCTATTTAGGAGGAACATATAATGACTAAAGAACAAATCCTTGACGCGATTAAAGAAATGACAGTTCTTGAATTGAATGACCTTGTAAAAGCTATCGAAGAAGAATTCGGCGTAACTGCTGCAGCTCCAGTTGCAATGATGGGCGGAGCAGGTGCTGGTGAAGCTGCTGCTGAGCAAACTGAATTTGACGTAGTTCTTGCATCTGCAGGAGACCAAAAAATTAAAGTTATCAAAGTCGTTCGCGAACTTACTGGCCTAGGCTTGAAAGAAGCGAAAGAACTAGTTGATAACGCTCCAAAAGCACTTAAAGAAGGCGTTGCTAAAGAAGAAGCTGAAGAAATGAAAGCTAAACTTGAAGAAGTTGGCGCTGGCGTAGAAGTTAAGTAATTTCTCGATAAATGAAGGAAGGCTCGTCGAATTTGGACGGGCTTTTCTTCGTTTTTTTATCTAAATGACGGCTTTTAATCTTATATTTAAAAAGAAAAATAAATGGGTAACCTTTCGGAAGGAAGGAGGATCATTATGTCCGAACATTACTACTCTAAAAATCCGACAGTGAAAAGTGATCCGAAGGAATGGCAAGCGACATTGCGCAACAACCGTCTGCGTTTCAAAACGGATGCGGGTGTATTCAGCAAAGGGGAAGTGGATTTTGGTTCTCGCCTGTTAGCGGAAGCTTTCACATTGCCTACTGTTGCAGGTGATGTGCTAGATGTTGGCTGTGGATATGGACCTATCGGATTATCGATCGCCGCATCTTTTCCGGATCGGAACATTCAAATGGTCGATGTCAACGAAAGAGCAATGGCTCTTGCAAATGAAAATGCTGAACTGAACGGCATTCGAAATGTGTCTGTTTACGCAAGCGATGCATTGTCGGCTGTAGAGGCGGATGGCTTCGCTGCAATATTGACGAACCCGCCGATCCGGGCAGGAAAAGAGACGGTGTTCAAAATCTATGACGGTGCTTTTTCCAAATTGGCTTTCGGTGGAGAACTGTGGGTCGTCATTCAGAAGAAGCAAGGTGCTCCTTCTACGATGGCGCATTTGACGGAGATTTTCGGAAATGTCGAAACCGTGGAAAAGAAAAAAGGATATTTCATACTTAAAGCCAAAAAAACCTTGACCTGAGAGTTTTGTTGTGCTAGTATTGTAAAATGCATAAATAATATAATGCGGTCGTGTGCCCTTTTGCATAAGTTTTGGAAATCTAAGGCATACTGGCAATGGATAAAAGATTGTTAAACCGAAAATGAGCTCTTGCCAGAACTCGTTTTCTTTTTGTTTTTTCGATATCATACACTATTTTTATGATTTCGCAAAGGACTAATATTGTTTTGAGGGGTGAAAGAGTTGACAGGTCATTTAGTTCAGTATGGTCAACACCGTCAGCGCAGAAGTTTCGCGCGGATCAATGAAGTTCTCGAGCTGCCGAATTTGATTGAAATCCAGACGGCATCTTACGAGTGGTTCTTGGAAGAAGGATTGCGGGAAATGTTCCGCGATATTTCTCCGATCCAGGATTTCACAGGTAATCTTTCGTTGGAATTCATTGATTATCAACTTGGTGAACCGAAATACCCTGTTGATGAATCAAAAGAGCGTGACGTTACGTATGCAGCGCCGCTCCGCGTAAAAGTGCGCTTGCATAACAAGGAAACAGAAGAAGTGAAGGAACAGGACGTTTTCATGGGCGACTTCCCGCTTATGACTGAGAACGGAACGTTCATTATTAACGGTGCGGAACGGGTTATCGTATCACAGCTCGTTCGATCCCCGAGCGTCTACTTCAATGATAAGACGGACAAGAATGGGAAGCGCGGCTTTGCGGCGACTGTCATTCCGAACCGCGGTGCATGGCTCGAGTATGAGACTGATGCAAAAGATGTGGTCCATGTCCGGATCGATCGTACCCGTAAATTGCCGATCACAGTTCTTCTACGTGCACTTGGATTCTCGACAGATCAAGAGATCATTGATTTGATCGGTGATAACGAGTACTTGCGCAATACGCTTGAAAAAGATAATACGGAAACGTCGGAAAAGGCATTGCTCGAAATCTATGAGCGTCTACGTCCCGGCGAACCACCGACACTGGATAGCGCGAAGAGCCTGCTATATCCCCGCTTCTTCGACCCAAAAAGATACGATTTGGCGAATGTCGGCCGTTATAAAATGAATAAAAAGCTTCATCTGCAAAACCGTCTCTTCAATCAAACGGTTGCAGAAACACTTGCAGACCCTGAAACAGGTGAAATTTTACTTGAGAAGGATCAACTGATCGATCGTAGAACATTGGACCGTCTCTTGCCGCATCTTGAAAAAGGCGTTGGCATCCAAGAATTGTCGCATATCGGCGGCGTTTTGGAAGACGACATTACAATCCAAACAATCAAAATCTATGCTCCGAAGAGTGAAGAGAAGCAAGTCATCAATGTCATCTCGAATGCGAGCATCGACGAGTCTGTGAAACATGTCACTCCAGCTGATATTGTTGCGTCCATCAGCTATTTCTTCAACTTGCTTCATGGAGTTGGAAATACGGATGATATCGACCATCTCGGAAATCGTCGTCTGCGTTCAGTCGGCGAGTTGCTGCAAAATCAATTCCGTATCGGTCTATCTCGTATGGAACGTGTCGTTAAAGAACGTATGTCCATCAATGACACTCAATCGATCGTGCCTCAACAATTGATTAATATCAGACCGGTTATCGCTTCTATCAAAGAATTCTTTGGCAGTTCGCAGCTATCTCAATTCATGGATCAGACGAATCCGCTTGCCGAATTGACGCATAAGCGACGTCTGTCTGCGCTCGGGCCTGGTGGATTGACTAGGAAACGTGCGGGAATGGAAGTCCGTGACGTCCACTATTCCCACTATGGACGTATGTGTCCGATTGAAACGCCGGAAGGTCCGAACATCGGATTGATCAACTCCCTTTCGACGTTTGCAAGAGTAAATAAATTCGGTTTCATTGAAACGCCTTATCGGAAGGTTGACCCTGAAACTGGACGCGTCACTCACCAAATCGATTACTTAACTGCAGATATCGAGGATAACTATGTCGTTGCACAGGCGAACGCGCCGCTCAACGAAGATGGTTCCTACGTGAACGAGGAAGTCGTCGGTCGTTTCCAAGGGGATAACACAGTATTCAAGCGTGAGCAGATTGACTATATGGACGTATCTCCAAAACAAGTTGTATCTGCGGCGACTGCTTGTATCCCATTCCTTGAAAACGATGACTCCAACCGTGCCCTCATGGGAGCGAACATGCAACGCCAAGCTGTACCTTTGTTGAACCCTGAAGCTCCGTTTGTCGGTACAGGGATGGAACACGTTTCAGCGCGTGACTCCGGTGCTGCAGTAATCGCTAAATACCACGGTATCGTTGAACACGTCGAAGCGAAAGAAATTCGTATTCGTCGCATTGAGACTGTGGATGACAAAGAAGTCAAAGGCGATTTGACGATTTATAAACTTGAGAACTTTATCCGCTCCAACCAAGGGACTTGCTATAACCAACGTCCGATTGTCAGTGTCGGTGACCGTGTGAAACCACGCGATATCCTTGCTGACGGTCCTTCGATGGATCAAGGGGAACTCGCTTTGGGCCGGAACGTCCTCACAGCTTTCATGACGTGGGACGGCTATAACTATGAAGATGCGATCATCATGAGCGAACGTCTCGTGAAGGATGACGTATTCACATCAATTCATATCGAAGAATATGAGTCGGAAGCTCGGGATACGAAACTTGGACCTGAAGAGATTACAAGGGACATCCCGAACGTCGGTGAAGAAGCTCTTCGCAACCTTGACGACCGCGGTATCATCCGGGTCGGTGCAGAAGTTCGCGATGGCGACATCCTCGTCGGAAAAGTGACACCTAAAGGGGTTACTGAACTGACAGCTGAGGAAAGACTCCTTCATGCAATCTTCGGCGAAAAAGCACGTGAAGTGCGCGATACATCTTTACGAGTTCCTCACGGTGCAGGCGGAATCGTCCTTGACGTGAAAGTGTTCAACCGTGAAGACGGTGACGAATTGCCACCGGGTGTCAACCAGCTCGTTCGCGCGTATATCGTACAAAAACGTAAAATCTCCGTCGGGGATAAAATGGCTGGACGTCACGGTAACAAAGGGGTAATCTCCCGTATCTTGCCTGAATCTGATATGCCATACCTTCCAGACGGAACACCGATTGATGTCATGTTGAACCCACTTGGTGTACCGTCTCGTATGAACATCGGACAGGTATTGGAAATGCACTTGGGAATGGCTGCACGGAATCTAGGCGTTCATATGGCTTCGCCGGTATTTGACGGAGCGAATGAAGAAGACGTTTGGACGACGATGGAAGAAGCCGGCATGAATCGTGATGGTAAGACGATCCTTTACGATGGCCGTTCAGGCGAACCGTTTGATAGCCGTGTATCCGTTGGTGTCATGTACTTGATAAAACTCGCGCATATGGTCGACGACAAGCTACACGCTCGGTCGACTGGACCATACTCGCTCGTTACGCAGCAGCCGCTCGGAGGGAAAGCCCAATTCGGCGGACAACGTTTCGGGGAGATGGAAGTTTGGGCGCTCGAGGCTTATGGTGCAGCTTATACATTGCAAGAAATCCTTACTGTCAAGTCGGATGATGTTGTCGGCCGTGTGAAAACATATGAAGCAATCGTCAAAGGTCAAAGCGTTCCTCAACCAGGTGTGCCTGAATCGTTCAAAGTATTGATCAAAGAACTTCAGAGCCTTGGTTTAGACGTTAAGATGCTGACGGAAGAATTCGAGGAAATCGAAATGCGTGATCTCGATGACGACGATGATATGCAACCGACAGATGCATTGAATCTGATGGCTGAAGAGGTCTGATAAAGTAATAATTTATACAATTGGATAGGGGAGCTGTTATACGCTCCTCTATTTTTAAACGATAATGATGAGAGTCCATCGCGGAGATAAGATAAGAGGGAGGTAGGCTCCTTGATAGATGTAAATAATTTTGAGTATATGAAAATCGGCCTTGCTTCACCGGATAAGATTCGTTCTTGGTCTTACGGTGAAGTGAAAAAACCCGAAACGATCAACTATCGTACATTGAAGCCCGAGAAAGACGGTCTGTTCTGTGAACGGATCTTCGGACCTACAAAAGACTGGGAATGTCATTGTGGTAAATATAAGCGCGTCCGTTACAAAGGTGTCGTCTGTGATCGATGCGGTGTTGAAGTAACTAGGCAAAAAGTTCGCCGTGAACGTATGGGGCATATCGAGCTAGCAGCGCCGGTCACTCACATTTGGTATTTCAAAGGCATCCCAAGCAGAATGGGCCTTATTCTCGACATGACGCCACGCGCGTTGGAAGAAATCATTTATTTCGCGTCTTATGTAGTTATCGATCCTGCGGACACACCGCTAGAACGGAAACAATTGCTCTCTGAAAAGGAATTCAGATTGTACCGTGAAAAGTACGGCTCAAAATTCCAAGCGCTTATGGGTGCTGAAGCAATTGAACAGCTACTAATGGCAATCGATTTGGATAAAGAAACGGAAATGTTGAAAGAAGAGTTGAAGACAGTGCAAGGTCAACGTCGTACTCGTGCGATCAGACGCTTGGAAGTTGTCGAGTCTTTCCGTAACTCCGGAAATCGTCCAGAATGGATGGTTCTTGAAGTGTTGCCGGTCATTCCTCCAGAATTGCGCCCAATGGTACAGTTGGACGGCGGCCGTTTTGCGACATCCGACTTGAACGATCTTTACCGAAGAGTCATTAACCGTAACAATCGGTTGAAGCGACTTCTTGACCTTGGTGCACCTGGCATCATCGTTCAGAATGAAAAGCGTATGTTGCAGGAAGCCGTCGACGCGCTCGTAGATAACGGTCGACGCGGACGACCGGTTACAGGACCAGGGAATCGTCCGTTGAAATCCCTCTCCCATATGTTGAAAGGGAAGCAAGGTCGCTTCCGTCAAAACCTATTGGGTAAACGGGTCGATTATTCCGGCCGTTCGGTAATCGTTGTTGGGCCAAACTTGAAAATGTATCAATGCGGCCTCCCGAAAGAGATGGCTATTGAATTGTTCAAGCCTTTCGTTATGAAAGAATTGGTCGAACGCGGACTTGCGCATAATATTAAGAGCGCGAAACGTAAAATTGAACGTTTGCATTCCGAAGTGTGGGACGTCCTCGAAGACGTCATTAGAGAGCATCCGGTTTTACTAAACCGAGCTCCTACTCTTCATAGACTTGGTATCCAGGCATTCGAGCCGATGTTGGTGGAAGGCCGTGCCATCCAGCTGCATCCACTCGTATGTACAGCATATAACGCCGACTTTGACGGAGACCAAATGGCTGTACACGTTCCACTTTCGGCAGAGGCTCAAGCTGAGGCGCGTCTACTTATGCTTGCCGCGCAAAACATCTTGAACCCGAAAGATGGAAAACCGGTTGTTACTCCATCTCAAGATATGGTGTTGGGTAACTACTACCTTACGTTGGAAAGAGCAGGTTCCATCGGCGAGGGAGCAATCTTCAGCAATATGAACGAGGCACTGATTGCATATCAAACAGGCCATGTCCATCTGCATACGAGAATCGCTATCCAAGCTGGTACGCTGAACAATCCAACATTCACAGAAGAACAGAACAGCAAGCTTTTATTAACAACAGTCGGGAAACTTATCTTTAATGAAATCCTTCCCGAAACATTCCCGTACATCAATGAGCCGACGAATCATAACTTGCAAATTGAAACGCCGGATAAATACTTCATCGAAGGTACGGTAGATGTTAGAGAGCATATTAAAAATGCGGAGATTGTTCTTCCATTCCGTAAAAAAATCCTCGGCAATATCATCGCGGAAATCTTCAAGAAGTTCCATATTACGGAAACTTCAAGAATGTTGGACCGCATGAAAAACCTAGGTTTCAAATATTCAACTCGTGCAGGCATCACAGTCGGTATCTCGGATATCGTCGTATTGCCGAACAAAGATGAAATTTTGCAAGAAGCTCAAGATAAAGTGGATAAAGTGACGCAGCAATTCCGCCGTGGTTTGATTACGGAAGAAGAGCGTTATGACCGTGTCATTTCCTACTGGAGCAATGCGAAGGACATCATTCAGGATAAACTGATGGACTCACTTGAAAATACAAACCCTATTTACATGATGAGTGACTCAGGTGCCCGTGGTAACGCGTCCAACTTCACGCAGCTCGCAGGAATGCGGGGCTTGATGGCCAACCCGGCTGGTCGAATCATCGAGTTGCCGATCAAATCTTCCTTCCGTGAAGGTTTAACCGTACTCGAGTACTTCATTTCCACGCATGGTGCTCGTAAAGGTCTCGCGGATACAGCATTGAAAACTGCCGACTCCGGTTACTTGACACGCCGTCTTGTAGACGTTGCACAAGATGTCATCGTACGTGAAGATGATTGCGGAACAGACAGAGGTCTACTTATCTCTGCTCTTACCGAAGGGACTGAAGTCATAGAAACGTTGGAAGAGCGAATCGAAGGCCGTCATACGAAGAAGACGATCCGTCATCCGGAAACGGGTGAAGTGATTGTTCCGAAAGATGGTCTTGTCACTGCTGATCTTGCAAATGCAATCGTAAATGCTGGCATTGAATCGGTTACGATCCGCTCTGCGTTCACTTGTAATACAAAACATGGTATTTGTAAGAAATGTTACGGCATCAACCTTGCGACAGGCGAAGCGGTCGAAGTCGGCGAAGCAGTCGGTATCATTGCTGCGCAATCGATCGGTGAGCCTGGTACACAGCTTACGATGCGTACATTCCATACAGGTGGGGTTGCCGGGGATGACATCACGTCCGGTCTCCCACGTATCCAAGAGATTTTTGAAGCCCGTAATCCGAAAGGGCAAGCGGTCATTTCTGAAATCAAAGGTGAGATCACTGAGATTGATGAAATCCGGGAAGGACAGAAGGAAATTACGATTCAAGGGGAAGTCGAGACGCGCAAGTATCTCGCGCCATATAATGCCCGCTTGAAAGTGCAAATTGGCGATTCTATCGATCGTGGAGATAGCATTACTGAAGGTTCCATCGACCCGAAAGAATTAATCATCGTTAAAGACGTAGCCACTGTACAAGAATACCTTCTTAAAGAAGTTCAAAAAGTATACCGTATGCAAGGTGTTGAAATCGGGGATAAGCACGTTGAAGTAATGGTTCGCCAAATGCTTCGCAAAGTGCGTGTCATCGAGGCTGGCGACACGGATCTTCTTCCAGGCTCGCTGCTCGATATCCACCAATTCTCCGAAGCGAATGCTGAAGTGTTGAAGAGCGGAAGAGTACCAGCTACATCACGTCCAGTCATTCTCGGTATTACAAAAGCATCGCTTGAGACGGAATCCTTCCTATCAGCAGCCTCTTTCCAAGAAACGACTCGCGTCTTGACAGATGCAGCGATCAAAGGCAAAACGGATGAGTTGCTAGGATTGAAGGAGAATGTCATCATCGGTAAACTAGTTCCGGCTGGAACAGGCATGCAACGCTATCGTCAAATTCAAATGGAACAAGATGAAGAGGCGACAGCAGCAGTTGTAGAATAAACAATAATTGAAATGGGGAGAGAAAAATCCTCTCCCCATTTTTTATTTATTGTTGACATGTTTCTTTCCAGATGATAATATACAAAAGGTTGATAGTTGAATGTCTGTACTTTGGAGGATGTACGAATGTCTTATGAAAAAGTCGAGCAGGCAAAGAAGACAATCATCGGTACAAAGCAAACAGTGAAAGCGATAAAGTCTGGCGTGGTGAGAGAAGTCGTCATTGCGAGAGATGCCGAAGAAAAGCTGATTGATCCCATAGTCGGAGAAGCAGCGCGTCACGGCATTCAAGTAAGTTATGTCGATTCGAGGGAAAAACTCGGTCAGGCATGCGGCATTCAAGTCGGTGCGTCCGTCGTCGCCATTACTGTATGATGGTTTTTGTGTGAATAAACACAAAGACTTTGTTTTTACCCCAAAAATGAACCACCTGGATGTGTGGTCTTACAAAAAGCACAGTGAAAGGAGGAAATCCGATGCCTACAATTAATCAATTGGTCCGTAAACCTCGTCAATCGAAATCGGACACTTCCAAGGCACCAGCACTCGGAAAAAGCTATAACAGCTTCAAAAAGTCGATGACAAATGTCAACTCGCCACAAAAAAGAGGTGTTTGTACTCGTGTGGGTACAATGACTCCGAAGAAACCGAACTCGGCTCTTCGTAAATATGCGCGTGTTCGTTTGACAAACACTCTAGAAGTGAACGCATATATCCCTGGTGAAGGCCACAACCTTCAAGAGCACAGCGTTGTTCTTATCCGCGGAGGACGTGTAAAAGACTTACCGGGTGTTCGTTACCACATCGTACGTGGAGCGCTTGATACTGCTGGTGTTACTGGCCGTATGCAAAGCCGTTCACAATACGGTGCGAAAAAACCTAAAGAAAAGAAAAACTAATAACGAAATGATTATTTCGAAAGGAGGAAAACAATATGCCTCGTAAAGGTCCTGTTGCAAAACGCGACGTATTACCGGATCCGATTTACAATTCCAAGCTTGTCACTCGTCTTATCAACAAAATGATGGTAGACGGTAAAAAAGGTACATCACAAAAAATCCTCTATGGTGCGTTTGAACTTGTTAAAGAACGTTCTGGTAAAGATCCTATTGAAGTATTTGAAGCAGCATTGAACAATGTTATGCCTGTACTTGAAGTACGTGCTCGCCGTGTCGGTGGTGCGAACTACCAAGTTCCAGTCGAAGTTCGTCCTGAACGTCGTACAACTCTCGGATTGCGTTACCTTGTGAACTACTCCCGCACACGTGGTGAGAAAACAATGGAAGAGCGTCTTGCGAATGAAATCCTTGATGCTTCCAACAACACAGGTGCATCTGTGAAACGCCGTGAAGAAATGCACAAGATGGCAGAAGCGAACAAAGCATTCGCTCACTATCGTTGGTAAGATCGGACGTTTTACCTTTATTCAGCAGAAACTGCCACCGCTATATATAGCGTTATCCATGCAATTTTGTATACTGCTAAGCGGATGTTATAATGCTGAACAAAGATAAAAGCCTCCGGCGGATGTCACGGATTTTTTAGGCGAGTTTTCGAACTCGCTCGAAAAAATCCCGACGCAATCACGCCGAGGCGTGATTGATTGACACCTTAATCCGAAACGGAAGGAGTTATACAAAATGGCTAGAGAGTTCTCCTTAGAGAATACTCGTAACATTGGTATCATGGCTCACATCGACGCCGGAAAGACGACGACGACCGAGCGGATCCTTTTTTACACAGGTAAGATCCATAAGATTGGAGAAACACACGAAGGGGCTTCCCAAATGGACTGGATGGAGCAGGAGCAAGAGCGTGGAATCACGATCACTTCCGCTGCAACAACAGCTTCTTGGAAAGGCCACCGTGTAAACATCATCGATACTCCAGGACACGTAGACTTCACAGTTGAAGTTGAACGTTCACTTCGCGTATTAGATGGTGCTGTTACAGTTCTTGACGCTCAATCGGGTGTTGAACCACAAACAGAAACAGTTTGGCGCCAAGCGACAAACTATAAAGTTCCACGTCTTGTTTTCGTAAACAAGATGGATAAAACAGGTGCAGACTTCCTTTACTCTGTAGGCACTCTTCATGACCGTCTACAAGCGAATGCTCACCCGATTCAACTTCCGATCGGTTCCGAAGATTCATTCAGCGGAATCATCGACCTCGTTGAAATGAAAGCAACTATGTACGGTAATGACCTCGGAACGGACACAACAATTGAAGAAATTCCGGAAGAATACCGTGCGCAAGCTGAAGAGTACCGTGAGAAATTGGTCGAAGCGATCGTAGACTTCGATGAAGATCTAATGGAAAAATACCTCGGCGGCGAAGAGCTTACAGTAGATGAGATTAAAACTGCAATCCGTAAAGCGACACTTGCGGTAGAATTCTACCCTGTTGTTTGCGGTACTGCGTTCAAAAACAAAGGTGTTCAATTAGTCCTCGACGCAGTTGTTGACTACTTGCCATCTCCGATCGATATCCCACCAATGATGGGTATCAATCCGGATACAGAAGAAGAAGAAGAGCGTCATTCCAGCGACGAAGAGCCATTCTCTGCTCTAGCGTTCAAAGTTATGACAGACCCTTATGTTGGTAAGCTTACATTCTTCCGTGTTTATTCCGGAGTTCTTCAATCGGGTTCATATGTACAGAACTCGACAAAAGGCAAGCGTGAGCGTGTAGGACGTATCCTACAAATGCACGCAAACTCCCGTGAAGAAATCGCTGAAGTTCATGCTGGTGAAATCGCAGCAGCAGTTGGTTTGAAAGACACTGGAACAGGTGACACGCTTTGTGACGACAAAGCACCAATCATCCTTGAGTCCATGGAATTCCCAGAACCGGTTATCTCTGTTGCAATTGAACCGAAGACAAAAGGCGACCAGGACAAGATGGGTACAGCTCTTGCGAAACTTCAAGAAGAAGACCCGACTTTCCGTGCACATACTGACCAAGAAACAGGAGAAGTTATCATCGCAGGTATGGGTGAGCTTCACCTCGACATTATCGTTGACCGCTTGAGACGTGAGTTTAAAGTAGAAGCGAATGTCGGAGCGCCACAAGTATCTTATCGTGAAACATTCCGTAGCGCTGCGGAAGTTGAAGGTAAGTTCGTACGCCAATCTGGTGGTCGTGGTCAATACGGTCACGTTTGGATCGAATTCTCTCCAAACGAAGAAGGAAAAGGTTTCGAATTCCAAAACGCTATCGTCGGTGGTGTCGTTCCTCGTGAATACATTCCATCCGTTGAAGCAGGTCTTCGCGATTCCTTAAACAATGGTGTTCTTGCTGGTTATCCGTTGATCGACGTAAAAGCTCGTCTATTCGATGGTTCTTACCATGACGTCGACTCCAATGAGATGGCGTTCAAGATCGCTGCTTCCATGGCACTTAAAAATGCTGCTGCAAAATGTAACCCAGCACTTCTTGAGCCGATGATGAAAGTTGAAGTCATCATTCCTGAAGAATACCTAGGCGATATCATGGGTGATATTACATCACGTCGTGGTCGCGTTGAAGGTATGGACGCTCGCGGTAACGCACAAGTTGTTCGTGCAATGGTTCCACTTGCAGAAATGTTCGGTTATGCAACTTCACTTCGTTCGAACACACAAGGTCGTGGAGTATTCTCTATGACATTCGATCACTATGAAGATGTTCCGAAATCAATTGCAGAAGAAGTTATCAAGAAAAATAAAGGTGAATAATTAAACTTCATCCTTGTTTCCATCATTGATTACTTGTAAGATATGGATAGTTGGAGGGAACAATTTCTCCAGCATCCATGCTTATAAAAAATAAAACATTCATATTTTTAAGGAGGAATTCCACAATGGGTAAAGAGAAATTCGATCGCTCCAAGGAGCATGCTAACGTTGGTACAATCGGTCACGTTGACCATGGTAAAACAACTTTGACTGCTGCAATCGCAACAGTTCTTTCAAAAAGAATGGGTGGAGAAGCGAAATCTTACGCTGACGTAGATAACGCACCAGAAGAAAAAGAGCGTGGTATCACGATCAATACTTCACACATCGAGTATGAAACTGACAAGCGTCACTACGCGCACGTTGACTGCCCAGGTCACGCTGACTACGTTAAAAACATGATCACTGGTGCAGCACAAATGGACGGCGGAATCCTAGTTGTATCTGCAGCTGACGGCCCAATGCCACAAACTCGTGAGCACATCCTTCTTTCTCGTCAAGTAGGTGTTCCTTACCTAGTTGTATTCATGAACAAATGTGACATGGTTGACGACGAAGAGCTTCTTGAGCTTGTTGAAATGGAAATCCGTGACCTTCTTTCTGAGTATGAGTTCCCTGGCGACGACATTCCTGTCATCAAAGGTTCTGCTCTTAAAGCACTTGAAGGTGAAGCAGAATGGGAAGAAAAAATCGTTGAGCTTATGAACGCTGTTGACGAATACATCCCAACACCACCACGTGACACTGACAAACCATTCATGATGCCAGTTGAGGACGTATTCTCAATCACAGGCCGTGGTACAGTTGCTACTGGACGTGTTGAGCGCGGACAAGTTAAAGTCGGTGACGTTGTTGACATCATCGGTTTGACTGAAGAACCAAAATCAACTACTGTAACAGGTGTTGAAATGTTCCGTAAGCTTCTTGACTATGCAGAAGCTGGAGACAACATCGGTGCACTTCTTCGTGGGGTAGCTCGTGAAGACATCGAACGTGGTCAAGTACTTGCAAAACCAGGTACAATCACACCACACACAAGATTCAAATCAGAAGTTTATGTTCTTTCAAAAGAAGAAGGTGGACGTCACACTCCATTCTTCTCTAACTACCGCCCACAGTTCTACTTCCGTACAACTGACGTAACTGGAATCATCTCTCTTCCAGAAGGCGTAGAAATGGTTATGCCTGGCGACAACGTTGAAATGACAGTTGAACTTATCGCTCCAATCGCGATTGAAGAAGGTACTAAATTCTCAATCCGTGAAGGTGGACGTACAGTAGGCGCTGGCGTTGTAGCTACAATCGAAAAGTAATAAACTTTTAAATCCCGCACTCGTGCGGGATTTTTTAATTGGATAGCCATTTTGCTAGTGTCAATGACATTTGGCACAATACGATGTTGTGACGATCGTGGATTGTGGCCGCGTTCAAAACAGACCTCCGAGCGCTCAAAGCCGGCCGTTCCGCGCTCAAGAAGTCGTTATCGCGCTCAAGAAATCGCTCCCGCGCTCAAAGAAACGACTGCTGCGCTCAAAGCCGGCCGTTCTGCGCTCAAGAAGTCGTTATCGCGCTCAAGAGATCGCTCCGAGCGCTCAGAACAAGCAAACTTTAAAATGGTATCCTTTATTAATAATTAATTTTCATAACATTTTAGATATCCAAGGAGTCATTTAGACTCCACAAGCCACGCAATCACAAAAAGCTGCACACTTCGCGAAAAACCTCACTATTTTTCATGTAAAATCCTACAAAACAGTTGAATTATAAGCAACATCCTATTATAATTAAAAAGCTGAGAAAAGAATTTCGCGAAAAGGGTTGCGAGATTCTTTTTCCTTGTGTATAATGTTGAATGTTGGTCTTTGACTGCGATGAAGCGGGAGGTTGCCGACACACCCGGCCGCTTTGCCATGGCACGTGTGTGGGAAATTTCCGTGGAGAATGTCTAGAAAATAGGCGAGAAGGAGGGAAAGTAATGGCAAAACAGAAGATTCGTATCCGTTTAAAAGCATATGATCACAGAATTCTTGATCAGTCAGCTGAAAAAATCGTAGAAACAGCAAAACGTTCAGGTGCAAGCGTATCAGGTCCGATACCACTTCCAACTGAAAGATCTGTTTATACAATTCTTCGTGCGGTACATAAGTACAAAGATTCGCGCGAGCAGTTCGAAATGCGTACGCATAAACGTCTTATCGATATCGTCAACCCGACACCACAAACTGTCGATGCATTGATGAAACTCGATTTACCATCTGGCGTTGACATTGAAATCAAACTTTAATCGATAAAATAAAACTAATTAATTCAGGAGGTGTGACAAATGACCAAAGGAATCTTAGGGAGAAAAGTCGGCATGACGCAAATTTTTGCTGAAAACGGCGATCTCATTCCAGTGACTGTGATTGAAGCTGCTCCAAACGTTGTTCTTCAAAAGAAGACAAACGAAACGGACGGCTACGAAGCAATCCAGCTTGGATTCGACGACAAACGTGAGAAGCTTGCAAACAAACCTGAAAAAGGACACGTTGCAAAAGCTGAAACGGCACCTAAGCGCTTCATTCGCGAATTCCGCGGAGTAGACGTAGCTGGGTATGAAGTTGGTCAGGAAGTCAAAGTCGATACATTCGCAGAAGGCGATATCGTCGATATTACAGGAGTATCAAAAGGTAAAGGGTTCCAAGGTGTTATCAAACGCCACGGATTCTCACGCGGACCAATGAGTCACGGTTCTCGTTTCCACCGTGCACCAGGTTCACTAGGTGCGGTTGACGGACAACGTGTATTCAAAGGTAAAAAATTGCCAGGACGTACTGGTGGAGACACTGTTACGATCCAAAACCTTGAAATCGTACGAGTTGACGCTGAGCGTAACTTGTTGCTAGTAAAAGGTAACGTTCCAGGAGCACGCAAATCACTTATCACAGTGAAAAGCGCAATCAAAGGGAACTAATTCTTAAAGGAAGGAGGAAACAAAAATGCCTAAAGTATCCGTACTAAGTCAGACAGGTTCTTCAGTTGGCGATATCGAATTGAACGAAGCGATCTTCGGAATCGAACCAAATGAAGCTGTCCTATTCGAAGCATTGGTTCAACAACGCGCATCTTTGCGTCAAGGTAACCATAAAGTAAAAACTCGTGCAGAAGTTGCTGGCGGTGGTCGTAAACCATGGCGCCAAAAAGGAACTGGACGTGCTCGTCAAGGGTCGATCCGTTCACCACAATGGCGTGGAGGCGGTATCGTATTCGGTCCGACTCAAAGAAGCTACAGCTACAAGCTTCCTAAAAAAGTTCGTCGTTTAGCTCTTCTTTCAGCGCTTTCAACAAAAGTGCGCGATGAAGAAATCATCGTATTGGACGCTCTAACATTCGAAGCTCCAAAAACAAAAGAATTCACGAAGGTCCTTACAGATCTTTCAATCGATAAAAAAGCATTGTTCGTAACAGCTGACCTTGATGAAGCAGTGGCATTGTCCGCTCGTAACATCCCTGGAATCAGCGTCGTTACAGCAAACGGCATCAACGTTCTCGACATCGTCGCTCATGACAAACTCGTCGTTACAAAAGATGCAGTTCAAAAAATTGAGGAGGTGCTTGGTTAATGGAAGCACGTGATGTACTAAAACGTCCGGTCATTACCGAGCGTTCTTCAGAACAAATGGAACTCAAAAAATACACTTTCGAAGTTGATACTCGCGCTAACAAAACACATGTGAAGCAAGCTATCGAAGAAATCTTCGGAGTGAAAGTTGAAAAAGTCAACGTACAGAACTACAAAGGTAAGTTCAAACGTATGGGCAAACATGCTGGTTACACAAACAAACGCCGCAAAGCGATCGTAACTTTGACTGCTGATTCAAAAGACATCGAACTTTTCGAAATGTAATTAACTCGTAAATAAACGAAGGAGGGAACACCAATGGCGATTAAGAAATACAAACCTACCTCCAACGGACGTCGTAATATGACTACTTCAGACTTCTCTGCTATTACAACAGATAAGCCGGAAAAATCATTGCTTGAACCACTTAAGCGTAAAGGCGGACGTAACAACCAAGGTAGGATGACTGTTCGTCACCAAGGTGGAGGCCATAAGCGCCAATACCGTGTCATCGACTTCCAACGTCGGAAAGATGGCATTCCAGGACGCGTTGCTACGATCGAATACGATCCAAACCGTTCTGCAAATATCGCCCTAATCAACTATGCTGATGGGGAGAAACGTTACATCCTTGCACCAAAAGGATTGGAAGTGGGCATGACTGTTATGTCAGGACCTGAAGCGGACATCCGCGTAGGGAACTCTCTTCCACTTGAAAACATTCCAATGGGTTCTACAATCCATAACATCGAATTGAAACCTGGTAAAGGTGGACAATTGGTGCGTTCTGCTGGTACATCCGCGCAATTGCTTGGACGTGAAGGCAAATACGTAATCATCCGTCTACAATCAGGAGAAGTTCGTATGATCCTATCAACTTGCCGCGCAACAATCGGTCAAGTAGGTAACGAACAACACGAATTGATTAACATCGGTAAAGCAGGTCGTTCACGCTGGATGGGCAAACGTCCAACTGTACGTGGATCTGTCATGAACCCTAACGATCACCCACACGGTGGTGGTGAAGGACGTACTCCAATCGGCCGTCCGAGCCCAGTTACACCTTGGGGTAAACCAGCTCTTGGTTACAAAACTCGTAAGAAAAACAACAAATCCGACAAACTTATCGTTCGTCGCCGTAAAAAATAATGTGATGACACTGCGGTTCGGTGAGTGGACCGTAGTACAATCATCACGGAGGGAGGTTTTTCCATGGGCCGCAGCTTGAAAAAAGGACCTTTTGCAGATGATCATCTAATGAAAAAGGTCGACGCTCAAAAAGATGCACAAAAGAAACAGGTCATTAAAACTTGGTCTCGCCGTTCCACAATCTTCCCATCCTTCATCGGATTGACGATTGCTGTATACGACGGACGTAAGCACGTACCTGTCTATGTGACTGAAGATATGGTTGGTCACAAACTCGGTGAATTCGTACCTACGCGCACATACAAAGGTCATGGCGCTGACGATAAGAAAACTAGACGTTAATTGAGAGGAGGTTAATCTGATGCAACAAGCAAAAGCTACTGCCCGCACAGTCCGTATTGCTCCTCGCAAAGTCCGTTTGGTCGTTGATCTTATCCGGGGCAAGAAAATCGGTGAAGCTGTCGCGATTCTACGCCTGACGCCGAAAGCGGCATCTCCGGTTGTAGAAAAAGTATTGAAATCAGCAATCGCAAATGCTGAACACAACTATGAAATGGATGTTGAGAACATGATCGTCAGCGAAGTATTCGTTGATGAAGGTCCAACAATGAAACGTTTCCGTCCACGTGCACAAGGTCGTGCAAGTGCGATCAACAAACGTACTAGCCACATTACAGTAGTGGTATCCGAAAAGAAGGAGGGGTAATTCGTGGGTCAAAAAGTACATCCTAATGGTTTGCGGGTTGGCATCATTCGTGATTGGGATTCGAAATGGTATGCAGAAAAAGACTATGCGAACCTTCTACACGAAGACTTGAAAATCCGTGAGTACATCGAAAAACGCCTAGTTGACGCTGCAGTTTCCAAAGTGGAAATCGAGCGTGCTGCAAAGCGTGTCAATATTACAATCCACACTGCGAAGCCGGGCATGGTGATCGGTAAAGGCGGTTCTGAAGTTGAAGCACTTCGTAAATCGTTGAACGATATCACTGGCAAGCGTGTACACATCAACATCGTAGAAATCAAACGTGCTGACCTTGACGCGAAATTGGTTGCAGAATCAATCGCACGTCAATTGGAAAGCCGTGTATCATTCCGTCGTGCTCAAAAACAAGCAATTCAACGTACGATCCGTTCTGGTGCAAAAGGAATCAAAACACAAGTATCCGGACGTCTTGGCGGTGCTGACATCGCTCGTGCGGAACACTACAGTGAAGGTACTGTTCCTCTTCATACATTACGTGCAGACATTGATTATGCACACGCAGAAGCTGACACTACATATGGTAAGCTTGGCGTAAAAGTATGGATTTACCGGGGAGAAGTCCTTCCAGTGAAGAAGAACTCTGAGGAAGGAGGCAACTAATTATGTTAATGCCTAAACGCGTTAAATATCGTCGTGTGTTCCGTGGTAAAATGCGCGGAGCTACAAAAGGCGGAGCATCTGTTCAATTCGGTCAGTTTGGCCTACAAGCGACTGAGTCAGGTTGGATCACTAACCGTCAAATCGAATCTGCTCGTATCGCAATGACACGTTACATGAAACGTGGCGGTAAAGTATGGATCAACATCTTCCCACATAAGCCATATACGAAAAAGCCTCTTGAAGTCCGGATGGGTTCCGGTAAAGGTGCTGTAGAAGGCTGGGTAGCAGTAGTAAAACCAGGTCGTGTAATGTTTGAAATCGCAGGTGTGTCTGAAGAGGTTGCCCGTGAAGCACTTCGTCTCGCATCTCACAAACTGCCCGTGAAGAGCAAGTTTGTAAAACGTGAAGAAATTGGTGGTGAATCTAATGAAAGCTAAAGAAATCCGTGACTTAACAACTGCAGAAATCGAGCAAAAAGTGAAATCACTGAAAGAAGAGCTTTTCAACCTTCGCTTCCAATTAGCGACAGGACAATTAGAAAACACTGCACGCATCCGTGAAGTTCGCAAATCGATTGCGCGCATGAAAACTGTAATACGTCAAAGAGAGATCAGTGCAAATAACTGATGAAGGAGGTTGCAGCCATGACTGAGCGTAACCAGCGCAAGGTATATACAGGCCGTGTAGTATCCGACAAAATGGATAAAACGGTTACCGTAATGGTAGAGACACACAAAAAGCACTCTTTATACGGCAAACGTGTAAAGTATTCGAAGAAATTCAAGGCCCATGATGAATTGAATGAAGCGAAAATCGGCGATGTAGTTCGCATTATGGAAACACGTCCACTTTCAGCTACAAAGCGTTTCCGCCTCATCGAAGTAGTCGAAAAAGCGGTCATCATCTAATAACGTTCGGAAAGTAAATTCCGAGAGGAGGTAGCCTCAATGATTCAACAAGAGAGCCGTATGAAAGTTGCCGATAACTCAGGAGCACGTGAAGTTCTAACAATTAAAGTGCTTGGCGGAACAGGCCGTAAAACTGCAAATATCGGTGACATCGTTGTTGTAACAGTGAAAAAAGCAACACCAGGTGGCGTTGTCAAGAAAGGCGACGTTGTCAAAGCAGTTATCGTTCGTACAAAGAGCGGAGTGCGTCGTAAAGATGGCTCCTACATTACGTTCGACGAAAACGCATGTGTTATCATCCGTGATGACAAGAGCCCACGTGGAACACGTATTTTCGGACCAGTTGCACGCGAATTGCGCGACAGCAACTTCATGAAGATCATTTCCCTAGCTCCAGAAGTTCTTTAATCACATGACAGTGCCAATCAAGGAGGTGCGATGAAATGCACGTTAAAAAAGGCGATAAAGTTATGGTCATCACCGGAAAAGATAAAGGTAAGACCGGAGTAATCTTAGCTGCTTTCCCTAAAAAGGATCGCGTACTTGTGGAAGGCGTCAACATTGTAAAAAAACATACGAAGCCTAACCAAGCGAATCCTCAAGGCGGAATCGTCAGCCAAGAGGCAGCTATCCATGTATCCAACGTCATGCCAATCGATCCTAAAACAGGTGAGCCTACTCGCGTAGGATATAAATTCGAAGATGGCAAAAAGATTCGTATTGCTAAAAAATCCGGTGAAGCGCTGGATAAATGAGTAATGGATGAAAGGAGGTCCAACTGATGAGCCGTTTAAAAGAAAAGTTTTCGAAAGAAATCACACCTGCTCTCATGAGCAAGTTTGAATATACTTCAGTAATGCAAGTACCAAAAGTAGAGAAAATCGTCATCAACATGGGTGTTGGTGATGCTGTTCAAAACTCTAAAGCGCTAGATGCAGCGGTAGAAGATCTAACTATTATTTCAGGTCAAAAGCCGGTTGTAACAAAAGCGAAAAAGTCAATCGCCGGATTCCGTCTTCGTGAAGGAATGCCGATCGGTGCGAAGGTAACACTACGCGGCGAGCGCATGTATGAATTCCTGGACAAGCTGATCTCAGTTTCACTTCCACGTGTTCGTGACTTCCGAGGTGTTTCGAAGAAAGCATTCGATGGTCGCGGTAACTACACACTTGGTGTGAAAGAACAGCTAATTTTCCCTGAAATTGACTACGATAAAGTATCTAAAGTACGAGGAATGGATATCGTCATCGTTACGACTGCTAACTCCGATGAAGAAGCACGCGAGTTGCTAACGCAGTTCGGCATGCCGTTCCAAAAGTAAACTAAAGGGAGGCGAAAACGTGGCTAAGAAATCAATGATCGTTAAACAGAAACGTACTCCAAAGT
Organism: Sporosarcina sp. SAFN-015; assembly: GCF_059415085.1. Lineage (NCBI taxonomy): Bacteria > Bacillati > Bacillota > Bacilli > Caryophanales > Caryophanaceae > Sporosarcina > Sporosarcina sp. SAFN-015. The sequence goes on from NZ_JBPFDR010000002.1 coordinate 315,545, forward strand.
TCAAAGTTCAAGAATATACACGTTGCGAGCGCTGTGGTCGTCCGCACTCCGTATATCGTAAATTTAAACTTTGCCGTATTTGTTTCCGAGAACTCGCATATAAGGGACAAATTCCTGGCGTTAAAAAAGCTAGTTGGTAATCCCCTAACTTGGGAAGGAGGTTAATGGAATGACAATGAGTGATCCTATCGCAGATATGCTTACACGCATCCGTAACGCGAACATGGTTCGTCACGAGAAGCTTGAGGTACCTGCTTCAAACATGAAAAGAGAAATCGCTGAAATCTTGAAACGCGAAGGTTTCGTACGCGATGTTGAATATGTGGAAGATAGCAAACAAGGCATTATCCGCATTTTCCTTAAATATGGTCAAAACAACGAGCGTGTTATCACTGGTCTTAAACGTATCTCAAAACCTGGTCTTCGTGTTTATGCAAAAACAAATGAAGTTCCTAAAGTTTTGAATGGCCTTGGTATCGCCCTTGTATCCACGTCAAACGGTCTCCTTACTGATAAGGAAGCTCGTGCAAAACAAGTAGGCGGAGAAGTCGTCGCTTACGTTTGGTAATCTGTAACAATTGAATGGAGGTGCAATGGAATGTCCCGAATTGGTAAACGCCCGATCGAGGTTCCTGAAAACGTGACAGTTACTATCGCTGATAATAACGTTGTTACTGTTAAAGGCCCGAAAGGCGAACTTACAAATACATTTAATGCTGATATTAAAATCGAGCAAGAAGGCAACATCATCACTTTGACTCGCCCGTCTGACTCGAAAGAACACCGTTCCATCCACGGAACAACTCGTTCCCTTCTTGATAACATGGTAACTGGTGTGTCAAAAGGTTTCGAACGTACTCTTGAACTTGTTGGGGTTGGGTATCGTGCTCAGCTTCAAGGCAATAAACTCGTATTGAACGTAGGGTACTCTCACCCGGTTGAATTCACACCGGAAGATGGAGTTGAAGTTGAAGTTCCTGCAAATACGAAAATCATCGTTCGCGGTATCAATAAAGAGCGCGTCGGTGCTTTGGCGTCGAACATTCGTAAAGTACGTCCACCTGAACCGTATAAAGGAAAAGGTATTAAGTACGAAGGCGAACAAATCCGTCGTAAAGAAGGAAAAACAGGTAAATAATGCCGCGTAAAGGCATTCGGAAGGAGTGACCACGATGATCACGAAACAAGATAAGAACGCTGTCCGCAAAAAACGTCACGCACGTGTTCGTACGAAAATCAGCGGATCTCCAGCGCGTCCACGCTTGAATGTTTATCGTTCAAACAAACATATCTATGCACAACTAATCGACGATGTGAATGGCGTTACGATTGCAAGTGCTTCCACTATGGATAAAGGGTTCGAATTGGACTCTAAAGCGAATGCTGAAGCAGCAGCTAAAGTCGGCGAGATGATCGCGAAGAAAGCCGTTGAAAAGGATGTCAAATCGGTTGTTTTCGACCGTGGCGGATACCTATTCCATGGCCGTGTGAAAGCTCTTGCAGACGCAGCACGCGAAAATGGACTGGAATTTTAATTAAGAAGGAGGGACATATTTCATGCGTCGTAATGATCAGAATAGAAGTGAATTCGAAGAACGCGTAGTAACGATCAACCGCGTAGCGAAAGTGGTAAAGGGTGGACGTCGTTTCCGCTTCACAGCACTTGTCGTTGTCGGAGATAAAAACGGCCGCGTCGGTTTTGGAACAGGGAAAGCGCAAGAGGTTCCTGATGCAATCCGTAAAGCTATCGAAGATGCGAAGAAAAACTTGATCGAAGTGCCAATGGTTAAAGGAACGACTCCACACGAAATTATCGGACGTTTCGGTGCAGGACAAATCCTCATCAAACCGGCAGCACCTGGTACAGGAGTAATCGCCGGAGGACCTGTCCGTGCGGTACTTGAACTTGCAGGAATCACGGATATCCTTTCAAAATCCCTAGGATCAAGCACACCAATCAACATGGTTCGTGCAACAATTGAAGGGTTGAAGAGTTTGAAACGCGCTGAAGAGGTTGCTAAATTGCGCGGCAAATCCGTTGAAGAACTGTTAGGTTAAGGGGGGAAACACAATGGCAAATAAACTTGAAATCACCCTTACGAAAAGTGTAATCGGCGCTAAGCCGGCACAACGTAAAACAGTTGAAGCTCTCGGTCTGCGTAAATTGAATCAGACAGTTGAACATCAAGACAACGTAGCAATTCGTGGCATGATCAGCAAGGTTAGCCACTTGGTCACTGTTAAAGAACAATAATGCACATTTTCGAAATAAGGAGGTGCCGATAAGATGAAATTACACGATATGAAGCCAGCTGAAGGCGCACGTAAAGCACGTAAACGCATTGGTCGTGGAATCGGTTCCGGTACAGGTAAAACTTCCGGTAAAGGTCATAAAGGTCAAAACGCTCGTTCCGGCGGCGGTGTTCGTCTTGGATTCGAAGGTGGTCAAATTCCACTTTTCCAACGACTTCCGAAGCGTGGATTTACGAACATCAATCGTAAAGAATATGCGATCGTGAACTTGGATGTACTTAACCGTTTTGACGAAGGTACTGAAGTTACGCCTGAATTGCTAATTGAAACTGGAATCGTGAGCAATGAAAAATCAGGAATTAAGATTCTTGGAAATGGGACTCTTGAGAAAAAGATTACTGTCAAAGCTCATAAATTCTCAGCTTCTGCTAAAGAGGCTATCGAGAAAGCGGGCGGGCAAGCAGAGGTGATTTAATGTTTCAGACAATCTCCAACTTTATGCGCGTTAGAGATATTAGGTCTAAAATCATTTTCACACTATTAGTGCTCATCGTATTTAGACTCGGCACATTCGTCCCAGTCCCTAACGTTGACGCAACGGCTTTGCAACAATCAAACAACCAATTCATTGGATTTCTAAACATATTCGGCGGTGGCGCTTTAGCGCAGTTCTCCATTTTTGCAATGGGAATCATGCCTTACATCACCGCTTCCATCATCGTGCAATTATTGCAGATGGATGTCGTTCCGAAATTCACTGAATGGGCGAAGCAAGGGGACGTCGGAAGACGAAAGCTTGCTCAATTCACAAGATATTTCACAGTCGTCCTCGCTTTCATTCAAGCGATCGCCATGTCATTCGGTTTTAACCAAATGTTCGGCGGTACGCTCATAGTAGGCGAAGGTATTTCCACTTATGTGATGATTGCGATTGTCTTGACTGCCGGTACATCATTCCTGCTTTGGCTTGGTGAGCAGATCACCGCAAAAGGAGTCGGTAATGGTATTTCCATTATCATCTTCGCGGGTATCGTCGCAGCTATTCCAAACGCAGTGAACCAACTGTATGCAACACAAATTCAAGATGCGGGAGATGCTTTGTTCATTCGCCTTGCTATGATGGCATTATTGTTGATCGTAATTATTGCGATCATCGTCGGAGTTGTTTACGTACAAGAAGCGCTCCGTAAAATTCCAATTCAGTATGCAAAACGTATGACAGGTCGTCAACAGACTACGGCCGCACAACAAACGCACTTACCATTGAAATTGAATGCTGCAGGGGTAATCCCGGTAATCTTTGCTGTGGCATTTTTCATTACACCTCAGCAAATCGCTACATTTTTCGGCGAAAACAGCGTAACGAAGTTCATTACTCGAACGTTCGATTACAATGAACCGATCGGAATGATTCTTTATGTAGCATTAATCCTTGCTTTCACATATTTCTATGCATTCATTCAGGTGAATCCGGAAAATATGGCAGACAATCTGAAAAAGCAAGGTGCGTATATCCCGGGCATTCGTCCAGGGCAGAATACGCAAAATTATTTAACAAGCACTTTGTATAGACTGACTTTCGTTGGCTCGATCTTCCTTGCCGTCGTAGCAGTCATGCCGATTTTCTTCATCAATTTGGCGAACCTTCCACAGTCCGCTCAAATCGGAGGAACTAGCTTGCTCATCGTCGTCGGGGTTGCCCTTGAAACGATGAAACAACTTGAATCACAACTTGTGAAAAGGCATTACAAAGGGTTCATGAAATAATATTCCTAATAGGTGTACCTCTTGGTTAACTCCTGTTTTGAATAATGATGGAGGGCAAGACGTATGAATATCGTATTAATGGGTCTGCCAGGTGCCGGAAAAGGTACACAAGCAGATAAAATTGTCGAAAAGTACGAAATCCCTCATATTTCTACAGGCGATATGTTCCGTGCTGCAATTCAGGAAGGCACGGAACTTGGAGTCAAAGCAAAATCGTTCATGGATCAAGGTGCTCTTGTTCCTGATGAAGTGACAATTGGCATCGTTCGTGAACGACTAAGCAAATCCGATTGTGATAATGGATTCCTACTTGATGGGTTTCCGCGCACAGTTCCTCAAGCAGAAGCATTGGATGCATTGCTTTCGGATATGGGCCGGAAAATTGAGCATGTGCTCAACATCAAAGTAGAAAAAGATGAACTTATCGCAAGATTGACCGGTCGCAGAATTTGTAAAGTATGCGGCACGTCCTACCATTTGCAATTCAACCCGCCAAAGGTTGAAGGCAAATGCGATAAGGATGGCGGGGAACTTTATCAGCGAGCGGATGACAATCCGGAAACCGTCACGAACCGTCTGGAAGTAAATATGAATCAAACAGCACCACTATTGGCGTTTTATGACGACAAAGGCGTGTTGACGAACATAGATGGACAAAAAGACATCAATGATGTTTTCAAAGATCTGGACGCTATCTTACAAGAGAGTGGCCAGTGATCCTTTCCGGACGCAATTCATGCACGCCATATTGTGGGCAGCATCGCACTGTTGCACGGAAAGAGCGTATGATTAACGAGCTGCAAAAGCATATGGTGCCCGGTATAGGAACTGGTGATAATCCATTGGCGGCACTGTTTTGGGACGTCGTAAATGCAAATGCCTGCCGAGGTAGGTATAATGTAAAAGATGTCCGAAACTCTGTGGCAAGGATGGAACGCACCAACGGCAATCCTGTCGTTAGCGTCTTTTCCGATGCGATTTTCCACAACAAAAGTCGGGGACTGACTAACGGGAAACGAAGTGTGACAGACGTCTTTCGAACATCACTCATGCAATCCGGACATATGTTGAAGGAAGCTTTGAAGGCGACTGTTGCCGCTCGATGGTTAAGACCTTTATTGGATATAGAAGGGAGACAGGATTGATGGCGAAGGACGACGTAATTGAAGTTGAAGGTACCGTAGTCGAAACGTTGCCGAACGCAATGTTCAAGGTGGAATTGGAAAATGGTCATACGATTCTTGCACATGTTTCAGGCAAGATCCGTATGCACTTTATCCGTATCCTGCCTGGCGACAAAGTGACGATGGAACTCTCACCTTATGATTTGACACGCGGTCGTATCACATACCGTTTCAAATGAAACTTTTGCAACTCCGGAATATTGAAGGAGGTTGGGTAAGATGAAAGTAAGACCATCTGTAAAACCGATCTGCGAAAAATGTAAAGTTATTCGCAGACGCGGCCGAGTAATGGTAATCTGTGAAAATCCAAAACATAAACAAAGACAAGGCTAATACAAAGGGAGGTGCACAATCTATATGGCACGTATTGCTGGTGTAGACGTACCGCGCGATAAGCGCGTAGTCATTTCATTGACATACATTTTCGGAATTGGTAAAACAACTGCACAAAAGATCCTTGCTAACGCTGGCGTTTCTGAGGAAACTCGCGTTCGTGATCTTACTGAAGCAGAACTTGATAAAATCCGTGAGCAAATCGACGGTTTGAAAGTTGAAGGGGACCTTCGTCGTGAAACTTCCCTCAACATCAAACGTTTGATGGAAATCGGAAGCTTCCGTGGAATCCGTCACCGTCGTGGACTACCTGTTCGTGGACAAAACACGAAAAACAATGCACGTACACGTAAAGGTCCTAAACGGACAGTAGCTAACAAGAAGAAATAATAGGTAAAGGAGGTTTTCGTACATGGCACGTAAACAACAAACTCGTAAGCGTCGTGTGAAAAAGAATATTGAAACTGGTATTGCACATATCCGTTCGACGTTCAACAATACAATCGTAACAATCACTGATAGTCACGGTAATGCACTTTCATGGTCAAGTGCTGGTGCACTAGGATTCAGAGGTTCTCGTAAATCGACTCCGTTTGCTGCACAAATGGCTGCTGAAACGGCTGCTAAAACTGCTATGGAGCATGGCCTGAAGTCTTTGGAAGTTACTGTTAAAGGACCAGGTGCTGGTCGTGAAGCTGCAATCCGTTCACTACAAGCTGCAGGTCTAGAAGTAACTGCAATCAGAGACGTAACACCGGTTCCACATAACGGATGCCGCCCACCGAAACGTCGTCGTGTATAATGGTTTGTTCTCCATTTGATTGAAAAGCACAATTTTTGGTAAAACTAAATTGTGTGATTGCATTTTGATTTCTTTTGATAATCGATTTCAATATGGAACGGCCTATATACTAGACGTTTTGAAGGAGGGTAAATGAATGATCGAGATTGAAAAACCGAAGATTGAAACAGTTATGATCAGCGAAGATTCCAAGTTCGGTAAGTTTATTATTGAACCATTGGAGCGTGGATACGGAAACACTTTAGGGAATTCCTTGCGCCGCGTGCTTCTTTCCTCATTGCCAGGAGCTGCCGTGACATCTATCCAGATCGACGGAGTTCTTCATGAATTCTCTACAATTGAAGGTGTCGTTGAAGACGTTGCAACAATTATTTTGAACGTGAAGAAACTTGCTCTCAAAATCTACTCAGATGATGAGAAAGTGATTGAAATAGATGTAAAAGGCGAGGGGACGGTCACTGCTGCTGATATCACTCATGACAGTGATGTCGAAGTGCTGAATCCGGATCTTCAAATCGCTACACTAGGCAAGAACGGTCATCTGCGTATGCGCATGTATGCTGTTCGTGGCCGTGGGTATGCACCTTCCGATCAAAACAAACGTGAGGATCTTGCGATTGGTGTTATTCCGATCGACTCTATTTACACTCCAGTTTCACGCGTCAATTTTCAAGTCGAGAATACTCGTGTAGGTCAAAGTACCAACTTTGATAAGTTGACGTTTGACATTTGGACAGATGGCAGCATCGGTCCGAAAGAAGCTGTTTCGCTCGGAGCAAAAATCCTGACGGAGCATCTGAATATTTTTGTCGGTATGACTGACGAAGCACAAACTGCTGAAATAATGGTGGAAAAAGAAGAAGACCAGAAAGAGAAAGTACTTGAGATGACTATCGAAGAACTTGATCTATCTGTGCGTTCTTATAACTGCCTGAAACGCGCAGGCATCAATACCGTTCTAGAACTTGCTAACAAGTCTGAGGATGAAATGATGAAAGTGCGCAACCTTGGCCGTAAATCGCTTGAAGAAGTAAAGGCGAAATTGGATGAGTTGAACCTCGGGTTACGCTCGGAAGATTAATCAACTAGATTGAAGGAGGGAAACTTCTATGGGTTACAGAAAACTTGGACGTACAAGTTCACAACGTAAAGCAATGCTTCGCGACTTGGCGACAGACCTAATCGTGCATGAGCGCATCCAAACAACAGAAGCGCGTGCAAAAGAATTACGTTCAGTCGTTGAAAAGATGATCACGCTTGGTAAACGCGGTGACTTACATGCACGTCGTCAAGCAGCACAATTCATTCGTCGTGAGCTAGTCACAACTGCGGATGAAGAAGGCAATGAAAAAGAGATTTTTGCACTTCAAAAATTGTTTGATAACGTGGCACCACGCTACGCTGACCGCCAAGGCGGATACACTCGTATTATGAAAATGGGACCTCGTCGTGGAGACGGAGCACCTGTTGTAGTAATCGAATTAGTATAATAATGCGGAGGGCGACCGCCTAGACGCGACAGGCATAAGACGGATTGGCGAAGCGGCGCTTTTTGCCGCAAAACCGAGACGGATTATGACCCGAGCGGCTGGCGCCCGAAGCTGGAATGTAACATGACGAAGGGTGTGTCTGGCATACGCACAGCCACGCCCTTTTAATATCTAAACGATTTATACGACAAATAATTAAAGCTGAGTGTTATGATCGACGGTTCAGCCGATCGGTCTAGCTCTACGCATCTCATCCGCTGATCTGGATTGAGCACCCAGCATCAGAATAGAATGGAGCGCATTTCTTCGGATGAGGTGCGCGCTTTTTTTATTTATATCGAGAAAAAATTGTAGAATTCAGTTGTTTCATACATAATCGAAAAATGCCGGAGGTGAAAGATGTGAAGGAAATTTTGTCATTGGATCATGTGTCTTATTCCTACGAGTCGGAAGAAGGCGATGTTCGCAGAGCAGTGGATGATGTCAGTTTCACTGTTAGGGACGGAGAATGGATTGCCATTGTAGGTCATAATGGATCGGGGAAATCGACGTTGGCCAAACTGATGATCGGTCTTTTATTTCCGGAAGAGGGCAAAGTGAAAGTCTTTCTAGAAGAGTTGAACGCAGAGAATCTATGGGACATCCGCTCAGACATCGGTATCGTCTTTCAAAACCCGGACAATCAATTCGTTGGCTCGACTGTACAGGACGATGTTGCATTCGCTTTGGAAAACAACGGTATCCCTTTTGAAGAGATGGTGCCACGTGTTCATGATTCACTTGCACAAGTGAAAATGGAAGGATTTCTGGATCATGAGCCTCATCATCTATCCGGCGGACAAAAACAACGTGTGGCAATTGCAGGAGCTCTTGCCATGCGTCCAAAGCTGCTCATTTTGGACGAGGCGACTTCCATGTTGGATCCGCAAGGGCGCGATGAAGTGATCCAAGTAGTCGATGAGCTGAAGCGGACGACAGGGCTCACGGTCATCTCCATTACACATGATTTAGAGGAAGTGCTTCTCGCGGATAAGGTTATTGTGATGAATAATGGGAAATTGATGATGACCGGCAATCCGGAGGAGATTTTTGCGCATGGCGACGAGCTGGAGGCAATCGGACTGGATCTGCCTTTTGCGGCAAGATTGTCGCGCGCTCTTCGCCAGGAAGGTATCGCAATACAAGGGGAACATATGACGGAAGAAGAGTTGGTGAATGAATTATGGACATCTCACTTCAACAAGTAGGCTATTCATACGCAAAAGGCACGCCTTTTGAAAAACGGGCCCTCTATGAGGTGAATGCTTCAATTAAATCAGGATCATATACGGCGGTCATTGGACATACGGGGTCTGGCAAATCGACGTTGCTCCTTCATTTGAACGGCCTTCTGAAGCCGACTGAAGGTTCTGTGGGCATCGGAGAGATAAACATTACTTCCGATACGAAGGCAAAAGAGCTAAAAAAAATCCGAAAGCATGTCGGCATCGTCTTTCAATTTCCGGAACACCAACTCTTCGAGGAGACCGTAGAGAAGGATATTATGTTTGGACCTTTGAACTTCGGGATACCTGAAGAGGAGGCTAGAAGGCGAGCTCATGAATTGATTAAGCTTTTAGGCTTGCCGGAAGACGTCGCACAGAAGTCGCCGTTCGATCTATCTGGCGGACAGATGCGACGTGTTGCGATAGCGGGCGTTCTTGCATTCAAACCGTCCGTCCTTATATTGGATGAACCGACAGCTGGACTCGATCCGCGCGGGCGTAAAGAAATAATGGAGCTTTTCAACAAGTTGCATAAGGAAGAAGGTTTGACGACGATTCTCGTTACGCATAGCATGGAAGATGCAGCGAGATATGCTGATCAAATCCTTGTCATGCATGAAGGACGCTCTGTCATGTCTGGAACGGCTGAAGAAGTATTCAGGGATGCTGAGCGGCTAAAGTCATTCAGGCTTGACCTGCCGCGTTCTGTGGCGTTTCAGCGCGATGTGGAGAAGCTGTTCGGCAGGCAGTTTGGGAAGCTTGCACTTACTGAAGAGCAGCTTGCCAGCATCATTGCCGACGCTTTGCAGGAAGAAGGTGAGCAATAAATGCTTGAGAAGATGATCTTTGGTCGATACGTGCCGGGCGATTCGTTCGTCCATCGACTTGATCCAAGGTCGAAGCTGCTATTCGTCTTCATGTTCATTATCGCAGTATTTTTAGCGAATAATACGATCACATACGCTTTACTGCTAGCTTTCACGTTGTTTGTCATATTCATTGCACGGATTCGTCTTTATTTTTTGTTCAATGGACTAAAACCGATTCTCTTCCTCATCGTTTTCACTTTGCTTATGCACTTCATTTTCACGAAGGAAGGCGCGCTGCTGATCGATTGGAAATTCATAAAGATTTATGAAGAAGGGGTCAGGCAGGGGATTTATATTTCCATTCGGTTCCTCGTACTTGTCCTCATGACGACTATATTGACATTGACGACGTCTCCCATTTCTATCACGGATGGAATGGAGACGTTGCTGAATCCATTGAAGCGCATTAAACTCCCCGTTCACGAACTTGCTCTAATGATGTCGATTTCACTTCGCTTCATTCCGACACTGATGGATGAAACGGATAAGATATTGAAAGCCCAGCTTGCACGTGGGTCAGATCTGACGAGCGGTACGATCAAGGAAAGGATACGTGCAGTCGTACCGTTGCTTGTCCCCCTTTTCGTCAGCGCTTTTAAACGGGCAGAGGATCTTGCTATAGCAATGGAAGTGAGAGGCTATCGCGGGGGAGAGGGAAGGACAAGGTACCGTCAGTTAAGTTGGCAATGGCGTGATACATTGATTATCATCCTTTTCCTTGTTTTAGTCGCAGCTCTTATTTGGCTGAGAGGAGGGAACTGATATGAGACGGGTCAAAGCTACAGTCGCCTACGATGGGACAGACTATGCAGGATACCAGTTCCAACCGAATATACGGACAGTGCAATCCGTCATCGATAAAGCCCTTGTGAAGCTTCACAAAGATAAGTCCATCTACTCTGTCGCAAGCGGTAGGACAGATGCGGGTGTGCATGCTTTTGGACAGGTAATCCATTTCGATACGCCATTGGATCTTCCCCCTGACAGGTGGCGGATGGCGCTGAATGTTTTATTGCCTAAGGATGTAAGAATAATGAATGTGGAGTTTGTGGATGGAGAATTTCATGCACGCTATTCTGCGACGGGAAAGACCTATATGTACAAATGGTCGTCGAGCGAAATCCAAAGCCCTTTTCAAAGAAATTATGCCGTTCATTTAGGGAAGTGGAAGCCTGATATTGAGCGGATGCGCGAAGCTGCCCAGTATTTTATCGGTACGCATGATTTCACAAGCTTTTGTTCATCCAAAACGGCGACTTCAAATAAAGTGCGGACCGTACGGGAATTGACGCTAGTCCAGCAAGGCGAAGAGCTGATCATGACGATTGAAGGCGATGGTTTCCTTTACAATATGGTGCGGACAATTGCAGGCATGCTTTTTGCGGTCGGCATAGGTTGGAACGAGCCGGCGGACATGAAGGAAATGATCGAAGCAAAAGACCGAAAAAAGGTTGGGAAAACAGCGCCAGCACACGGTTTGTACTTGATGAATGTGACATACTAGACTCGAGTCAACTTTTCCAGGTGTTTTCTGAGAAAATGCTTGACTTATGATCACTTTCAATATAAGATGATAAATGGTATTTCAATAACCCCACAATAAGCCCCGGAAAGTTTATTTGTGTTTAGGGATAGAGAAAACAACGGAACAGATTGATAATTTTAGGAGGAAACAATACATGCGTACAACATTCATGGCTAAAGGTCACGAAGTAGAGCGTAAATGGCTCGTTGTCGACGCTGAAGGACAGACGCTTGGTCGTCTAGCTTCTGAAGTTGCAGCAATTTTGCGCGGCAAAAATAAACCTACGTTCACACCACACGTTGACACTGGCGATCACGTCATCATCATCAACGCTGAGAAAATCCAATTGTCTGGGAATAAATTAAAAGATAAAATCTACTATCGCCACACTGGCTATACAGGTAATATCAAACAACGTACAGCTCTTGAAATGCGTACAAACTACCCAACTAAAATGTTGGAACTTGCGATTAAAGGGATGCTTCCAAAAGGTCCTCTAGGTCGTCAAACAATCAAGAAACTTCATGTCTATGCTGGACCGGAACATCCACATACGGCACAAAAACCAGAAGCATACGAGCTTCGCGGATAATTAAGAGGAGGAAACACTTTTGGCACAAGTACAATATATCGGCACTAGCCGTCGTAAAAGCTCAGTAGCTCGTGTACGTCTCGTACCTGGCGAAGGTAAAATTGTCGTCAACAACCGTGACGTAGAAGACTACGTACCATTCGAAACACTTCGTGAAGTGATCAAGCAACCACTTGTAGCTACTCAAACACTTGGCAGCTATGACATCCATGTAAACGTCCACGGCGGCGGTTACACTGGTCAAGCAGGCGCAATCCGCCACGGCGTGGCACGTGCTCTACTTACTGTAGACCCTGAATTCCGCGGCACTTTGAAAGCTGCAGGATTGCTTACACGTGACTCCCGTATGAAAGAACGTAAAAAATACGGTCTTAAAGGCGCGCGTCGTGCACCTCAGTTCTCAAAACGTTAATCTACGAATATGTACAGCCCTTTCCCGATTTTATCGGGGAAGGGTTTTTTATTGTTTACAATACGAATTTAGTAATGCGGTATCATGGTTTAATGAATTTTCTTTACCTTGCAAGCGTAAACACGAAGAATGAGTTGTCTAAATTAAATAACATTCGTCTTACCATTGACTGTACGAAAGTTTCTATGTTATAAATGTAAAGTGAAAAACAGATTCACAACTACGCAATAATTTCATTTAAATATTAAATGTATATGCTTGGGAATATGGCTCAAGCGTTTCTACCTGGTAACCGTAAACTACCGGACTACATGAAAAATAACTGGAAACATTATTTTTCCATTATTTTTCGTGAATCGGCAAACCGGGTAGACTCTATCCGGTTTTTTTGCATTTCATCCAGAAAAGGAATTGCCGGAAGAAGCGTATGAATAGCTTCCCGCTAATAACGGGAGACTATTAGATATTGATTCAAACAATATGTATTGTAGAGGATGGGACGGAATGACAAAGAAACCTATTTACTTCAACCACGACGGTGGAGTTGACGATCTTGTATCATTATTCCTATTGCTTCAAATGGATAATGTTGAATTGACAGGTGTATCGGTCATACCAGCCGATTGTTATTTAGAGCCGGCCGTATATGCAAGCCGGAAAATCATCGATCGTTTTGGAAAAGGCGTCAGTCTGGATGTAGCCGAATCAAATTCGCGCGGAAAAAATCCTTTCCCGAAAGACTGGAGAATGCATGCGTTTCTCGTAGATGCACTGCCAATTTTAAATGAATCCGGGAAAGTTGTTACTCCTGTCGCAGAAAAGCCGGCACATCTTCATATGATCGAAGCGATTCGTAATACTTCTGAGAAGACAACATTATTATTCACAGGACCACTTACTGATCTGGCACGTGCATTGGACGAGGCGCCGGATATTGAAGAGAAAATCAAAAGACTCGTATGGATGGGCGGAACTTTCCGTGAAGATGGAAATGTTCATGAGCCTGAGCATGATGGAACAGCGGAATGGAATGTGTTTTGGGATCCTGAAGCGGCGGCTCGTGTATGGGAAACGAATATAGAAATTGATTTAGTCGCGCTTGAAAGTACAAACCAAGTGCCATTGACGTTGGATGTTCGTGAACGTTGGGCGAAGGAACGCAGCTATATCGGAGTTGACTTTCTCGGTCAATGTTATGCGATGGTCCCACCGCTCGTCCATTTTAAAACAAATTCCACGTACTATTTATGGGACGTGTTAACGACTGCTTTTATCGGTAAAACAGATCTTGTTAAAGTGAAAATGGTTAATAGTTATGTCATTTCCGATGGACCGAGTCAGGGACGCACAGTAGAAACACCTGACGGGCGCCCGGTCAACGTTGTATATGATGTGAATCGGGATGCATTCTTTGATTACATTACGGAATTGGCGAAGCAAGTGAACGGAGAAAACTCCAAGTAATTATAAAAATCCATCCAATCTTACAATGACGGGAGAGTTACTATGCAATACATCTGGGGAATTTGCGGCATCATCGGTATTTTAGCAATTGCATGGGTCTTTTCGACAGCACGTAAATCCATCAATTTGAGAACTGTTCTTGGAGCTTTAGCGATTCAGCTCGTATTCGGTTTTGCTGTGTTGAAATGGGAATTCGGAAGGAAAGCGTTAGAATATATTTCGGGAATTGTCCAGAAAGTCATTGATTCATCCAATGAAGGGATTCAATTCTTATTTGGAGGAGTATTAGGGGCAGATAATGCAGGCTTCACTTTTGCATTTCAAGTGTTGCCGATTATCATTTTCTTTGCTTCCTTAATATCGGTCCTTTATTATTTAGGAATTATGCAGTTTGCGACGAAAATCGTTGGAGGCCTTTTGGCGAAAGCTCTTAAGACAAGCGAGACTGAGTCGATGTCAGCTGCTGCTAATATTTTTCTTGGTCCGACAGAAGCACCGTTAGTCGTAAAACCTTATATCGAAAAAATGACTAAATCAGAACTATTTGCAGTGATGGTAGGCGGAATGGCCTGCGTATCGGGTGCTGTTTTAGGCGGGTATGCTATGCTTGGCGTTCCTATAGAATATTTGTTAGCTGCAGCTTTCATGGGTGCTCCGGGCGGATTATTATTTGCGAAAATCATCGTCCCTCAAACGGAAAAATTGAACACAGCTGAAAATGTTCAAATGGTGAAAGACACGGAATCGAGAAACGTAATCGACGCGGCATCTCGCGGAGCGATGGATGGATTGAAAATAGCGGTTAGTGTAGGTGCGATGTTAATTGCGTTTATCTCTCTCATCTATTTGATCAATCTCATCACTGGGGCAGTTGGCGGGATATTCGGACTTGAATCACTGACACTTGAACAAATCTTAGGATATCTATTCTCCCCACTCGCTTTCCTAATTGGAATTCCATGGGAGGAAGCATTACAAGCAGGTTCATTTATTGGACAAAAATTTGTACTGAATGAATTTGTCGCGTACACTTCCTTTGCTCCTGAAATAGCCAATCTATCACCGAAGGCCGTCGTCATGATCAGTTTTGCATTATGCGGCTTTGCCAATCTCTCAGCGTTGGCTATGTTAATCGGTGGTTTAGGAGGAATGGCTCCTTCAAGAAGAAATGATATTGCGGAAATGGGATTGCGCGCAATCATCGGAGGAACGCTTGCCAATCTGATGAGCGCCGCCATTGCCGGGATGTTACTATAATTGATGTCATAATAGATTGTTGTTTCAATAAGGGACTGCCTGTTTTTCGGCAGTCCTTTTTCTATTGAGAAGTAAAGCTTATAAACGTTGGACGTGAAAATAAAGTAACTTTACAATATTAATAGAAGATATACAACTTAGTGAGATTTGTGAGGAGAATGCATGGTGTATGGATGGGATAACATATGGCCGAAACTGTTGGCGTTTGCAGTGTTTCTGTTTTTAATTTATACGAATTACACAAATTATGAGGAGCATCGAGCGCTAATAGAGGAAGCGGAGAGTAATCCGGTCGAGGAGAGGGTACATCGGAAGCTTGTCGTTCTTGATTTTTTTCGCGAACCTCGATTCACTGTGCAAGTAGGATCTATGCCGGACAGTAGCATTCCGACAAGACATAATTCATCCATTATCGGAGTCGACCGAGAAGTTTATGAGCAGTTGGATGTCGGCGATTATTTGGCGGGCTATAAGGCGGAAGGCAAGTTTTATACGGATAGCACGTTGAAAGAGGAAAAGAATTGGTTTTATATCTTATTCGCTTTTTTTAACCTGTATCCAATCGGTTTTGTGCTTTACTGGCTGCTCAAAATTAAAGCGCTCCGTGAGTTTATAGGACGAATCGGGAAGATTCTCTATCTAAAAAGTATAGGATCTCTAATTGCGTATATTGTCTTTTGGGGGATTGCATTACTTCTTATTGCTTTTTTCGCGACAGAATTTAAAAATTCAGTGGAAAAAAGTTATGAAAAGTTTTTTGGGAAACATCATGTTGAAACGACTGCACTCGTCGTGGAGAAAGATGTCGATTGGCGAGGAGGTAAGTATGATAGAAGGCAGTATTATGTTTCATTAATGTACGGTCCCGAAAATTCACCGGATAGCCTTTTTGTTGTAAAAGAAGTGACGAGGCATACGTACGACAAATATACGAAGGAGATGCCGATCGTCTATAAGGAAGACAATCCTTATCAAGTTTTCGCAAGTCATATGGGGCCGTGGGACGTTATTTACGTAATGACGAGAGGGACAGTAATCGCCTTCGCTGCTACAGGCATTTTAGTTGTTTTATTATGTTTGCTGCCGTATTTATTATGGAAACGGAACAAAGCGGGGCATTCATAAGTACCCTTACTTTAGTTAACTTTAGAAATGAAAATCAAAGTGCTGGACGGTGTGCTTCGCTCGTAGGTAAGATGGAATGAGTGATGACGAGGAGGATATGATATGAAAGAAATTACAACAGCAGATTTACAGCAGAAGCTTGAGAATGGTGAGAGTCTTCATATGATCGATGTAAGGGAAGATGAAGAGGTCGCTGCGGGAATCGTGCCTGGTGCCATTCATATTCCATTGGGAGAGATCCCGGAACGCATGGCTGAACTAGATAAAGCGACGCCGTATGTGCTGATTTGCCGGTCAGGCGGTCGCAGTGGCCGTGCTGCAGAATTTTTAGAGGCACAAGGGTATGACGTAACCAATATGGTTGGCGGCATGTTGGATTGGCATGGAGACGTTGAATAAGGAATGCGAAAAAATAGGCTATCCAGAAGGTCGGAAAATCGGCTTTCTGGATGGCTTTTTTAATTGAAGATGGCGGAGTCCAAAGGGGGTAGTTGATTTCTTCGCTCAAGAATCCGATTTTGCGCTCAAGAAAATGAATATGCGCTCAAGAATCCGATTTTGCGCTCAAGAAAATGAATATGCGCTCAAGAATTTGATTTTGCGCTCAAGAAAATGAATATGCGCTCAAGAATTTGATTTTGTGCTCAAGAAAATGAATTAGCGCTCAAGAATTTGATTTTGCGCTCAAGAAAATGAATTTACGCCCAAGAATCCGATTTTGCGCTCAAAAAAACGAATCTTTGCTCAAGAAGTCTGACCCGGCGCTCAAGAACTCAAGTTCAGCCCTCAATAATCAGCCGAATTCAATTGCATTCCGAAAGAATGAAGTCCTTACAGCAGACCGATCATCCAAAATGTAAAACAAGCTATCATATCTTGGCCAAGGTCTGCGTATAGTGGAGGAAAAAGGCGGTGTGAGATTGAAACGATGGCTTATCATCGGGTTGTTATTTGCAAGCTCCCTACTTATCGTGCTTTACGGTGTGAATGCCTCGGACAGAGGTTTTTTCATGCCTGAACAGCTTGGGGGAGTGAAGATTGTCATTGATCCAGGGCACGGGGGACTAGACGGCGGAGCATCAGTTGGAGACGTTGTAGAGAGGGACATTACGTTAAGCATTTCGCATGAATTGAAGAAGAGATTGGAAAAGAAGGGCGCGATGGTTGTTATGACGCGTGAGAAGGAAGGCGACGCCCTTGCAGAACACGCACCGAGTGAGAAATTCGGAACGACAAGGCAAAGAAAAATGGCCGACTTGAAGTTGCGGGAAACCATTGCAATTGAAGAGGATCCTGATATGTTCCTCAGCGTCCATGTAAATGCGATTCCAGAACAAAGATGGCGGGGTTCACAAGTGTTTTATCATGCTGAAGGTCATCCTGGAGGAGAACTTTTAGCAAAATCAATTCAAGGATCTTTCGTAAATAATTTACAAAATACTGATCGTGAAGCCTTAGCGATCAAAGGGGTTTATTTGTTGAAAAAAGTTCCGATGCCTTCCGTTTTAATAGAGACAGGCTTTATCTCAAACCCGGAGGAACGGGCGTTGTTGACGGATCCTGCCTACCGCGGGAAAGTAGCGGATGCGATAGTGGAAGGAATCATCCAATTTCATTTATCTGAAAAGCAATGAAGACAATTCTGACTTTGCAAGTGTAGCAATATGGTATACTTAGAGGAGAAGAAATAAACCTCTAAGGAGTGGCCATATTGATTAACGAACAAATTGTCCGTGACGTTGTAGGCGAGTTGAAGGATCCGTTTTTACATAAAACACTTGCGGAAACCGATGGGATTATTAGTGTATCGGTTAAACCGGAGAAAAAGCATGTCAGTGTAAAATTGGCCATCGCTAAAGTCAACACAGCGGAGCAAATGAACTTGCAGATGAAAGTGGTTGAAGTGATAAAAGCAGCAGGAGCAGACTCAGTGGGTATTCGTTTTGAGGAACTGCCGCCTGAAACACTCGAAAAATTCCGTGGTACGGCAACGGAGGCTGAAGCTCAAGACTTACTGTCTCCGTTGAATGATGTTGAATTCATTTCAATTGCATCCGGGAAAGGCGGAGTGGGGAAATCGACGGTTTCCGTGAACTTGGCGGTTGCCCTCGCTCGTCTTGGGAAGAAGGTAGGATTGATCGACGCGGATATTTACGGTTTCAGTGTACCTGATATGATGGGTATTACAGAATTGCCGGTCATCCGTGATAATCGAATCATTCCGGTGGAGCGATTTGGAGTGAAAGTAATTTCAATGGGATTCTTTGTGGAAGATAACGCTCCTGTCGTATGGCGTGGACCGATGCTCGGGAAAGTGCTAGATCAGTTTTTCCGTGATGTAGATTGGGGACCGCTGGATTATCTAATTCTAGATTTACCGCCTGGCACTGGGGACGTCGCTCTTGATGTCCATCAAATGATTCCTTCATCCAAAGAAATTGTCGTCACAACGCCACATCCGACTGCTGCATTCGTAGCGGCCCGTGCAGGAGCAATGGCGCTTCAGACAGATCATGCCCTCTTAGGTGTCATTGAAAACATGGCGTGGTTTGAGTCAAAACTGACAAATGAAAAGGAATACGTATTTGGCCAAGGGGGAGGCACTCGGTTAGCAGAAGAATTACGCACCGAGCTTTTAGGACAAATTCCACTCGGTCAGCCGGATTGGAATGAAACTGAATTTGCCCCATCTGTTTATGCAGAAGATCATCCGATTGGTCAAACGTATACGAAGATTGCACAGACAGTTATCGATAAAACTCAAAAATAATAGGAAGCTTCAAAAAAGGGCGGTGGAGGTTATTTACCTCCGCCGCCGCTATTTCCACCACCACCTGATTGTTCACCGCCACCACTAGATCCACCGCCACCACCTTGCTTCTCAGTTGGTGCCACTTCACCCGCTTTAAGGATCAACTCCTGCCATTTCGCCTTAAGTAATGGGCTGTTAATCGTTTCTTCAATCGACTTCTCCATCTGTTTTTTCATATTAGCTGATTGTAAAATGGTTTCCATTTGTTTTTGCATATCAGGCTGTCCGAAAAATTCCACCATTTCTTTTTGGAATGAAGAGTCATTAATTAGCTTTGACATAATGTCTTGCTGCTGATCCTTCATGCTTTTCGCAACTTTTTCCGTAAACTTCGGATCCTCAAATGCCTTTTTCCAGAAATCCTCGCCTTTATCCGATAGTAACGTATCCTCGATGGATTTTTTCACTTCCGCCTGATCCAGTACCATCAACTCCCTGAATTCGGGATCGGATAGCATTGTCCGAACAGCCTTTTTTCCATCTTCTGTTTGTAGAGCATCCGTCATCATCTTCTTCATTTCATCGTAATTCGGTCCTTGCTGTTGCATACTGCAGCCCGATAATAATATAACAAGTACAAGTAAATGAACCCATTTTTTCATCATGAGATCAATTTCCCTTCCGATTGCGTTTTCAATTATTGTTCACAATATAAAGAGGAATATGCATTACGCATTCAAGGAAATAGATTTTTCGGCAAAACGTTGATACACTATTGGAAGCAATTAAAAACGGGGGAACAGTAACGTGACCATACGAAATTGGGTTAAATTCTTTTTTACTGCATTAATTATCGGAGGAGTTGTCACGGGAATCCTCGGGTTGATCGTCCGATGGGAATTCTTCTCACAATATTTATCATCCGGAGAATATACGGAGTTTCTTGGCGCATTCTTATGGATGATCTTTCTCGGATTTACGATGAGTGTCGTTGCGCAGATGGGCTTCTTCGCCTATTTGACGGTTCACCAATTTGGTGTGAACTTATTCAGAACTTTGACATTATGGAATTGGGTGCAGCTACTCATCATCGCAGTAGTCATTTTTGATCTCGTGTTTTTCAGATTCAAACTGACTGCTGGAGATACCGGGCGAACCGTGCTTTATTTGATGCTGTTGTTTTCATTACTAGCAGTATCTATTGTCACGGCTTATTTCAAAGCGAAATGGACAAAAAAGCACACGCTTATTTCTGCACTGTTCTTCATGATCGTCATTACGACGCTTGAATGGCTACCGGCATTAATGGTTCGGTCAGGCAATATCGATTCGTGGGTGACAATTTTATTATTCCCGCTTCTCGCGGTCAATGCATATCAGCTTCTCATGCTGCCGAAGTATAACCGCCAATCCGATGAGGACAAGGCAAAGCTCGATGCGCGTAAACAGGCACGAAAATCGAAATCGACAAAAACGGCAAAAGCGAAATGATAAAAGCGCAGTTCCTCAAATAAAAGGAGAACTGCGCTTTTTGTTACGTCTAGACTCCGGGCGCCAGAAGCTCGGGGTCATAAGTCAAAGCTGTTACGTGGCAAAGACCGCCATTCAACATCTTTGTCTAATGCCTTTCGCTTTTAGTCAGGCGCCCTTCGCTTTTGGTTATTTCGGCATTTTTTTCGTTTTGATGGACATGTTGAAAAGGACATCTTCCAATAATCTATTTTGGCGTGTCTCGGCCAGCTTTTTGAAATTGGCTAATGTGACCCTTTCTTCACGATGGTGCGGCAACGAAATAATTTCTCCTTCAATGACCGGCGGCGGCTCTCCAGTGTGCCAGCGGACGGATGAACCGAGTGCATTCACTTCGCTGTCCCATAGCGCACTTCGTAAAGAATATGGAAACTGTTCATCAGACGTCCTGAACCATAACGGCTTTGCACCGAACAACTTCTCATACTGTTCAAGCTGTTCAATGAGAAGAGGTGTGTTCTGTTCATATTCCATTCCTGCATGTCCCAATAAGCCTGTCGGGATGTTGCGTTTCTTGATCAATTGTATGATCTCCGGAAAACGGTCGGCCCATTCCATATCTAGAAGAAGCAATGGATAGGGAGCCTGTAATTCATGAACCAGCTGTTTCACTTCCTCGTCTCCGAATGAAATATTAATTGTCATCGCAGAACCGGACATTCCTCTAACAATGACTTCATTCGGCTCATCCGTCAACCGGAAAACAGCCTTCAACGAATCCGATCCGGGCATGCTTGGGAAGAATAGTGCGGCAGCACAGCAAACGAAAATGAGAATAACTAGTTTAGCTCTCAAGTCACATCCCCTTTAAAACGAAATCTATAGGGTACTTTATGATAAAGGCTTGACCAATATGATTGGGTCATGCTAATATAAGAAAGTCGTTACAGGGTAGTGAAAAAAGGGTTGATTTTCACCCGGCTTTCAGCTAAACTAAATATTGTCGTTGGAAATAATAATTACGATTCCGCAGTAGCTCAGTGGTAGAGCAATCGGCTGTTAACCGATCGGTCGTAGGTTCGAGTCCTACCTGCGGAGCCATTTTTATGCTTCCATAGCTCAGTAGGTAGAGTGCTTCCATGGTAAGGAAGAGGTCACCGGTTCGAATCCGGTTGGAAGCTCCAGATGAAACTTGCGATTTCTGTTTCATTAAGAAAGACGCTTTTTTTATGCTCACCTGCCCTTTGGAATACGAAATATAAAAATGAAAAAAATAGACTTGCATAACGAATACGAATTTGTTAATATAACATTTGTGCGATTCGTAAAGCAGTTTATTAATCTTATATGGCCCCTTGGTCAAGCGGTTAAGACACCGCCCTTTCACGGCGGTAACACGGGTTCGAATCCCGTAGGGGTCACCATGTTTGTTTCTAAAGTTAGTAAAATGAAGCTGACAAAGAGATGCGCAGCTTATCACTACACTCCCGTTAAAATTGGGAGAAGCAAGCAGGTCGCGGAAGCGATTGAGAGAAAGAGGGAGCGTACAAAAGTACGTGACCGAGTGAACGAATGAAGCTGACAAAGAGATGCGCAGCTTATCACAATTTTAACCTGGTGGGGTAGCGAAGTGGCTAAACGCGGCGGACTGTAAATCCGCTCCCTCAGGGTTCGGCGGTTCGAATCCGTCCCCCACCACCATTACATACTTACGCTTTAACATGTTTGCTAATCCAGTTAAAAACGAGTGAAGCCGAAGCAGCAATGCGAAGCTAAACTCTATTTTAACGTTGGGGTATAGCCAAGCGGTAAGGCAACGGACTTTGACTCCGTCATTCGTTGGTTCGAATCCAGCTACCCCAGCCAATTATTTTTTTCGCTCCACGAAAAAAATAATTTGCGAGCAATTCCGAAGGTATTGCGAGCAAATCGGTTTTAATACCAGAACATTCCAAGTTCAAGGAATTAGGAGCAAATCGGTTTTAATACCAGAGCATTCCAAGTTCAACGAATTAGGAGAAAACCGATCTTAATATCCACAGCATCTAACCACATACACACCACTCTCAAATCCATCCAAAAGATAGGATTTTTTTTATTGCCTAAAATACCCTCTCACGACATTCAAAAAATGTTCATACAGCTATCCGTCAAATTCAGTTTTTGCGAGTATTATAGAAAGGTATTGTATAGTAGAGACAAAGATCAGCAGAAATGATGTAGATTCTCACAAGTATAGAACAGTTCGCATGTGTTTATGCGTTACTGGACTGACTTATGCGTATTTGGATAATCGCGCAATCATCGAAGTTTATTCAAATAGGCAATGAGGTTCAGTTGAAAGGATTGATGATGTTCACATGCATGATTATTTTGAAGTAATGCGTAAAATGACAGGCAACGACAATCAGATCGACGTCGAGGCAATCCTCGCCGATATTGCGTTTGCGCTCGATCAAACCGTCATCGTCGCGATGACTGATCGCACAGGAAAAATAACATATGTCAATGAATTGTTTACAAAGATATCGCAGTTCGAAGCTAATGAGCTGATTGGGGCTACACACTCGATCATTAATTCTGGCTATCATTCGAAAGAGTTTTTCAAAGATATGTGGTCGACAATTGGCCGCGGGAAAATCTGGCAAGGTGAAATTCGTAACCGAGCAAAGGATGGCAGCATCTACTGGGTGGATACAAAGATTGTTCCTTTTATGAGTGAATCGGGAACACCGAATAGATATATTTCCATTCGTTATGATATTACAGAACGGAAGCTTATGGAGGAGAAAATTCGAAAGGATGCACAAACATACCGTCGAATTGCCGAAGAAAACCGTAATCTATCGTATAATGACCAACTAACGTCTTTGCTCAACCGTAATGCATTCAGCAAGGAGCTGCGATCATGTATAGAAAGTAAGCGAAAAGATGAATCAAGATTAGGGCTTGTTTATTTGAACATCGATCGATTGCGAAATGTAAATGACTCGTTTGGACAGGAAACTGGGGATTACGTGCTGTCGGTAATCGCAAACCGGTTGAGGAACGTACTACGTCATGAAGACATCATTGGCCGCATCTCAGGTGACGAATTTGCGTTCACTTTAACGGAGGCTGCGGACGAGGAAAAAGCGGAGCAGTTGACGGAGACAATAAAGAGCAGTTTGGAAAATCCGATAAGCCTTCATGGTGAATTGTACACTATTTCAACTAGCTGTGGCATTGCGTTATTTCCAAAACACGCGAAAGTGGCGCCGGAGCTTATGATGAAGGCTGAAAAGGCGTTGCATTATGTAAAAGAGCATGGTGGCGGGAATTATAAAATGTATGAACCTGGAACAGCGACAAAAACATTGGAACGCATTTTATTGGAGAATGAATTGCGTAAAAGTGTTCAATTGGGACATTTCACATTAGAATATCAACCGAAAATGAACTTGTCCCGTGGCGATCTGTCTGGGGTCGAGGCATTGGTGCGCTGGAATCATCCTGAACTTGGCCGCATTCCACCGGACAAGTTCATTCCGTTGGCGGAGGAGACGAATCTCATTTTGCCGCTTGGCGAATGGATTTTACGGGAAGCTTGCAAGCAGGCGGCGCAATGGAAGCACGAAGGGTATGGACCAATTCGCATTGCCGTGAATATGTCGACCGTCCAGCTGGATGATGAGGAAATCGTTGGGGCGATAAAACGGATTCTTATGGAAGAGGAAGTTGAACCGGATTTCATCGAAATTGAACTGACCGAGAGCTCATTTGCAGATCGGGATGAAATGAGGGAGACGATTCAGCAGATTAGGGATTTAGGCATGCATGTTGCAATAGATGATTTCGGAACAGGTTATAGCACTTTCAGTTATATTAAGGAATTGCCAGCAGACACAGTGAAAATCGATATGTCATTCGTGAAGGACATTGACGTGAACGAAAACAGCAGAGCTATCGTCAAGGCGATTGTTACATTGGCAGATACGGCTGGCCTTAATGTCGTTGCCGAAGGAATCGAGACGGGGGAACAAGCGGAAATCCTTTGCAACTTAGGATGCAGAGAAGGACAAGGCTATTTCTTCAGCAAGCCTTTACCTCCCGAAGAATGTGAATTGATGTTTTCAAAATCCGTAGAATATGAATAAATATCCGTAAACTTGTCAGGTTGAGCCATTTCATTGAACGAATTACAATATGGGTGGGGGGCTGACAAATATGAGAAAACTGGATATATCACTAATTGGTGTTCCACTCGACTACGGACAAAGCAGAAGAGGAGTGGATATGGGACCGAGTGCCATCCGTTATGCGGGGGCAATAAGAAGATTGGAAGCGATCGGACATACGCTGAAAGATGAAGGGGATATCCAAGTAAGCTCTGTCGAACATAAAGATCGTGAAGCTACAAACTTGAAGAACTTGGAGGAAGTCGTCCAAGCAACGAGTGAACTTGCGAATCGGGTTGCTGAAGTCGTAGAAAAAGGGAATTTCCCACTCATCCTCGGAGGCGATCATAGCATTGCAATTGGGACGATTGCAGGATTATCGTCAACGTATAAAAACTTAGGTGTCATCTGGTATGATGCGCATGTTGACATGAATACTGCTGAAACGTCACCATCAGGTAATATCCATGGAATGCCGCTTGCGGTTCTCATGGGCCGGGGGCATGAAAGATTAGTAAATATCTTTAAAGAAGGGCAGAAAGTAAAGCCCGAAAACATTGTCATTATCGGAGCTCGTTCAGTCGATCCAGGCGAGCGTTTATTAATTAAAGATCTAGGCATCAAAGTATTCACGATGCACGAAATTGATCGCGATGGCATGACATCGGTCATGAAGGAAGCGATTGCTTATTTACAAGCAAAGAATGTTGATGGTGTCCACTTGTCATTGGATTTGGATGGCCTTGATCCTCTCTACACACCTGGAGTCGGAACACCGGTGCCAGGCGGAATCAGCTATCGCGAAAGCCATCTTGCAATGGAGATGCTCGAGGATTCGGGTATGATCACATCAGCAGAATTCGTCGAAGTGAATCCGATCCTCGATGAAAAGAACAAAACTGCGGATGTCGCAGTCGGACTAATGGGCTCATTGTTCGGAGAAAAATTATTATAAGGCAGGCCGCTTGGATTAATATCCAAGCGGTTATTTTTTGTGAAAGAATTTCCTAAAAGAACGGAAATATTTATCAATCTTTGGTAAAATAAAAAATATGGATTAAAAAAATGAAACCAGTTGGACCCTTCAAACGTATAGAAGGAACAGCCGCATAGAGCGGAGGATGAAAGTCATTGGATGAATTGGTCAATAAAAGAATAAATGATGTGATCAAAGGCGATCAGGATGCATTCGAAGAAATTGTCACCATGTTTCAACATCGGCTGTATCATGTTTGTTATCGAATGCTCGGCAATCCCCAGGAAGCGGAAGATATAGCTCAAGAAGCATTTGTGCGTGCATATGTGAACATCCATACGTACGATCAGAAACGGAAATTTTCCACTTGGTTATTTCGGATTGCAACAAATTTATGCATCGATAGAATTCGTAAAAAGAAACCGGATTATTATCTTGATGCGACAGTGCCTGGAACGGATGGCCTAAATATGTATTCGCAGATTGCAGCAGCCGGCGACTTGCCGGAGGAAGAAGTAGAGCGTATGGAAGCACAGGATCGTGTCCAATATGAGATTGGAAGGCTTCCTGAAAAATATCGTTCTGTTATCATCCTAAGATATATGGAAGAATTGCCGTTGCAGGAGATTAGTGATATTTTAGAATTACCACTTGGAACCGTAAAGACCCGAGTTCACCGTGGCCGGGAAGCGCTACGGAAACAGATGGGTAATATGTAGGAGGGAATTAAGTATGAATACGTGTCAGGAACCAGTGATCCATTTAATGCACGCGTATTTAGACGGAGACATTAGCCGCCAGGATGAGCAATTGCTGCAGAAGCATTTAGCTGACTGTGAACATTGCAGGGAAATGATGGATGAATTCAAAATGTCGGCTTTATTCCTGAAGGAAGCTGCTCCAATCCAAGCCCCGGACGGATTTGTCTCAGGCGTCATGGCACGTCTCCCGAAAGAAAAATCGCAAGCAGGTTTTCAACGGTTTTTACGCAGGCACCCACTCGTGGCTGCGGCTGCACTGTTTTTAATATTAATGAGCGCGACGCTCTTTTCTAGCTTCGGCAATAATCAGCAGTTTTCATTCACGAAGCAGCCAAATCTGATCGTTGAAGGGGAAACGGTCGTCGTCCCTGCTGGCGAAGTGGTGAAGGGGGATATCGTCGTCAAAAACGGCAATCTTCGAATTGAAGGAGAAGTGGACGGCAATGTGACTGTCATCCGCGGTACGAAATACATGGCTTCGACGGCAGTAGTTACAGGAAAAAGCGAAGAAATTGATCAGGCCTTTGATTGGTTATGGTATAAAATAAAGTCGACAGTCAAAGATATTTTCCCTTCTAGCGATGGAGAGTCGGGGGAATAATGATTGCACGATCGCCTTCCCGGCATAGGGTGGGCGATTGTTTTTTATTTTTTATGAATGAACGATTGGTACATAGGGAAAGGAAACAATACACCAATCAAAAACGTTCCCATTAGTAGCCAGTCCTTGTTCGTTTTCAAGAGCACTGAAACTGGGCTGTATGATATACTGAAGTAAAGAATATGCGATGAAGGTGAGGGAAGCGCATGCCTGGTTGGGAAATGATTACAAACTCAAGTCCGATTGAAATACTGAAAAATATAGTGGATGTGCTTCTCGTTTGGTTTGTTTTCTATAAATTAATCACCATCATAAAAGGCACGAAAGCCGTACAGCTATTAAAAGGTATTTTCGTTATTTTATTTGCCCGTATTCTTACTGAATATCTTGGACTTGATACATTGAAATGGATGTTGGATCAAGTGTTGATGTTCGGGTTCCTTGCTATTATTATCCTCTTTCAACCCGAAATACGCCGTGCGCTGGAACAACTTGGTCGAGGCCGTTTGTTTGCGAGGTCTGCAATGCAGGAAGAAGAGGAACGTGATCGCATGATCGACGCTTTCAACAAGTCGGTGAGCTATATGGCGAAACGACGGATTGGAGCGCTTATATCGATTGAACGGGAGACAGGGCTTAGTGAGTATATTGAAACAGGGACTCCGTTGAACTCGATCGTCACTTCGGAATTGCTTATCAATATATTCATCCCAAATACTCCGTTGCATGACGGGGCTGTCATTTTACAAAAAAATCGCATCGCTGCTGCAGGATGCTATCTACCGCTTTCGGAAAATCCTTTCATTTCAAAAGAGCTCGGAACCCGACACCGGGCAGCTCTCGGTATCAGTGAAGTGACCGATGCAATCACAATTGTCGTTTCCGAAGAGACAGGTGCAGTAAGTCTTACGACAAATGGAGATATTAACAGGAACTTGTCAATGGATGAATTTGAGCAGCAACTGCGGAAAGTATGGTTTGGAGCAGAACCTGAAACCTCGTCTACTTCATTCTGGAAATGGGGGAAACAGAAAAATGGATAATCTAATGGACCGCCCATGGTTTCTCCGTATTACGGCATTGGCGCTTGCCATTATCCTTTTCTTTTCCGTTCAGGCGGAAGAAGATAAAAAGACAGGCTCCACAATCGGTGATTCACAGGATGTCCTTCGCGACGTCCCAGTAGAAGTTTTTTATGATAATGAAAATCTCGTCGTCACAGGAGTGCCGAAGACCGTCAATATGTCGATTGACGGTCCCGCCAACCTTGTCCAGACGACAAAGTTGTTGAAGGATTTTACATTGAAGGTCGACTTGAGAAGCCTCGAATTGGGAAGGCATACAGTTAAGATCCAAGCTGAGAACCTTTCGGAAAAATTGGATGTGCGATTGGACCCAGCAACGGTGGACGTCGTCATCGAAGAGAAAATATCGAAATCATTCCCGGTAGAGCCTGAGTTTAACGAGCGATTACTTGCAGAAGGTTTCAATGCAGTTAGAAAAGAAGTGGAGCCTTCTATGATCCAAGTGACAGGCGCCAAAAGTGTCATTGAATCCATCAGCTTTGTAAAGGTTTCAGCAACAGGCGAGCAGGGCATTGATAAATCGTTTGAGCAAAAAGCCCGTGTCCGCGTGCTTGACCGGGATCTGAATAAATTGAATGTCATAATTGAACCCGAAGATGTGACTGTCAAAGTGGAAGTGAAGGAAAATAGTAAAGAGGTGCCGATCGTTCTAAGGGAAAAAGGTGTTCCGGGTGAGAACATTGTAATCGACTCCGTTTTCTCAGAGATGAAGACAGTGACACTTTACGGACCGCAGAAGACGTTGGAGTCTATTGGCGAAATCCGGGTAGATGTTGATGTTTCGAAAGTGAAGGAGTCAGGGACAGTAGAGTTGAATGTTCCAAAACCGAAGGGAGTTTCAAAACTTTCGGAGGACAAGGTCAAAGTGAATATTCGAGTTACGACTATGAATGGAGAAGATCCTCCTCCTGACGTATCGATGGAACCGACTGAGGAGGATGTTACTAAGGAATTCAAAAACATTCCTGTCGCTGTGAAAGGGCTTGATGAGAAATTTAGCAGTTCCTTTCTGAAACCAACTGAAGGTGTCGTTGATGTAACAGTGACGGCTAAAGAGGAAGTTATTAATTCACTAGACGTTTCAGACTTCGATATTAGCGTCGATGCTTCCGGGACGAATGAGGAAGGCGAACACTCATATCCGCTTTCTGTAGTTGCGCCTGACGATATTGCTTGGAAGATTTCAGAGGATGAAGTGACGCTTGAAATAAAACTCGCATAATGAAGAAGTTGATTATGAGCATTGAAAGGGAGTATGGATAATGACAAAGTATTTTGGAACAGATGGCGTCCGTGGGATTGCAAATAAAGAATTAACGCCTGAGCTTGCTTTTAAACTTGGTAGAATTGGCGGATATGTGCTGACGAAAGATTCACAGGAGACGTCACAAGTTCTTGTCGGCAGGGATACTCGCATATCTGGGCACTTATTGGAAAACGCTTTGATTGCAGGCCTATTGTCTATGGGAATCGAAGTAATGAGGCTCGGGATCATCAGTACGCCAGGTGTAGCTTACTTGACACGTGTCATGAATGCCCAGGCAGGTGTCATGATATCGGCATCCCATAATCCATTTGAGGATAACGGCATCAAATTTTTCGGAGCAGACGGGTTCAAACTGACAGATGAGCAGGAAGATGAAATTGAAACCCTCTTGCACGAAGAGACGGATAACCTGCCTCGCCCGGTAGGAGCGGATGTTGGAACTGTAACGGATTATTTTGAAGGTGGCCACAAATACATCCAATACTTGAAACAGACGGTTGATGAGGAGTTTACAGACCTCCATATCGCCCTGGATTGCGCGCATGGTGCTACTTCTTCATTGGCAACACATGTCTTTGCTGATTTGGATGCGGACTTGTCAACGATAGGTGTCTCACCGAATGGTGTGAATATCAATGACGGCGTCGGATCGACACATCCGGAAGGACTCAGCCAGCTCGTAATCGATAAAGGCGCAGACATCGGACTTGCTTTTGATGGTGATGGAGACCGCCTCATTGCAGTCGATGAACTGGGTAGGATCATTAACGGAGACCAAATCATGTTCATCATAGGGCGTCACCTCCAATCGAAAGGCCGCCTAAAATCCGACACGATTGTTTCTACTATCATGAGCAACCTCGGCTTTTATAAAGCGTTGGAGCGACAAGGCATGATGAGCGTCAAAACAGCTGTTGGAGACCGATACGTCGTCGAAGAAATGAAAAAAGGGAACTATAATCTCGGCGGTGAGCAATCTGGCCACATCATCTTGCTTGATTACAATACGACAGGAGACGGCCTATTGACGGCGTTACAGCTTGTCAACATCATGAAACGGACAGGAAGAAAGCTATCCGAACTTGCGAACGAGATGACGATTTACCCGCAGGAGCTCGTGAACGTCCGTGTTACAGATAAAAACAAAGTGACCGAAAATGCAAAAGTTGCTGCTGTTATTAAGGATGTAGAAGAGGAAATGGCCGGAAACGGCAGAGTACTCGTCCGTCCATCAGGAACGGAGCCACTCGTCCGTGTAATGGTTGAATCACCAGACCATGATACTTGCAAACGCTTTGTCAATCGCATTGCAGAAGTCGTTCGTGCAGAAATGGGAACGGAAGAATAAGAAACAGAATGAAGCTGTAGCAGAAAGTCGATAATTGACTTTTTGCTACAGCTTTTTTGTGTCAGTGGAAAGCCGCATTTATAGAAAATGCGTCATCCGCTCAAGAAAGTGGAAGCGCGCTCAAGAAAACGAATTAGCGCTCAAGAAATTGGAATTGCGCTCAAGAAAACGAATTAGCGCTCAAGAAATTGGAATTACGCTCAAGAAAAACGATTTGGCGCTCTAGAAAGTGAAATCGCGCTAAAGATTACGATTTTGCGCCCAAGAAAGTAGTTTCCATGCTCAAGGATAGCGAAATTGCCTCTCCTAGAATTATTCAAAAAAAATCGCACCCATAATGGGATGCGATGGAAAATACCACTTAGAATACACGCTGGAATTTATTCCGAATGATGATTGCTGTGGAATTTAAAATGAACAGTGCCACAAGCAATACGATGATCGTGGCGGCTGCCAAATTGGCGTATTCCGCAACTAATGAAGCATCCAACGTCCAGTAATAAATCTGTACCGGCAACACCGTAAAACGGTCCATAATGCCTCCTGGGAACGGTATGAGCAATGCAGGAATGCCTATGACGACGAGTGGTGCTGTTTCTCCAATTGCACGAGATAAGGAAAGAATTGCGCCTGTCAGGATTCCTGGCAATGCTGCCGGTAGGATGATCCGCTGAATCGTTTGCCATTTAGTTGCCCCTAATCCATAAGAACCTTCGCTTAAATGGAAAGGAATTGACCGAATTGCTTCTTGGCTTGCCACGATCACAATCGGCAAAATCAGCAGCGACATTGCCAAACCGCCAGCAAGGACGACGTTTCCAAGGTTTAACGCTCGTACAAATACTGTCATTCCAAGTATTCCGTAAACAATGGAAGGAACGCCCGCTAAGTTGGAGATATTCGTTTGAATGAACCCGAGTACTCGACCTTTCTTCGCGTACATCTCTAAGAAAATCGCAGTACCAACCCCTAAAAACATCGTGACTGGAGCAACGACAAGCATGAGCCAAAACGTTCCGAGAATTGCTCCCATAATTCCCGCGCGCTCCGGTTGTGTAGATAATTTACCTGTTAGGAATTCCATGTTAATGGAACCAATGCCGTCAGCTACAACTTTGTATAGTAAAACGACGAGAAAGAACAAGCCGAAAAAGGCGGACAGCATAAAAATGTACTTCGAAAATTGATTCAAGAGCATACGGAACTTAGTTCGACGGATATGTTGGTTTTCGTTTAGATGTTTCATGTTAGTATTCCTCCCTGAACTTCTTGGAAACAGCCCTTGCAAGAAGGTTCATAATGAGTGTGAAAACGAATAGCGTCATCGCCACTGCGTATAAGCTATAGTAAACTGTTGACCCAGCAGGAGCATCTCCGCCCGTTACCTCTACAATATAAGCGGTCATCGTCTGCATCGACTGTGTAATGTCAAAAGTGAAGTTTTTCGTACTGCCGCTCGCAATTGTCACAATCATTGTTTCTCCAATAGCTCGTGATATTCCAAGGACAAACGAAGCGATGATGCCGGATAAAGCAGCAGGTATGACAACTTTGCGAGTTATTTCAAGCTTTGTGGCGCCTAATCCTGCCGCTCCTTCACGCATTGCGTTTGGAACGGAGCTCATTGCATCTTCGGATAGGGAAGCAATCATCGGGATGATCATGACACCCATGACTAAACCTGGACTAAGAATATTCGTCGCTTGAAGGCTTGGAATGAATTCACGCAAAAGTGGCGTCACAAAAGTGAAGGCGAAAAAGCCATAGACGATTGTCGGTACGCCTGCCAGCAGCTCAAGCACCGGTTTGACGACTTTTCTAACTTTCGGAGACGCATATTCACTCAAGTAAATGGCGGCCATCAACCCGATTGGTGCGGCTACAGCCATTGCTATTAAAGACGAAGTTAAAGTACCCATCAATAAAGGGAGCAGTCCAAACTCAGGGTTCTGGCTTAGTGGTCTCAAGACAGTGCCCGTAAAGAAATCGAGGAATGGCACCCGTTTAAAAAACTCCACCGTTTCGGATAACAGTGTCCAAATGATGCCGATTGTCGTCAGGACAGATATGGAAGCGATCAATGTGAGGAAGATGGGAATTAGCTTTTCGATTCTTCTTCTGATTGAATTGCTGCGCTGATTTTGGTCGATCATGTCTCTAATATTCACTTTATCTGCTTTTGGAAATTCATGATTTATCATTATTGAAACTCCTTCCGGTAAGATGCAAGAGGATGAAGACTGCAGGCAGCCCTCATCCTTTTCTCGTCTAGACTCAATAGCCTAGGCGCTTGCGCTTTTGTTGCTTACAGGCCTTCGAGGAAGCTGACGTTTTCTTTTACTTCAGATTCTGGAATTGGTGCAAAGCCTGTTTCACCAGCGAAAGTATTAATATTGTTCATAACGTAAATTGCAAAATCTTTTACTTGCGGTTTTTCTTTTGCATGGTTCACATTCAAGTATGTGAAGACCGGGCGAGTGAAGTCCGCGTAAGCTCCGTCTTCAGCAATCGTATCTAATGCCGGCTCTACTGGACCATTTCCGAAGTCGACCGCGACAGCGTTCAACTTATCTTGGTTATTGACGTAGTAGCCGAATCCGAAGAACGCGATACCGTTTTTATCTTCAGAAACGAGGTTTACAAGTGTCGAATATTCTTGCTGTAAGTTGACTGAGCTATCCATATCTTGCTTATCAAGAATGCTTTCATAGAAGAACTCATATGTTCCGTGGTTTTCATTCGGTCCCATAGCATTGATCTTTTCATTCGGCCAATCTGGATTAATGTCAGACCAGTTTTCAACAGTGCTATCTGCAAGGAAAATGCTAATTAATTGTTCAGGCGTCATTTCTGTCGCCCAATCATTATCTTTATTGATGACGAAAGTAAGACCGTCCAAAGCAACTTTCAATTCTTTTACTTCAATACCGAGCTTATCCGCTTCTGCAGCTTCTTCGTCTTTGATTTGTCGGGAAGCATCGTTGAAGTCTGTACCATTTTCAACGAGGAATTTCTTGAAGCCTGCACTTGTACCTGCACGGCTCACTTCAACAGAGACGTTCTCTTGTTCGTTCACCATGTACTCCTCAGCAAGACGAGCCATGAGCGGGTATACTGTTCCGGAACCGTCGATTGCAACGCTGCCTTCCAGCTCTTCGCCAGAAGATCCTTGCGCGGAAGCTTTGCCGCTGCCTGAATCTGTGTTGTCATCATCTTTGCCGCATGCTGCAAGGACAACTGCAAACGCAGCCATGACCATGAATAAAAGAAACTTGTTGAACTTCATTGATAAATCCTCCCCTGAGTTATGTTCTAATGTAGATGAAGGAATCTCCCTCACAACTAAATCATAACGGCTGTTTGTTAAGTGAGTATTGTAAAAGTGTAAATGTATTGTAAATTGATTTTAAATGAAAAAATAAAAACCCGCTTTTAATAAGCGGGTTTCTATATCGTAAAGTTTAACCGAATCGGCCGTTAATATAGTCTTCTGTCATCTTATCTGAAGGATTGTTGAAGATAGTCGTCGTGCGGTCATGTTCAACCACTTCGCCATTGAGGAAAAATGCAGTACGGTCGGAAATACGTGAAGCTTGCTGCATATTATGTGTGACGATGGCGATTGTAACATCATTCTTAATAGAACGGATCAATTCTTCGATCTTATGTGTAGATACTGGATCGAGTGCCGAGGTCGGTTCGTCCATCAAAATCACTTCAGGATCGATGGCGAGACATCTAGCGATACATAGCCGTTGCTGCTGTCCGCCGGAAAGACCGTATGCGCTCTTATGCAACCTGTCTTTTACTTCGTCCCATAATGCTGCTTTCCGTAAACTCTCTTCCACGATGACGTCGAGCATCGCCTTGTTGCGGATGCCGTGGACTCTTGGTCCGAAAGCGACGTTTTCATAAATTGATTTTGGGAAAGGGTTCGGCTTTTGGAATACCATGCCGACTTTCGAACGGAGAATTTCGACAGGCATCGCCTTGCCTAAAATATTATTCCCTTTGAAAGTTACATTTCCTGAGATGGAGACATCGGCTGCTGTTTCCACCATCCGATTCAATGTTTTTATGAATGTAGATTTGCCACAACCTGATGGGCCAATGATAGCTGTAACTTCGCGTTCATTAATTGCCAAGTCTATATTCTTTAAAGCATGCGACGTGCCGTACCAGAGATTCAAGCCGTTCGTTTCATAAATCGGCTTCCGCCAGCTTTCATTTCGTACGACTGATAATGGTTTTTCCTTTATACGTTCATGAAGTGAAATTGTCATTTGAAATCCTCCTAGTTGGATTGAGGCTTACGTATAGTGTACGGGAGGATTATTGAGTGAGTATGAAGGCGATGTAAAGATTTTGTAAATGAAAAAGGCCATCCCCGACTCGGATAGCCTTTCATTTCATTCAAAAATATAATGCAATGCCTTCACGGCTTGGTCGACGGTTTCGACAGTGGCATGTGCTTTGCGTGATAGCTCTTTTAACGGATGATGATGCTGTTCGGAACGGATAAGGATAAGCGGCTTGCCGTATGCGACTGCAGCACTCGCATCCATTGCCGTGTTCCATTGCTTGTATTGCTCACCGAATAGAGCGATAACAAGATCGGCTTTCTTCATTAATAGTTCTGTCCGTAAATTGTTAAAGCTAGAAGCGGCTGCGTCTTTAAAAATCGCATTCGGCTGTTTGCCTAAAATCTCTTCACCGATATTATCTGAGCGATCGTGGTCTTCCATCGGGCCGACGAAGTCAATCGGCAAGTTTAAAGCAGCAACTTTCTGTTTCACTTCTTCGCGCCAAGATGTATGGATTTCCCCTGCAAGATAAACCGTTAATCTCATAAAAAATCCCTCCCTGAAATGATGGTTCCATTATAGCATTCATTCGAATTAGATTGCCCAACGTTGCATGAAAGTTTAGAATTAAGGAAAGAAAAGGGGGAATATGAATGAAAACGATTTGGCACAATGGCAAATTGTATACGATGGAAAAGGAAGGAGAAACCGTCGAGGCGTTGCTGACGGAAAACGGTAAAATTATCGCGGTAGGCGATTATCATGAATTAAAAGGTGAAGCGAATAACGAAATCGACCTTAATGGAGCGGTACTCTACCCTGGGTTCATCGACAATCATATGCATATAATCGGGCACGGTCAGAAGCTGCTTAGTCTGGATTTGTCGAAGGCGAAGTCCGCTGATGACATGATGGATATGCTCATGAACGCTTATCCTGATTTGAAAGCGGACGAGTGGTTCATTGGTGAAGGATGGAATGAGAACAATTTTGCGGATAAAAAGATTTTCACTCGCCACGAATTAGACAAAGTGACTGATTCGCCGATGTTTCTGAAACGGACGTGCAGGCATGCGGCTATTGCCAATTCAAAAGCACTTGAACTCGCAGGTATTACGAAAGATACACCAGATCCGGATGATGGGGTCATTGAGCGGGATGAAAATGGAGAGCCGACTGGCGTATTGAAGGAAGGTCCGATGGATCGGATGCTGCAGCTTATTCCAGAGCCGACCGAGGAGATGCTGACAAAAGCGCTTGAGAAATCGGTCGATGATTTGCTGTCGCTTGGATTGACCGGTGCAGTGACGGATGACTTAGGCTATTACGGTGATTATCGAAATCCGTTGCAAGCGTTCAGAAATGTCATAGGGGAAAAGAAAAAGTTTCGTGCGCATTTATTGCGGAGATCGACGGTATTTACGCAATTGATGGAAGACGAAGCAACGTATGATGAGCCGTGGATCGAACCGGGAGAAATGAAGTTCTTCATCGATGGATCGCTTGGTGGAAGCACAGCTTTGTTAGGGGGACCATATGCGAATGATCCATCTACTTCGGGCACAGCAGTGTTGACAGATAAGGAGATCGATGAACATGTGGCTACTGCACGGAAATATGGGCAGGCTGTTGCGATGCATATGATCGGGGACGGGGCGGTTGAAAAAGGATTGGACGCAATTGAGCGCCATCCAGTGCCGGAAGGGAAGCGGGACCGGCTTATCCATGTGAATGTGCTACGTGATGATTTAGTGGAACGAATGAAGAAACTTCCTGTCGTTTTGGATATCCAGCCAGTATTCGTATCGTCCGATTTTCCGTGGGTGATGGAAAAGTTAGGGGAAGACCGATTGGATTGGGCGTATGCATGGAAGCGGTTGATTGACGAAGGATTCATTTGCGGGGCAGGGTCGGATGCGCCGATCGAAGAGGTTGATCCGTTGCTTGGCATTTATGCAGCGGTGACAAGAAGGAAGCCGGGTGAGGCGCATGAAGGGTATTTGCCTCAAGAAAAGTTGAGCATGTTCGAGGCGGTGAGTTTATTCACATCAGGCAGCGCTGCTACAATTGGCAAAGCAGATTCACGAGGTAAGTTAGGTGTCGGTTTTGATGCGGATTTTACAGTGTTGGATAGGGATTTGTTTGAAGTGGATGAAGAGGAGATTCTTGAAACGGCTGTTGAGATGACAGTAGTGGCAGGGGAAGTTATGTATCGGAAATAACAAAAGTATTTTTGGAAGGAAGATAACATGATGTTAATCGTCTGTTATCTTCTTTTCAGCATGTGGGGGGATCTTATGTTTTATAGAAAAAAGTTTTATACTGTGAAAAAAGAGTTTGTCGAAATCTTTAATGAACATTTCAATAAAACCAACTTGCCTAACCAGTTAAAACACGGGTCCAGGTTAATTGGTCGTTGGATGAAGGAAAATGAAGACGATACTGTCGAGATTTTTGCTATTTGGGAATATGACAGTTATGAGGATTATGTGGAAATTGAAACTAAGATAAGAAATGATCATGCTCATGTGGAGCGTGTGAAGGACTGGTACGCAAAGAACGGTGGCCGAGGTTATGTATTGAAGGAATATATTCTAGAGGTTAAAAATGAAGCCATCACATCGACTCTCGAAGAAAAGGCACAGTGATTGACACACTTGGGAAAACGAACTTGCTCAGGCTGATATAGTAATTGATGCTTGCTAAGGTTGAAAACAATGTTAGGCATGGAATTTTTCAATTAATGGAGTGAGAATAAATGATCGATTTAAGTCACAAACCACTACTACAAGGGGAAAAAGTTATACTCAGACCTTTTAAAGATGAAGACTTCCCCTATATTAAAGAATGCTTGCTAGATCCAGAGGTACTAAAATTGACAGGAAGCAGTTCAGATTTTGATTGGGATAAAACTCTTCAGTGGTACAACACAAGAAATGCACAAACGGATCGCCTGGATCTTGCGATTGTTGACCAATCTCAAGGAAACTTAGTGGGAGAGGCTGTGATCAATTTATATGATGAACAGAATCATAGCATGAATTTCAGGATCCTAATTGGACCAAGAGGAAGGAATCGAGGATTCGGAACAGAAGCAATACAACTTATCATTGAATACATATTTACAAATACGACACTTTACGAACTGACCTTAAGTGTGTTTGACTTTAATCCAAGGGCGAAACATGTGTATGAAAAGTTAGGCTTTGTGCAGGTAAGTATCGATAAAAATGATTTGGAGTTTGAAGGACAATGGATTGATTCGATTAATATGAAATTGACGAGGGAAGATTGGCTGGAAAGAAGAATTGTTTAGCGCACAGAAATTGCTTGATCACGGATGAAAAATTAGAAAACGGAGCAGAAAGGCACCTTCCCCTTCCTGCTCTGTTTATATTTATCCTCTAAACGGCCACCAAACTCCACGGCCAAACGATACAGTAATTGCCGGAATAAGCAACGGCAAGATAATCAAACCGTATAACAGCAATCCGGTAATAACAATCGTCGCGATTTGCACGAGGCTCAATACGCCGGATGGCATCATCGCACCGAATGTACCTGCCAAAATGATCGCTGCAGTAATGATGACCGTCCCCATTTTCGCCATGGAAGTAACTAAAGCGTCCCGGACATTCTTCCCGTTTATGC
The DNA here is from genome assembly GCF_059415085.1 of Sporosarcina sp. SAFN-015. Lineage (NCBI taxonomy): Bacteria > Bacillati > Bacillota > Bacilli > Caryophanales > Caryophanaceae > Sporosarcina > Sporosarcina sp. SAFN-015. The sequence continues at coordinate 354,255 of NZ_JBPFDR010000002.1, forward strand.
TCTCTTCACGGAACCGGTCGAGCAGGAAGATCGAATAGTCGACGCCTAACGCAATCAGCATAATGAAGCCGAAGAACGGAACTGCCCAGCTAATGCCGTCATATCCGAGACCGTTGACGAAGATGAGCTCTGTAATGGACACCGATGTATAATAAGTGAGCAACAATGAACCAATCATATACGCTGGCATGATTGCCGAACGGAACAGGATGAACAGCACGACGAACAAGCCGACGAGCATGATCGTCACAGTCCGTGTAAAGTCCTTCGTTGAAATATCATTCAAATCGGCATTCATGACGGAAATCCCGCTGAATGCAATATTCGCTTCTTCGAAAGGAGTTCCGATGACAGACCTGTGAATCGTGTTTTCGATATCCTCCACTGTCCCGATTGCTTCGCGGGAATATGGATCCTGTTCGAGAATGACTTCAAGGATGATGCCCGTTTGCTCATCAATCGTATACCGGTCAATGACAGGTTCGAACTCTTCTTCTGCAAGCGTTCCTTTTGGAATGAACAGCCCTGTATCTCGGACGCTCTTCGTGTCTCCCATATCTTTCATCATATCAGCAAGTTCCGAAAGTCCTTCGTGAATCTCGCCAAGACCTCCGTTAGCTGCATCTACACCATTAGCAAGCTCTTTCAAACCACCAGCAAGCTCGCCCATCTGACCCCCTGCTCCGTCTAACTGATTTGCAGCGCCATACAAGCTATTGCTAACTTTGCCAAGCTCGGTTCCTAACGCTTTCAAACCGCCGGCAGCTTGTGCAGCAGGCATTCCTTGTTCAAGTCCACCGGCAATTTGTGCTAACTGATCGTTGATTTGCTTAATGCCGCCAGCAGCCTGACGCAATCCTGCACCTCCTGAAGAAGCTGAATCCGAAGGCAATTCTCCTGTAACTTCATTCAATCCGCCCTGCACTTGGCGTAGCCCGTCTTGAACTTCTGCAAGTCCGTCGACTGCTTCATTCAACCCATCTGCCATCAGCGCAATTTGATGATCGACATACAAGTCTTCAATTAATTCACCAGTCGGGCGGGTAATGGTGCGAACGCTTTTGACGCCATCGACTTTTTCGAGATCTTTGCTGATGGATTCCAAATAGGTGACATCTTGTTCATTTACAATCTTCGTATCTTTTTTCAAAATGACTTGGACTGGCAATGAATCCCCTTCACCGAACGCTTCGGAAATCCGATTCAGTCCCATGACGGATTCCTTGCTGTCATCGATCTCGTCGACTGTGTTGAACGACAAGTCATTGTCATACGTCATCAGAAGCGGAATTGTAATAACAGCAACAATCAGCATCGAAATGAGCGGGCGTGAAACCGACACTTTGCTGAACGCAATCCATACTTTACTGTCTTTATGCGATGCAGCGCCTTTGGAAGGCCAGAACAATTTATCTTTCAATAAAACCATAAATAACGGAACGACCGTGTAAAGAATGAGTAGTAGAACAGCTATCCCGACTGCAACGGCGACTGCTGATTTGAAAATAGGGAAGTCTGCGAATCCGATCGCTGCAAATCCGATGAATACTGCAGCGGCACTGATGAATAGCGTGCGGCCTGCTGTTTTGTATGTGTTAATAACCGCGTCTTCCACGGCGTGACCTTCTAGCAATTCCTCTTTATAGCGGCTTAACAAGAGAATACAATAGTCGGTTCCTAAGCCGAACAGAATCGCCACGAGGAAGATCTGCGTATAGTTTGAAACAGGAAAGCCGAACCAATCGATGAAAAACGCAACAAATGATTGGCTGAGCAAATACGAAATTCCAACTGCCAATAGTGGAACGAAAGGTGTCACGATCGAGCGGAATACAATCAGTAACAAAGCAAAGATCAGAACGACTGTAATCAATTCCGTCTTTTTCAACCCTTCCTGCGCGCTAATATTAACGTCATTGTTAATGATTGCTTCACCTGTCAAATAGACTGTTTCATCTTTAGGCAGAATGTCTGCATGGATTTTATCCGCAAGCTCAATAATTTCTTCCTGAGTTCCGTCCACTGTAACTGGAACGAGGATCGTTTTCTTATCCTCCGAAACGAGCTGTTTCTCCATATCTTCACTTTCAAACGGATCGAGTACATCCTTCACCGGTTTCCCGATCGTTTGGATTTTTTGTGCCACTGCTGAGACATCTTTCTTTAATGCCTCATCGACTGGCTTGTCGAGTGCATATACGAGGGATATCGTATCTTCCGAAGCGCCTGCTTTCTCCAGTATGTCTGCAGCTTTTTGTGACTCCGCCGTATCCGGCAACTGGAACGAACCAGCGTTCTCTGCCTGTTTCGCTAGGTCAGGAGACAAGATGAATAAGATCGCAGTAAGCGCAACAATCCCGATAAAAATGGGCCATTTGAATTTCAGCACATGTTTCATACTTACATTCCTTTCATATGTAAAATATCTTTTAATTTCCGAAACGTGTTAACGAACGTATCAATTTCATGTTCCTCTACTTTTCCGACGAACAGCTTTTCAATGCTTTCATAGACGGCTTCGTCGGACTTTCTGAGAACTTCTTCTCCAGAAGTGGTCAACCGAACAATTTTCGCACGTTGATCATTCGGATCCTTATCGGAGGCAACAAGCCCTTTTTCTACCAACTTCTTTAACCGGGTTGAAATTGCACTCTTATGCACTCCTTGTATTTCGGCCAACTTTCCATTTGATAAGGGACCTTGCGTTGAAAGTATTTTCAGCACTTGAATCTGCTCAGGTGAGTATTCATCCCAAACATCGACATTGACCGATTTTACAACATGCTCGGATCCGTAAATTAACACTTCCTGAAACAACTCGATCGCTTCTTCCAGTTTCTCTCTCAATATAGTAGACCCCCTCAACTAATATACATAGTTTAGGGGGTCTACTAATTTGCGTCAATGGATAAGATAGGTCGCTTGGGAGGGGAGGACGCGAGAAAGCTTGATAGGATGGGGCGTAGGAGGATTGTGACAAAATCGTGGCAGAAACAGAAGACAAACTGAAAGGCACTACGGATGTACCGCGTGCCTTTACTGGATAAGGTATTACTCCGCAGTGCCTGTAATAATTCCTTCAATCTCTCCAATCGGCAGAGGACCATACTCGCGGCTATCGTATCCCCGCCACCATTGATCAACGAGAATGAACACCGTATTTTCTTCAACAGGTACGGCTGCCATGTTCATATTGAAGTACTCCCTTGTTGATTGTTCATCCCTATATACGCTCCTCGGTACCGTATTGAAATACTCTTCCTCACCTGCGCCGCGCCTGGTTGCTTTCCCGTAAAACGTATCAAGCCTCTTTCCGTCGATAAACACTTGACCGCCTTTAATTTCAACCATTTCACCGGGCAATCCGACGACTCTTCCAATATACATGTCAGGAACGGCCGAATTTTTGGCAATGACGGATGCAGGCATACGATAGTAAACGGCTTGCCCCCGCTGTAACTCTTCGAAATCAGTTGAAACGACAAGCTGCCCATGCTCATGGAATTCGAAGTCATGATTACCCCTATCCATTGAATCTATGCTCCATTCGATCAAAAATGTATGTTCCGTCTGTGGGGCGTAATCCAAACGTTCGGGTGTTATGTCATCGGTGATTACCTCAAGAGTGTCCAAATAAATCCTTGTGGAATATTCGACACCGTCTTCACCGGCAAGGATTCGCGGTCCAAGTTTCTCGAAGTGATAAGTGAACCCCGTCTTGCCATCGACCTTAAGTGTGTACGTATCGCCCCTCTGTGTAACTGTGTAATTTTCGTACGTTCCAGGGATTAACAAGGGCTCCTTAATTTTGTAGCCACGTAAGTATGCTTCCCTATCCACTTTGCCTGATATAAAACTTGAACCAAGGAAGTCATCTTTAATTGTCAAGGAAGTTCCATTGAATTCCAAAACGTATCTTGTAGGACTCGTTAGACTTGATTGTTCTAAAAGCATGCCATCCCATGAAGCCGTTACATTCCTTGTATCAGAACCACCAATGGTTGCATATAATCCGACGCTAACTGAAAGTAGAACAATAAGTGAGATGAAGGTAGGGAGCAATGTATTTATCCGAAACGTTTTCTTAGGGTGGGTTGAAGTAAAGATACTCCGGTGTATTTTCTCTTTCTGTAGGGAGGAAGGTTTAAATGGTTGGCCTAGCTTCTCCAACTCTTGCGCTATATCATCATCGGATAAGTGTTTCATTCGTAAAACCACCTTTCTCTAATTCCTCTTTGAACGCGGCAAGTGCCCTCGATAGGCTCATCTTCACTTTTCCTTCCGACCAATTAAGGACGGCCGACGTTTCTTTTGTCGAAAACCCTTGGATTTTCCGCAGGATAATGACTTGCTGGTAACTTGGCTTTAGTTGGTTGAGCGCTTCGTAAAATTGCTTTTGCTGTGTATTAAGAAGGACAATTTCCTCCGATGAACGTTCGTGCTTGGGGTTATGCATATCAAAATAATACGTAATGGGATTCCTCTTTCTGAAATAACTCATCGTCGTCGTGTAGGCGATACGGAAAATCCAAGTTTTGACGAGAGAGTCCCCTTTGAATTGATGTTCATTCCGGATAACCTTCATAAATGTCTCTTGCGACAAGTCCTCGGCTGTATGGGAATCTTTCACGAGCATGAGGATGTAACTATAGACGGCATCATAATATTCATCAAACCACGCTTCACTCGACAAATCATTCACCTCACTTGTTACTTACTTAGACGCAAACTATGAAAATCGGTAACGGGTTTATAGTAAGATTAGGGAAAATCATTAAATAGATAGGGGGGCAAGAGGAATGAGGGGTATTAAGTTTCAAATAAGGAACGTTTACGGCAAACAGTTGGCTGATCTCTTAGTGGATATAGTCGACCCGAAGTGGGTGTGGTCCATCGATCCGGTCGAATCGTATAAGGTGAAGAACGACGCCTTGTCAGATCCGCTTTTTTCGGAAGCAGTTATGGATGGTCCGGAGTTTTTGGAGTTTATAGATACACACGTCCATTATCTCATATTTGCAGACTTGAAAGCTTTCCCAATACGAAAAAATATCGTCGAAGTGAAAAACTATGAAGACTTTATGCGCACTGATTGCCAGCTGGCATTTCTATTAATCGATTCTGTGTACACGCACATTCTATCTAAAGATGAAGAGATAATCCGCAAGTTTGGTGAACGTGCGCGGTCGAAAGGCTTCGCGGAAATCGAGTACCTAACGGATGAAAGGGTGAGTGGAATGCTGCTGACGGTTTGGGGGTAGAGGGGGGCGGCTGTTCAATCGAAAGCCTAGAACGATCCCAACAAAAAACGGCTGCCTATTATACCTAGGCAGCTGTTCTATTTATTCATTCACCAGTCAACGGGACTCTCCATTGCTTCTCAGCAGGGTAATAACTTGTCATTGAAACAAGATACAATGTCAATTCCTCTGGCACTTTTTCCAAACCGTCCAATCGCAAATCGATTGTTGCTATGTGCCGGCCGTTTTTATCCTTTTTATCCAAGATGGAGCTGCTGAAGTTGGCAGGGTAGCTGTTCCCATTGTCATCAACGGCAATATAGCTGCCTAAGTCTGCATCAAGCGAGTCGGCGCTGCCTTCCATTTTGATGACGACAGAACGATCCTTGCCAATCAAAGGTTTTTTCACGCTTTTAATCTCTAATTGAACTCCTTTATAGTCAAAGGCAACTGGATGCTTGTTACTGTCTTTCGGATTAAATGTAAATGAAAGATCTGTAGGTTCCTTTTTATAGACGCCATCTAATACAAATGTCAGCTGTTCTTCATTCTTCGGTACGAATGAATGGATCCAAGCAGTGCCCCTTGATGTACTCAGTTCCTCTCCCAAGCCTTGCAACATGCCTGCCGTGTCTGAATTAGGATTACGTGCTGTTGTATAGATCACTTCTCCTTCTGCATTTTCAATATGATATTCGATTGAAGAGTTATTGCCTAAGATAAGTGAATCCATGCTTCCTTTGCCAAACTGCTCCTCAAACTTGCGCATTGCCTCTTTCGACTTTTTTCTCTCTTCTTCCGTGAAAGCTGTCTCGAAAAACAACTCCATGGAAGAAGGGGCGATTTGCAGTTTCTTCAAACCGACTTCTACACCGTGATGGACAGATCTTGCACTTGTTAAGTCTACCATTTTTGTCAGTTTGCGGTTTTCATGCAAGTCGACAGGGACGTCCAATTGCCAGTTGCCTTTCACTCCATCTAGTTCTGTAAGGTCAAATTGAATTGTCATGTGCTCAATATCGTCTTGATCACGAAGAGAGAACTCGATGAGCCCATAGTCGCTTCCTTGCTGCCAGCCTGTTCCTAATGTGTCTAATACTTCGCCATTTTGATCAACCGCTGTAATTGTGTTTTCATTCAAATACGTATCTTGCGGTTTTCCACCTTTGTTTAACACTTTATACGAAAGAGAGACCCTTGATGAGTCGGCAATAACGTCTTCCACAACAAATGTCAGTCCCTGATCTTCAACTTGCAAATCAACCCGCTGTGTAAGACCAGCATCCGCTGCTATATTCAACCCTTTATCAACTTGGTCGGAAGAAAACAGTCCACCTATAAAATGAGCAAAGGCAGGGTTGACGGTTGCACCGATGCCTACCGCTAAAATAATACCCGCAGCAGTAAGTACTACTCGTTTCCAAACGGCTTTTCGTTGTTTTTTCAATTTCCCGTATGGCTCCAACTGATCCAATACAAGATCAGTGAAATTCTCAGGCAAGGTAGGTGTTTGCAACGTTTCTTCAATGAAGCGCAGTTCCTCTCGAAATGCATTCACAACATTTCCGCAGGACTTGCATGACTGTACATGCGCTTCAATTTCTGCCATCTCCTGTTTAGGTAGCAACTGATCTACAAATTGCGATAGCTTATCCGCCATTGGACATTTCATGAAAATAGCCTCCTTCACGTTTCACTGTTTCTCTCATCTTTTTCTTAGCCCGATGCAGTTTATTGCGAACTGTCGATGTAGGCACTTCCATCACTTCACCGATTTCTTCGTAACTGATTTCATTCACATAACGGAGAAGAATGATGAGGCGTTCGTCTTCGGGCAAAGTAGCAATCAGCCGCTCCAATTGGCGGCTTTTCTCTTTCTTCAGAAAAACCAATTCAGGATGATTCGGTTCGACTACTCTTTCTTCGTCTATTACGATTTGGGTCATCGAATAACGTTTCTTCCGAAATTCATCCATGCAATGATTGATAGCCACCCGGTAGATCCAGCCGGAAAATGAACCGCTGGCGTCATATTTATCAAGGTTACGGTACACTTTGATGAACGCATCTTGAACAAAATCTTGTGCGTCTTGCGGATTTTTCGTCATACGTAAAATGGTCGCATACAGTTGATTTTTATATTTGTTAATAATATGTGCATAGGCTTGTTTGTCGCCCGCTAACACTTGCTGTACCCAAAGCTGTTCCTGTTCCATGGTGACCTCCTAACTGAAACGGACATGCGCATGTCTTTTGGTGTTTCATATAGTATAACGGGTTTACTTACGAGAAAATTTCATGTTAGGTACTTTTATTGAAATGAAAGTTGAAGAAGTATGAAGAAACGGTGGTAAAGTGATGAGAAGCGGTGGTAAAGTATCGAGCATCGATGGTAAATGGTTGTGCATCGGTGGTAAACTGTCAAGCCATGGAAGTAAGGCTTTAAGGTTTGCAAAGATAGAGCGAAAGTCGATAATGTTTTAAGTGCATTATGATAGAATGAGGGCAATTCATTCGAAAAGGGCAAGCCCATGTTGTTCAAAGTATTTTTCAAAAGAGAGAGGAAGCGTAAAGATGGATGGACGTAATCGAAGTGATGTGAAGCCGGGATTGAAAGTCGCTGTTATTCTAAAAAAGGACCAGCGTACCGGTGTAAAGACGGAAGGCATCGTCAAGGATTTATTGACGAACTCGAGCTTCCACCCACATGGTATTAAAGTACGGCTGGAAGACGGGCAAGTCGGAAGAGTAAGCGATATCCTAGAGTAATCTTGCTTAGGGCAATCGCGTTTAGAACGATCCGCCGCGCGCCCAAAGTCAAGAGTACCGCGTCCAAAGCGGGCTGCCGGGCGTTCAAAGTCCAGGGTGCCGCGTCCAAAGCGAGTCGTCGCGCGTCCAAAGTCAAAGGTTCCGCGTCCAAAGTCAAGGTTACCGCGTCCAAAGCGAATCGTCGCGCGTCCAAAGTCAAGGGTTCCACGTCCAAAGCGAGTCGTCGCGCGTCTAAAGTCAAAGGTTCCGCGTCCAAAGCGGGCTGCCGGGCGTCCAAAGTCGAAGGTTACGCGTCCAAAGCGATCCGCCGCGCACCAATAGAAAAATCCAACACATACCAAAAACCGGCGAAAGGACATCATTGTCCTTCGCCGGTTTTCCTATTCTACTCTTTCGCCTTATTCGGCGGAATAATCAAGTTCAACAGCACAGTCGCCATCGCGCCGACTGTAATGCCTGAGGACAAAATATAGTTCGCCCAATCTGGTACAGTTGCGAGTACTTCTTTCGGCAAGACGGTCACTGCGATTGTTAATAAAATTGGAATGCCGATCACCATCATATTGCGGTCGTCGATAATAATTGGCTGAATAACTTTCATGCCGTTCGTAACGATTGCTACGCAGACGATACCAAAAATGCCGTTAATGACAGGTTCTGGTATGCAAGTGATTGCTGTTGATAGTTTTGGGATGAGTCCAAGGCAGACTAAAATGCCGCCGCTTACCATAATGACCGTACGGCTTGCTACACCTGTAATGGCAAGCAGCCCTGCATTTGAGGAATAGCCCGTCATCGGCGTGCTGCCGACGAGTGCACCTGCGAAACAACCTAACCCTTCACCGACGGAAGCGCGGTTCAGACGTTTTTCATCCAACTCTTCTCCCGTGACGGAGGAAACGACAAACCATGTTCCTGTCGTTTCAATTAAGATGATCAAATAGACGAAAATCATGGAAATGATAGCGCCTACGTCAAATATCGGTTTTCCGAAAGGGAGCAGTGATGGCAATGAAAACCATGCCGCTTCCTTCACCGGACTGAAGTCGACTGTACCAAAGAAGCTTGCTGTTATAATTCCGCCTAAAATGGCAAGCAACACCGAAACGAGGCGGAAGAATGTGCCTAATCCTCCTAATCGGCGTCCGAGCAACATGCAAATGATGACGATTGCTGCGGATACTGAGGCAATGATAATGTTGTCACCAATATTTCCTTCCGCAATAAAGATATTATTCAAGCCGACAGGCATAAGTGCGATGCCAACAATAATAATAACTGTTCCGCCGACTAAAGGAGGAATTACTTTTCTCACTGCCTTAGCAAACCATTTTAGCGGATAGCCGATTAAAGCGATCAAAATTGCCCCGGGTATCAAGCTCCCTGCAATGGCTCCAAGCCCCAGCTTCCCGCCGATTGCCGCGATAGCACCAATCGGCACATAAGAAGGTCCTTGAACGACAGGCATTTTAATGCCAGCCCCTGTTTGGATCAACGTCGCGATTCCTGTCGCTAAAAAGCACATCTGAATGAAAAATGCTGTATTTTCGATAGTTAATGATAGCAGCCCTGCAATAATGATAGGAGCAATGTATAAATCCATTGCAAGCACATGCTGTAATCCTAGGATTAATGCTTTTGGTGCACGCACTTTATCATTTACTCCAATTATAATTCCGTTCCTATCATTCTTTTCCACAATTCATTTCCCCACTTTCGTGTGTTGGATTGGTTTAGTTGAATTATAGTTGAAAAAATGACTTTTGTATATAAAAAACCGAACTATTTTAGTTGGTTATTATTATACGTTCGTATTTTATGTTGACGTACCTATATTTTATTGAGTAAAATGAACATACGATAACAAGTCGGGAGGAAGTTGAAATGGTAGAAGATCAAGTATTGCTGGAAGATTGGATTGTCGCTTGTCGTTCGACGGATGTAAAAGAAAAGCCGATCCAAGTCATTTTAATGGGGGAGAGGCTCGCCATTTTCCGAAACAGCAAAGGTGTCCATGCGTTCAAAGATTTATGTATCCATCGAGGGGCGGCTTTATCGCTTGGCGAAGTGAAGAATGATTGTCTCGTCTGCCCGTATCACGCTTGGGAGTATGATGATTCAGGCGCTTGTGTACACATTCCACAATTGCCTGAAGGAAGAGCGATCCCGAAAAAAGCGAAAGCATCGTCGTATAGCTGCATCGAGAAGTATGGCCTCATTTGGGTGAACTTCGCGGGGAATGAACCGGAGATTTTCGACTACAAACCAATGGCAGATAATAGTTACCATAACGTCATTTGGGGACCGCAAGAAGTTGTTGCGAAACCGCCGCGAATTATTGAAAACTTCCTCGATGTCGGCCATCTTGCTGTTGTGCATGTCGGCGCATTGGGAACGGAAACGCATCGTGAAGTAATGGATTACAAAGTGAATAGAGAAGGGGATCGTATCTTTTCGGATGAAATTGCAATTTTCCAACCAGACCCAGATGGTTCGGGTATTCCGAAATACGTTTATTACACATATGAAATCCATCGTCCATTCACGGTCAGCTTCACGAAAAGGGACAAAGAAAACGATACATTGATGACGATATTATTGACTGTTCGCCCGATTGATGAAGAACGCTCAGTGGCATATGGCATCTTGTCTTTCAATTATGAAACAGGTCTTTCAGATGAAGCGATCATTACATTCCAAGATGAGATTTTTGCGCAAGACAAGCCGATCGTGGAAAATCAAAAGCCAGAAGAACTACCTCTTGACTTGCAAGTTGAACTATCGTTAGTATGCGATCGGATGAGCATCGCTTATAGACAGTATTTGAAGGAACTTGGCGTAGAATTAGGAACTGCATAATAATAAGGTGCTGGACAGATTGTTTCTGTTCAGCACCTTTTTTCATTAGTCTGTCGAACAAAGTGAACGTAGACCATCCATTTCCAAATGCTGTATACTTTTGCTAAATGACTAAGCGCTAAAGCAAAGGGGATGAGTGCATATGTCTCTCATTTTAGAAGCTGTTCAAGTTAGTAAGGAAATAGAAGGAAGACCCATCCTGCAAAATATCTCGTTTGGATGCTCCGCTGATACGAGGTTATTAATTCGCGGAAAAAACGGGTCGGGAAAAAGCACTTTGCTTAAAATGCTGGCCGGGATTACTGAACCTTCCAGCGGAAAAATAATAGGAAGTGCTCAAAAAATCGGGTATGTGCCTGAGCATTTTCCGGAGAGCCTGCGATTCAGAGTGAAAGAGTATTTGTTGTTGACTTCATCTTTTCAAGGTGGCTCGAAAGTTTCTATTGAACAAGAACTATTGAAGTTGGCTGGGTTGTTCAGTCTAGAACCGTTTCTCCATACTTCACTTAAAGCGTGTTCAAAAGGAACAAGGCAAAAGGTAGGCATTATTCAGGCTCTCATTACGAAACCAGATCTTCTATTATTGGATGAACCTCTTACAGGGTTGGACGCAGAATCACAGCAGGTCCTCATACAATTGCTGAAAGAAGAACAAATCCCAATCATTTTCACTTCTCATGAGGATACACTCGTTACTAATTTAGCAAAGGAAGTTTTACAGATTGAAACCGGGCAAATCACGCTTCAAATCGGGAAAACAGTACCGAAAAAGAGGATTAGCGTTAATTGCCGTATGAGGGAAGATTTGAATGACCTTCCTGTCAGTCAATTGCACTTCGATGGAAAGATTGCAGTCTTCACAGTCGAAGGGGATGCAAGTGATCACGTACTGCGAGAACTGTTGCGGAAAAATTGTTCCATTTTAGATGTGAGGGAGTTGACGTAATGGTTTCGGGGTTCATTCGCTATCAATTCAGCAGTTATATTCGATCGTTGACATTCATACCTCCGCTCACAATATTCATCGGCTGGATCATTCTTTTCTATACATATAGTGGTGTTCCGATCATGAGCAGCTATGCAGTCACGTGCATCTCGCTATACTTAGTCATGACATGGGTGGCAATGAATGTCTTTGCTTTGGAAGGGGAAAGTGAAAAGAATTTACTTTTTGTGCAACTGCCTAGCAAAAAAGATTATTTATGGGGGAAATGGGTTGTTTGCTTTCTTATTGCGTCTATTTTAGAATTCATAGCGATTGTTTATCCGTTGCTAATAAACAGTTTTAAAGAGACACCTCAGCTTGTTCACATAAGCCTAGCGATTTATGGACACCTTTTTTTTGCGGCTTTCGGTATTATAGTCGGTTCGTTTTTTTCCAATAGTAAAGTGGAATCCAAGAGATTCGCCTGGCTATCGGTGATGCTAGTTATCGCTATTTCGATTGCCCAAGAAGGCATTATCGAGAAAGCGAATATCTTTAAATGGTTGCTGCTACCTTTTCCGCCCGTGTCGCAAATTCTTCGTCATTTCACAGACGAAGCGTTATCGATCGGTAAAAACTTTTGGATGGATGCCGCTTGGGTTGTCTTCTATTCCTTCATTTATCTTCTACTAATAACCCGGCTGTTCTATCGGAAAGAGCGATAAGACAAAATGCAGATGCTGGACGGAATCATACCGTTCAGTATCTTTTTTTAATTCAAAATAATGTATACTAGATGAAAGAGAGATTACGAGGGGGATGGCATGAAAACTCTTTGGGGCATTCTGTCTGTATTGTTCATCTGGGCGCTTGTATTTCCGTTCGCGGCTTTCGGGGCGTTCCTGTTATATGCTTCCAATAAGGCGTTTTTGCTGCCAATGGTTGCTGCGCTTTATCTGGCTTTTGGGGCGATGCTCGTCATGGCACGGTTCGAACTGTACAAGTTTAAAAAGCAGTTCTGGCTCGGTTCGGCCGCACTTGTTGTGATATCGCTCGTATTTGCCATTCCAAGCGTCTATGAAAAAACACGGCCGGTCATCACGGATGGGCAAGTGGATCTGGCTTCCTACCAGCCGCACCAAAAGGGAACAAAGGCAGTAAAATTAGAGAACCCTGCCTCCTTACAGCTTGAGGATAATTTGCCGGTCATCGATGGGGCGACGGCATTGTATCCGATTTACGCTGCTTTCGCACAAGCCGTTTATCCCGAAAAGGAGTATCCGCCGTTCGAAGGCGAGGTCATGTCCAACCGGACGGGGCAGGCGTATACGAATTTGATTAACGGCACGGCCGATATCATTTTTGTATTGGGACCGTCGAAGCTTCAGCTGAACCAGGCGGAAAGTGCGGGCAAGGAACTGAAGCTGACGCCCATCGGAAAAGAGGCGTTTGTCTTTTTCGTCAATGAGAAAAATCGTGTAAAAAGCTTGACGGAGGATGAAATCAAGGAGATTTATTCCGGAAAAATCACCAATTGGGCTGAAGTCGGCGGGCGGAACGATGATATCCGAGCCTTCCAACGTCCAGAAAACAGCGGGAGCCAGACGGCCCTGCAGGACTTCATGGGTCTGACGCCTATCATGAAACCGCCGACAGAAGACGTCATGTCACTCATGGGAACGATCGTCGGCGAAGTGTCCGACTATAAAAATCACCGGAATGCGATCGGCTATACATTCCGATACTATTCGGAGCAGATGGTGAAAAACAATAAAATCCGTCTTCTTCAAGTAAACGGTGTTGAACCGACAGTGGATACGATTCGATCTGGAGAATATCCGATTACGAACGAATTTTACGCCGTGACGGCAGGAAGCGACAATCCACATGTCGAAGCTTTCATCGAATGGATTTTGTCAGATGAAGGACAGGAAATCATAGAGAAGACCGGCTATGTTCCAGTCGGTGAGTGAGTAGATTAATAGGAAGGAGTGCTTGAACTTGATCGTCGCACTTTGGCAAGCATCATTGGTCATTTCGTTTCTTTCATTCTTTTTCGGTTTATTCACCAAGTCGAAAACGTCATTGCTCATCAGCTTTTTAACTTCTTTGCCAATCGCCTATTACTTCTTAGGCGCTAATAATGCATTTAAATTAATGGCGCTGTTTTCGGTATTTCCCTTAGTGATCATGTATTTGTTTTATCGGCATGAAAGAAGGAGAGTAGGCACATGACTCTTCCAAAAAATTTAGGTATCGAGCATCCAATCATCCAAGCACCGATGGCGGGGATTACGACACCGGAATTTGTCGCGGCATGTGCGGAAGCAGGGGTTTTGGGATCCATCGGGGCAGGTTATTTATCAGCAGAAGCTACAAGGGATAGTATCCGCGAAGTGAAGAGGCTTACGAATAAGCCGTTTGCCGTTAATCTATTTGTTCCGGAACAGACCGAAATGGATCAAGAGCAGCTGCGCCAGGCATATTTAGCATTGCACCCGATCGGCAAAAAAATCGGCTTGCCGTTTTGGAAGGCTCCCTTGTCCGAATCGTCATTTGACGCACAAATTGCCGTTATCATCGACGAAGGCGTTAATATTTGCTCCTTTACATTTGGCTTGCCGGACGAAACAGTTATCCGGGACTTGAAGGAGCATGGAGTCTATTTAATCGGCACTGCGACAAACGTTGAAGAAGCGATTCTCGCCGAAAAAGTCGGGATGGATGCAGTCGTTGTGCAAGGCAAGGAGGCGGGCGGGCATCGTGGTTCTTTCCTAAGTGAAGAACTTATAACGCTCGATGAACTGCTGCCTTCCAGTATAGAAGCTGTCCGTATTCCGATTATTGCAGCTGGTGGAATTGCGAACAGGGAACAGCTTGAACTGCAGCTTTCCCGCGGAGCACAAGCCGTCCAGATCGGCACCGCCTTGCTTGCGGCAGATGAAAGCGGGGCGCATCCGCTCCACAAAGAAGCGGTCCTCGCAGCGACTGGGAATTCCACTGTGCTGACGAAGGCTTTCTCCGGAAAACCGGCAAGGGGAATCCGCAATCAGTTCATCGACATGATGGAAGGTGTGCCGATTGCGCCGTATCCGTATCAGAATGATTTGACGAAAAAGATCAGGGCTGAAGCCGCTTCGAAAGGAAATTTGGAGTTCATGTCGCTGTGGGCTGGAGAACGTGTAGGAGAGACAGCCGGGGGAACAGTTGAGGAGATTGTCGGGAGATTTGTAGGGAAGGCGGACGGGTAATGAAAGGCATACTACTTTCTCTATGTGTTGCGCTGTTGCTCGTCGGCTGTTCAAAAGAGAATGTCGAGTCGGATGACGATTACGCATGTACAGACCACTACGGGTCGGTGCATGCTTTTTTTATGGCAAGTTGTTCATTCTTAAATTTTCTTCCATATGAAAAGTTGACAGAATAGAATGATTTGACGTCCTCTTTGCAGTATAATCAGTTACAAACATCACAAGTTGCTGGGGGAATGGATATGTTGGATCTTCTTGTGATCATGCTGGAGCGGGTTGGGACGATTGTGGCGGTGGCGTTCATCTTGACGCGGTTCCGCTTCTTTAAAAATATGGTCCATCAGGATTCGCTTGACCGAAAGCAGGAAATCACGGCCATCCTGTTTTTCGGCTTCTTCGGCATCATCGGGACTTATTTTGGCGTAGCATTCAATACGCAGACGCTACATTTCAATAGTGTGTCGATTGAGTTGACGACGGATGAGGCAATTGCAAATTCGCGTGTCATCGGCATCGTCGTGGCGGGCCTTTTGGGCGGATACCGGCTCGGTGTGGGGGCTGGGTTGATTGCCGGACTCCATCGGATGTCGCTTGGCGGGTTCACCGCTATTTCGTGTGGAATTTCAACAATCATTTCAGGCATATTGGCGAGCGCGTTTTACAAGCGGGGTAACACATCAAGCCACTTGCCGCGTTCGGCATAGGTGCGCTTGCGGAGACGATGCAAATGGGACTCATTTTAGTCCTTTCTGAGCCGTTCGAAAAGGCTCTCTCCTTAGTCCAGACGATTGGAATGCCGATGATCCTCGCGAACGGCATCGGAACAGCGCTTTTCCTGCTCATCGTCTATAACGTCATTAGCGACCAGGAAAAGGCGACGGCCATCCAGGCGCAGAAATCATTGCGGATCGCCGACCAGACAATCGGTTATTTGCGAAAAGGCATGAATACGGAAACGGCCCTCGCTGTGTGTAACATACTGTTCCGTGAGTTGAAGCCGAGCGCCGTTGCCATGACGAATAAAACAGAAATCCTCGCCCATGTGGGACTGGCCGATGACCACCACCAGGCATTCAGTCCGCTTCAGACGCATATTACGAAAGAAGTGCTTCAAAACGGGGAGCTCGTTCTTGCGAATGAGGAAACGATCCATTGCGTCCGCAATGATTGTCCGTTAGGTGCAGCTGTCATAGCTCCGCTGAAATTGAGAGATGAGACAATCGGTACATTGAAGCTTTATTACCCTTCCGAAAAAGCGATCACGAATGTCACGGTTGAATTGATTGCAGGACTTAGCTCCCTTCTGAGCAACCAGCTTGAAATTGCGGAAGCGGATCGTGCATTCCAGCTTGCGAAAGATGCGGAAATCAAAGCCTTGCAAGCGCAGATCAGTCCGCATTTCTTGTTTAACTCGATGAACATCATTGTTTCCTTGATCCGGACAAATCCGGATGAGGCGAGGAGGCTGCTCACATCCCTTTCCTATTTCCTCCGTCAGAACCTTGAAGGGACAACGGTAGATAAAATTACGTTAGAACAAGAGCTTTCTCATGTGAAAGCTTACTTGAAGATCGAAGAGGCCCGCTTCATCGACAAACTGAAGGTTTGCATAGATGTGGATCCATCCATCCTTCACATTACGATTCCGCCCCTCACGCTCCAGCCTCTCGTGGAAAATGCTATTAAGCACGGCATTAAAGACATGCAGAAGAACAGCGTTGTGCAAGTGAGAATACAGGATGAAGGGGACGCGATCAGCATCCTTGTCCAAGACAATGGCACTGGGATTTCAAAGGAAAAACTTCCCCTTCTTTGTGCCAATCAAATCGAATCCGAAACAGGTACAGGAATGGGGCTGTACAACGTGAACCGGCGACTTATGATGACGTTCGGAAAACAGGCGGCACTGCATATTGAAAGCGAAGACGACAACGGCACGGAAATTTCATTCCTAATTCCGAAATTGGAGGTGGCTACATGAATCAGATGATACGCGCGGTCGTCGTGGATGACGAGCGCTATGCAAGGGAAGAGCTGATTTTTTTAATTGAACAGCAGCCTTTTTTCCAAGTCGTTGGGGAGGCGGATTCTGGGGAGGCAGCCATCATGAAGGCAATTCAGCTGCAGCCTGATGTCCTTTTTTTGGACGTTGAGATGCCGAAGATGTCCGGGATGGAAGCCGCGAAAGCGCTGATGGAATTAAAGAAGGTGCCCCTTATCGTTTTCGCGACCGCTTATCCTCAATTTGCAGCTGAAGCGTTCCGAATTAATGCTGTCGACTATTTATTGAAACCGTATGATGATATGCAAGTGAAGCAGGCGGTCATCCGAATTCAGGAGAAATTGATGCCAAAACTGGGCTCGGAAAAAGGGGGACATTTAGGTAAGCTTGCCATCGAGATGGATGGGGAGATTGACTATATTCCCATTCATGAAATCCTATATATGTTCCGCGATGAAAAAGTGACGAAAATCATCACAGCAAGGAAGGAATACGAATTGCGAATGTCTTTGAAGGAACTGGAAAGCAGGCTTGCGCCGTACTCGTTTTTCCGCATCCATAAAGGCTATCTCGTCAACCTTCTGCATGTAAGCCGCCTGACGCCTTGGTTTAACGGTGCGTATCAGCTGGAAATGGAAGGGCGCAGCGAGAAGTTATCCGTAAGCCGGAATTATGTCCGGGATTTGCGGCAACGATTGGAGCTTTATTAAATTTGCATTTCATAACGCCTCTTCTGCATGTCACTCTATGATTTGAGCATCTTGCGATAGAAGAGCCCCTTTTCGGAACATTTACTATAAACTGAATGAAACCGCTATCATTTGGGAAGGGGAAAAAGAGATGGTTACATTTTTATTTGGTATTGTTTTATTAATTGTCGGTTACTTCACGTATGGCAAGTTCATCGAGAAGATGTTCGGAGTGAAGGACGACCGCGCGACGCCTGCATATACGAGCGGGGATGGAGTGGACTATGTGCCAATGAGCACAAAGAAGAACTCGCTCATCCAGCTCTTGAATATTGCAGGGGTCGGCCCGATTTTTGGACCGATCATGGGAGCGCTATATGGTCCGGTCGCGTTTATCTGGATTGTTTTCGGTGCGATTTTCGCCGGTGCAGTGCATGACTATTTGACAGGGATGATTTCCATCCGTAATCGAGGTGCGCATTTGCCGGAGCTAGCGGGCAAGTTTTTAGGGAAATTTATGAAACATATCGTAAATGCATTTGCACTTCTTTTATTGGTACTCGTCGGAACAGTTTTCGTTTCTGCGCCGGCAGGATTGCTGTACAACTTGATGAACGGCTGGATGGCAATGGGGATTATCGTAGCGTTGATTTTCCTTTATTACATTTTGGCAACGCTGCTGCCTGTCGATAAAATCATCGGCCGCTTCTATCCGATTTTCGGTGCGCTTCTTATTATCAGTGCAGTCGGAGTGGGCGGAATGATGGTCATTAAAGGGGTGCCCATTCCGGAATTGACGTTTGAGAACATGCATCCTGGTAATTTGGCGATCTTCCCGCTTCTGTTCTTGACGATTTCTTGCGGGGCATTGTCCGGTTTCCATGCGACACAGTCGCCCATCATCTCACGCACGACGCAAAAAGAAGGACAAGGCCGCAAAATTTTCTACGGCATGATGATTGCTGAAGCGATTATCGCAATGATCTGGGCGGCGGCAGGCATGTCCTTGTTCAACGGCTACGGCGGCTTGAATGAAATGCTTGCAGCGGGCGGTCCGGCATTGATCGTCAGCGAAGCGTCTACGCTTATGCTTGGCGCAGTCGGCGGAACGCTTGCCGTCCTTGGGGTTATCGTTCTTCCCATTACATCTGGCGACACGGCTTTCCGCAGCGCCCGGATGATCATTGCCGACTATTTCAAAATTTCACAGGTGAAAATGTCAAGCCGTCTATGGATTGCGGTTCCTATGTTCGCAATTTCCATCGGATTGACGCAAGTGGATTTTGATATTCTATGGCGCTATTTCTCATGGGCAAACCAATCGACGGCGGTCATTGCCTTGTTCGTCGGGGCGATGTACTTATTCATTGCCAGGAAGAACTACTGGGTGGCGCTCATTCCAGGGACATTCATGCTCATGGCAACGACAACATATATATTGAATGCGAAAATCGGTTTCCGTCTGCCTATGGATGTGTCGTATATCGGAGCATCGGTCATTTCAATCTTCCTCGTCACGCTATTTTTCTTTGCTGCAGTTCGTGCACGGGCATCGCAAGTTCCTTTGGAAGAAGACATTTCTCATTGGAAAGGCGCAGCAACAAACTAATACTATTGAAGAGACGGCTTCGGCCGCCTCTTTTATTATTTACATATACCAAAGCAAGTCGTACTCCATCTTTTTCCCTTGTTCGCTGTCTTTGTCAATGACTTTCCAAATGCCATTCTCCTTTAGAACTTTGTAATAGAAATTAGTTCCATCAGCTTTTTTGAATAGGATGAAGCCGTCATTGCCTTTAACGAAAGTTACCGGGTTGATCACATTTTTATAAGGCGGTTGGATTTCTGTGCTTAAGATATTAATGACAATTTCCTCTGCGATATGTGCGAGTGAATTGAAATCATTTTGTTTTTCGGCCTTATACCGTAACTGGTTGTAGTCGTATCGTTCATAAGGCAATAAATTCAAGTGGAACGACTGTTTAATATCGATGAGAACTTCTTTATAAAACTTCTGGATTTTCTTTTCTTCATCATCGCCTTCATGAGCAAAATCGAGCAATTTAATACCTTTCGGACTTATCCCGAATTGCAATGTCTCCTTACCGTAAGGCGGATTTTCCGCTGTCTCGAAAGTGTTTACTTGCACTTCCACTGTGAAAGAAAATCCTCCTTTTTCCTCCCTCTGGATGCTTACTATTTTCGCATCATACAATCCATACGATTTGTCGTAGCCGTAATATTCAATGACTCCTTCCGAAATATATGGCTGGAGTGTTGTTAACAGTGCATCTTGGATGGATTGTTGGTCATTGGTTGCCTGTTCTGCTTGGGACAATATAGGATGAATGAACATCGAAGTCATGAGGATTGGAATTATGAAATGCAATAGTTTCAATAGGGAAACCTCCTAACCGGGTTTTATGCTTATGTTTTCCTATGTGAATGAAACGATACGTTATACAAAAAAATCGCCTTGCATGAAGTCGGTTGAGCTATAATAAATTCAATTGAAAAACTGGTATTGGAGGATGCTATGCGAAAATATTATGGTGAAATCGGATTGCTGCTAACAGCGATCATTTGGGGAAGTGGATTTGTTGGAAGTGCGGTTGCATTGGATTCCTATACGCCTTATCAAATTTTGGCAGGAAGATTTCTAATTGGAGCCGTGTTACTATGTGCGGTTTTTTATAAAAAATTGAAGTTTATTTCAAAAAGCGCATTGATCAAAGGGGCTATTCTAGGTGTCTTCCTTTACATAGCATTTGCGTTGCAGACAGTCGGCCTTCAATTTACGACGCCATCGAAAAATGCATTTTTGACAGCGGTGAACGTCGTTATTGTACCATTTATCGGGTTGGTGATTTATCGAAGGAAACTGGATATGTTTGAAGTGTTTGGTGCATTTTTAGCGATGTTTGGCGTGGCGGTTTTGTCACTTCAATGGTCAGCAGGCATCAATATCGGGGATTTCCTGTCATTCTGCTGTGCGATTGGCTTTGCGTTCCATATTTTCTATACGGCTCAATTCGTAAAACAGGAAGATCCGATTGCCTTGACGATCGTACAGATGGCAACAGCAACTGTCATTAGCTTCATCGTCGTCTTAATGAAAGGCGAGATGGCGTTCAGCATGCAGCTTGAAGGATTGACGTCTTTGCTCTATTTAGGCATTTTCTCGACAACAATCGCTTTTTTATTGCAAACCATCTCGCAGAAATTCATTACAGAAACGAAGGCAGCAATCATCCTTTCGACGGAATCATTATGGGGGATGGTCTTCTCCGTCATTCTATTGAGTGAAGTTCTTACGCTTAAGATGGGAATCGGTGCGGTTTTGATACTTGCTGCTATCATCTTATCGGAAACGAAATTGAGTTTTTTGAAAGGCAGTAATCCAGCTAGATTGGGATAGAACAATTAATAAGGGGTGAATGTATGTATAGTGCTGAAGAGAGAAATGATTTTTTCATTAAAACGGTTGAGAGATTAGAGTCTTCTAATTTAGTTGAAGGAATTGTTCAATTAGGTTCCGGAGTGATTGGATATAAGGATGAATACTCAGATATTGATTTGATGGTTGCGACTTCTCTAGATGTTGAGAGCACAAAAAGACTTGTGTATCAGACACTTGGTGATTTCAATCCTATCTATATAAAAGAAAAGCAGTTTAGCAAGGATATCTATCTGTTGATCGCATTTCTGGGGAATTCACTGGAGTTTAATGTGTCCATTCTTCCTAGGGAATTATTGAATGTGAAATCACCTTTGTGGAAAGTGATTGTCGATAATACCGGATATATTTCCGAAAAGATGAATGCTGAAAATGAAGTATTTCAAAATAAGCCTGTCCAATACGAGGTAAATTTTGATATCGCTTTTGAGTTCGTTTATTGTGCATTGAGTGTGGACAAAGAGATGAAGAGAAATAATTTCATCTATGCGTTGAAGATGCTTGATAGTATGAGAGAGTACACGCTAATTGTACAAGCAATGAACGAGCAAAAGAAGCTTCACCAATTTAAAGCGTATGAAACATTAAACCCTTCCTTTATTAATGCTTATCTATCGACATATCCGGCTGAGCTAACTATGGAAAGCTTGGAGGCTTCATCAAAACAATTAAAAGAACTATTCGCCAATGTTGTTGAGCAGAGTTCTACTATTACGATGGATAAGGAATTACGAAATCTCCTCAAATTTTAATGAAAAATCCTTGACCTGTCCCTTGGAGGCAAGTTTAAGATGGAAATAGCAAAAGCGGAAGGTGGCGTATAGCTGTGACAGGCATAAGACAGATCTGCGAAACGGCGAACTTTGCCGTGCAGCGGAGCTGGCTTATGACCCGAGCAGCTGCCGCCTGGAGCTAGATGAGACAAGGGGGAGGGGAACTATGCTATCAATCGGGAAGACAGCCTATCTTGTCGGGCTCACGACGAAGGCGATTAAACATTACGAGGAAATCGGACTTGTCCAGCCTGCTTATGTGAGTCCGGAGACGGGATACCGGTTTTATTCGCAAAAAGAACAGCAACAGCTCGTGCGAATCAAGACATTGAGGAATTTCGGCGTCTCCCTTTCTGATATTTTGCGGGAAGGAGATGACCAAATGGATCGGTTGTTGATGAATCGAAAAAAAGAAATTGAGCAGGAAATTAATGAGCTGCAAGGGAAGATGGAAGGAATCGATCAATTACTAACAAAAGGGGAGAAGGAAATGGAAACACGCATCGTGGAAAGCGAAGGGTTTACAGTAAAAGGGTATGAGATGCAAGGTCCAGTATCGGACATTCCAGCAGAATGGGATCGGTTAATCAAGGAAATTAACGAGAAAAGTGTCGTCGTAGAAGAATCATTTGGTGTTTGCTTAAGTATGGAGAATGATATCATCCATTATATTGCAGGGCTGAAATCAGAGTTGGCGGAAGGGTTCCCGGACACGAAAGAAGTTGTCATTCCGGCTGGCAAGTTCGTCGTTGCAAAGGTGGAAGGCGGCATTCCAGGCATCCCAGCTGCATATGACTACATCATTCAAATGGAAGGCATTCAATTGCGGGATTGCTACGATTTCGAGCGATACGTCCATCCGGAGGGGGCGGCGGAAGACGTTATCGAGATTTGGATGCCAATTGAATAAGTAAGTCCAAAAGGGGATGGAATCAGTGGAGACACGTATTGAACATGTAGAACATTTCACAGTGAAAGGCTATGAAATGAATGGCTCGGTTTCGGAGATTCCGAAGCTATGGGATAAATTGAATGGAATTATAAAAGAAAACGGCGCAAAGCCTGAAGATTCTTTTGGGGTTACGCTAGGCATGGAGAATGGCAATTTTCATTACTTGGCGGGTATTGATGCGCAATTAGCGGAGGGTTTCACAGATGCGAAGGAATTGACAATTCCGGAAGGTAAATTTATCGTCGCGAAAGTTGAAGGAGGAGTCGAAGCAATTCCAGCAGCATTTGATGCGTTGCTCCGAAATCCGGGTGTGAAGCTTAGACACAGCTATGGGTTTGAAAGATACATTCATCCGATTGGTTCCGACGGGTATGAGACGGAAGTTTGGGTGGCGATAGAATAATGAGAGATCTGGCTTTCGCCGGGTCTTTTTTATTTATTCCCCATTTGTGAATCCAAATGGTTTTCGTAACGTAGATGAGAGTAAAGCAAGGGGGTGGCATCATGAAAGAAATTTATCGAAAGACGTCGATTTTTGGATTCATTGGCGGTACAGGGATGATCCTATTTTGTATTCTCTATTATTTCATTTGGTATGAGGGCTTTGCCGTAAATGGTGATGTTTTATTTGAAATAGGAATTGGCGGATTGGCTGCGCTTGGTGCGGGATTTTATTTCAAACATGCATCTGAAAAGATGGTTGACCCTGAAGTGGTCGAAAGTAAATGGGATATGGAAAGTGTCGGGGAATTAATTCTGAAAAGAGTGCCGTCGTTGCTGCCGAAAACGTACAACGTCGATCATAACGGACAACCTTTATTTCAAATCCAACCTACAAAAGGAAGATTTCTTAATAATCTTCTCTTTTTCTCATCTTTTGAAAAAGGAATGGTGTTTCCTGTCGAATACGACATATTATCAATGGACGGGTTTCCAATTGCCACATTTCACATCAGGAACAATGTGAAACAGTTTACGTTAACGTTGAAGCAACCGGATGGCACGGTCATCGGATATTACATACAAAAGCTGTCAAAATCAGCAATGAAAAATCGCGGGACACTTTATCACGCAGATGGCTCAGTCTGGAGACTGCTTGAGGCTAAAACCATGGCAGGGGATATCGATGTAGTAGATGAGGAAGGCAGGAGAACTGCGTCTTATCGCTATGGGTTGTTTCCTTATGCTGCGAACCCTGCATTTCAAAGCACCGCCCATCATGAATATGTGAGGTTTGGCGAGCATGTTTCGGTAGAGGAAAAGCTAGCTTATGTAATGATTTTCTTCTTTTGGTTGGATACGTGATGTGACCATATAAAAAAACCACCAGATAGGTGGCGATTAAATTTGTATGAGCAACAAAATGATTGAAGATAAACAGAGACAAGCGCTTGCCAAATATAAAAAGACAAGTACCTGCTTTGGCTTTAGGCCCGCGCGCAACAGCCGATAGTGAATCTGACTGGCATCTGCCTGAAAGATAGATTTGCCTTGCATATAACGTTTGGCTATGACAAAGAGATTATCAAAGATCGGCACTCCCAAAGCCAAGATGGGAATAAACAATGAGAGAACGGTCGCTTGTTTAAACGCTCCATCCAAGGCGATCACCGCAAGCATAAAACCGAGGAAACTTGCACCCGCGTCTCCCATGAAAATCTTTGCAGGCGGTTTATTAAAGCGTAAATAGGCGACGGAAATCCCTACTAAAACAATGGCCATCATGGCTGAATTCGGTTGTCCTTTCGCAACGGCGACAATAAAAAGCGTGACGGCAGATATCGCGACAAGCCCTCCCGCAAGCCCATCCATGCCGTCCGAGAAATTAATTACCGTTGTCACCCCGAATATCCATAAGATCGTCAGTATAAACTGCAGAATAAATGGAAGGGTGACATATTCACCTGATAGCGGATTTACAAAACCGTTGAACGTAATACCTGAAAAGAAGACTAAAATCGCCGCAGAAACCTGCACAATGAATTTCGGCAACGCCGGAAAATCTTTCCCTTTCGTCTTAAACCAATCATCAATCGTCCCAATCGTTAACAGTAATACGCCGCCTCCGAAAAGTGCACCGGTCTCCCAAGTGAACTCTCTCGTAAAAAGAAGATAGACGGAAAAAAAGCCGATAAAAAGCGCATAACTCGCCGTCAGCGGAATTGGTTTACGGTGTAATTTACGTTCAACGTTCACCTGCGGCTTGTCCACAAAATCAAGATGGAATGCGAGCTTTCGCAGCGGGGGAATTAGAGCATATACAATAAGAAATGACGCAAAAAAAGCTGATATGTAAAAGATTTTTCTCACCACCATTTTATTAATTTTCTATTAATAGCAACTATAATAGCAGACGAATTTCTCTGTAATTGGTTCCCCATTTTCCTTTGAAAATTCTTTGCTGATTTGTGTTGACTCTTACGTTACGTCATACTTTATAGTCAATAGTGAAGGGAGACGGGGAACTATGAAAGTGAAGGAAGTGGCGGATTTGACCGGTGTGAGTGTGCGCACGCTCCATCATTACGATGATATCGGTTTACTCGTTCCGGACGAAGTGACGGAGGCAGGCTATCGGGTTTATTCCGATGAAAACTTGACGACCCTCCAGCAAATTCTATTCTTTCGTGAAGTCGGCTTCCCTTTGAAGAAAATCAAGGAGCTGCTCGATAGTCCATCATTTAACCGATTGGAGGCGTTCGAGCTGCAGCGCGACATGCTGCTGTCAAAGCGCCGTCAGTTGGATGTAATGATTAAGACGATTGAAAAAACGCTCCAATCCGAGAGAGGAGAAATGACAATGACGAACGAAGAGAAATTCAAAGGATTCGACTTCAGTTCGAATCCATATGAACAGGAAGCAAGAGAACGGTGGGGAGATGAAGCGGTCGACAAGGCGAACAAAAATGTTGCCCAGTTCGGCGAGAAAGAACAGCAGGAGATGAATCGGATTTATTCCAATCTAGCGGCACTTCGCGGCACTGATCCCGCTTCATCGGAAGCACAAGCAGCAATCGCTGATTGGTATGCGTTTTTGAATAAAATCGCTCATTACTCGCCGGAAGCATTTGCTGGTTTAGGTGAAATGTACGTCGCGGACGAACGATTCACGAAAAATATTGATCAATTCGGCGAAGGATTGGCTGTATTCATGCGGGATGCGATGAAGGCATATGCGGATAAAAACTGATTGTATTTTTGACACCCGAATTTTCCGGGTGTCTTTTTAATGGAAAAAACTATCTAGACGTTCTAATCGTGTTGGCGTATTGTTATATAAATAAGAAAACGGGAGGAATTGCAAATGAACGTTGCTGAATTTTGCGAGCGGTATGCGGTAGAGCGAAAAGGAACTAATTCATTGAAATGGGATGCATTAGACGTGCGATTCGGTGATCCGGATTTGATTGCCGCTTGGGTTGCTGATATGGAATTCAAAGCACCGGAAGCTGTTCTGGATGCATTGCACGAGCGAATCGAACATGGTGTATTCGGTTATTCTTACGTACCGGATTCTTTCTATGAGGCATTCATCGATTGGGAGAAACGCCATCACGGTTATGAAGTGAAAAAAGAGTGGATGCGATTTTCTACAGGAGTTGTTACTGCGCTTTATTGGTTCGTCAATGCTTTCACGAAACTAGACGAGTCTGTTCTATTATTGACGCCTGTCTATTACCCATTCCATAATGCCGTTAAGGACACTGGTCGGAAATTGGTAACATGCGGACTTGTGAATGAAAATGGAAAGTACCATATTGACTTTGACGCATTCGAGAAAAGCATCGTTGACAACGACGTAAAGCTATTCATCCAATGCTCCCCGCATAATCCGGTCGGCAGAGTATGGACTGAAGAGGAATTGACGACAATCCTATCGATTTGCAAGAAGCATGGCGTCCTCGTCGTTTCGGATGAAATTCATCAAGACCTCGTCATGGAAGGTCATAAGCATATCCCTTCGGCAATTATTAATGATGGAGAGTTTGCAGATCGACTCATTACGGTAACTGCTCCATCCAAAACATTTAATTTAGCAGGACTCTTAACTTCTCATATTATTATCGAGAATGAACAGCTTCGAGCTGAATTTGATGCCTATGTGAAGACAGTGAACCAAACAGAAGTGAACATCTTGGGACTTACTGCGGCGGAAGCAGCTTATCGGCGCGGACAAGAATGGTTGGATGGCCTGTTGGCAGTCATTCGGTATAACTATGAGCATGTGAAACAGCACATACAGGAAAAAGCACCTGAAATCATCATCTCCCCATTGGAAGGTACATATTTAATTTGGCTTGATATGAGGAATGTCATCGAGGAGGGCCAAACGAAAGAGTTCATTCAAGACCGTTGTCGAATTGCTGTCGATTTTGGGGAGTGGTTTGGTTCGGAAGGGAAAGGATTTATTCGCTTAAACATGGCCACAGAGCCAAGATTTGTTGAACTTGCCGTCGGAAATATTTTGTCGAACCTTGGAAAGTGAAAACTGCTTTTACTTTATTTTCAAGAAAAGCGGGAAAGTCGTCGTGTTTCGTAGTATAATAGGAAAATCATCGATAGATGTGAAATCGTTACTCCCATGACAACCGTTGCCATCGCTTTCCGATAGAATTGAAAAATCTTGGGAAAGTGAAACTCTCCATATAGTTAAAACGTATAATACATATATAGAAAAATACTTGAACTGTCCGCCCCCAATTCATGTCTACAACTTAGGGCTTAGAAGTTTTCAATCTGCAGACGGTTTAGGTTCCTGAAAAAATTGTACATACTTGTAGAGAGAGATGAGTTAGGGGTTGGAATAATGGGGAAAACAATCTATATCGTGCTCACTGACACGGGAACGCTGCTGTCAAAGGCGATTGGCATGTATACAAGAAAGGATTTGAATCATGCCTCTATCGCATTCGACGAGCAATTGACCGAAATTTATAGTTTCGGTCGGAAGCAGCAATACAATCCGTTCCTCGGTGGGTTCGTACGTGAAAATGTTGCGGAGGGCATCTTCCAGGAGGCCGATTGCGCCGTCTACCGTTGTGAAGTGACAACGGAAGCTTATATGCGGATTCGTCAGAAAATCGTTCAATTCGAGTTGAATCAAAGTGACTATAAATATAATTTTATCGGTTTGTTCGGCGTGGCGCTGAATAGAGAGATTCAACGGAAAAGAGCCTTTTTCTGTTCGCAATTCGTCGCAACCATCATGCAGGAGAGCGAAACACACCGACTGCTGACGAGACCTTGCCTGACAATGCCGCATCATCTGGCGTATTTGCCGCATATGGAACTAGTGTATGAAGGCGACTTGAAAACGTATTTAAATAAGGTAAGAGGGCCGCAAATGGAACGTCCGATTCGAATGGGACTTTGGAAAAGTTTGGCGTTCCGCCTACTCGCCTAATGTGGAAGCTTCTCCGTTATGAGAAGCTTTTTTCATATTTACGTGCGATAATGAAAAAAATGATGGAAAAAGGATGACACGATGACGAAAACAATTGATGTACAAGTGAACGCTCAAAGCATAGCAGCCTTTAAAAAGGGCTACCCATTGATTTTAAAAGACGCAGTGATGAATCCGGAAGTGCTGATGGAAGAGGGGACAATCATCCGTTTGGTTGATAGATACCGTAAATTCATCGCAAAAGGTTATTATGGCAATCAAAACAAAGGAATTGGCTGGGTTCTGACAAGGGACGATAATGAAGAAATTGATTTCACATTTTTCGAATCAAAGATCTCTGCGGCCCTTTCACGACGGGAATCATTTTTCGAGGATAGCGAGACAACCGCATTCCGTATCTTCAATGGTGAAGGCGATGGTATAGGCGGGTTGACGATTGATTATTTCGATGGCTATTACATGGTGAGCTGGTATAGCGAAGGGATTTATTCCTTGAAGCATCATGTATACGGTGTGTTGGACAAGCTTGTGGATTACAAAGCGATCTATGAGAAAAAACGATTTGATACAAAAGGTCAATATATTGAACAGGATGATTTCGTAAAGGGAACTCCAGGCGATTTCCCGATTATCGTGAAGGAGAACGGCATGAATTTTGCCGTCGATTTGAATGATGGTGCAATGACGGGGATTTTCCTCGATCAGCGCGATGTGCGTAAAGCGTTGCGCGACAAATATTCCGAAGGTAAGCATGTGTTAAATACTTTCTCGTATACTGGCGCATTTTCGGTTGCGGCGGCTCTTGGCGGAGCGCGCGAAACGACGAGCGTCGATTTGGCGAAGCGCAGTTTGCCGAAGACAATCGAACAGTTTAGCGTAAACGGAATTGACTACGAAGCACAGAACATCAAAGTGATGGATGTGTTCGATTATTTCCGTTATGCGAAACGTCATGAGCTGAAATTCGATGTTGTTGTTTTAGATCCGCCAAGTTTTGCACGCTCCAAGAAATACACATTCAGTACAGCGAAGGATTACCCGGCGCTGTTGCAGGATGCGATTGCTATTACTGAAAAGAACGGCATCATCATTGCATCGACGAATAACGCAAGCTTCAGCATGAAGAAGTTCAAGACGTTCATTGAAAAAGGATTCGCGGATGCTGGTTCGCGCTATAAGATCCTAGAGGAATCTTCATTGCCGAAGGATTTCCGTACAAATCGCGACTTCCCGGAATTCAATTACTTGAAAGTCGTCATTTTGCAGAAGTTGAAATAAAAAATGAGAAGCCATCTCCACTGTGGAGGTGGTTTTTTCGGTTATGGCGCTATTCCTATTGCAAATGCCAATAGAAAGCCGTTCAATAGATAGAAAGAGTAAAAGGGGGAAGAGAGGATGGTCGAGGCGATTCTGCATGGCGTCATTCTTGCGATCGGGCTTATTTTACCGTTAGGCGCACAAAATGTGTTTGTGTTCAACCAAGGGGCATTGCAGCCAAAGCTAGTGAGGGCACTTCCTGTTGTTGTGACCGCTGGGGTTTGTGACACAATATTAATTGTGGCGGCTGTATCGGGAGTTTCATTGCTCATCTTGACGTTCCATTGGTTGGAAATGATCATGTTTGCTGTCGGAATACTATTTTTACTGTACATCGGAATTTCACTTTGGCGAAGCACCCCTTCCTCAGTAGAGGTGGAAGCAGAAAGATTTTCTCCTAAAAAGCAAATCTTATTCGCCGCGTCCGTTTCTTTATTGAACCCCCATGCGATCATCGACACGATTGGCGTCATCGGGTCAAATGCCTTAAGTTATTCAGGAGAGGCTCGTTTTGCATTCACATTGACGACGATCATCATTTCATGGTGCTGGTTTTTCGGGCTTGCACTCGCTGGACGGATGCTCGGCAAGATGGATACGAGCGGGAAATTTATTGGCATGTTGAATAAAATCTCCGCATTCGTCGTCTGGGGAGTTGCGCTCTATATGGCAATCAGGCTACTCGGCAAGTTTCTTTGAAGATCTATTGAATCCGGAAAGTTATCTATCGAATCTGCAGTTTTATCAATCGAATAACGATACTTATCACCAAATCAGGACTTAAGACCCGATAAAATAGGGGGCGTTACTTGATGGTGCCTATGCAAGACACATTTAAGCCAACGAAACTTATTTTCGCTGGCTTTTTCATATTCATTATGCAATTGTAGTTATTAGTCAGAATACTTTAACAGGTATCTTTTATAGCTCTTTTAATTCTTCATTTAATGCAGTTGCCTGCTTTTTGAAGTACAGATAGAAGGCGGTCCAAATGATTGCATAGATGACGATGAAAAGACTGAGTATGCTTAGGAATCCTATCGCTGTAAAAGGTACCCATCCTATTACGAATGCTACGATGAAATACAGAACTGACACACAGATGAAATGGAATATCGTTTGAACGGGCAATGTAAGCTTTTCATTTTCAAAAAATAATGGTGTCACTGTAAAAAACCATCCACAAAAAACTGTTCCGACTGCATTTTTGACAAGAATTGACGAATTCAATGTTTCATTGTTGCCAGCGTAAATGACAAAAAATAAGACGACGAGTGTAAGAAATGACCCAAAAAAGATGCCTAATATGCTTCTGATTGCAAACGTTTTCATCCGTTTTTCCTCCTGTTCATCTTCAAGGCTTCCTTGATGCCGCTTACGTAAGTGCGCGACACGTATTCCTTCGCCCCAGATTTAAAGTGGACGACTAACGTACCATTGAAAGAGGCTTCAAAACGGCTTAGCTCATGGAGGTTGGCGATGACCGATTTTGATAGCCTGATGAATTTTGTGGAAGGCAACATTTCCTCAAGCTCATAAAGCTTCTCTTTTAATGAAAATGTTCCGGCAGCCGTTACTGCCATGACGCCTTCCTTTTCTGTATGAAAGTAATGAATGTCATCAGGCTTCAAAATATGTTGCATCTCGCCATCTCTTCCGACGAGAAACTCCGTTTTCTTCCCCTTTAAAAAATCAAGGATTTCCTTTATCGAATCATCCACTTCATTACAATGGATTGTCACTTTCGTCTCTTCGTAAATTTCATCAATGTCCAGTGAAACTTTCATTTCGCACATCTCCTCCTCGATCCCTATTAATAGGATACCATTTGAAGGAAGATTTTCGCAGACGATTTCCAAAACGCAATACGAATAAAGAGAGAGCTGTGACGATCAATATATAGCCGATGGAAATGAACGTAACCCCGTTCCATTCCAACTGACCGTTCCAAACAGCAATGAATAATTGATTCATATGATAGACTGGGTTGAAATCGGCAATGACCTGCACGAACTTTGGCATCATGGCAATCGGCATCGTGAATCCTCCTGTAAACATGACGACTTGAAAGATGACAATGGAGAAAACGAGCGCGCCATTCATGCTTGTGAAAAGAGAGTAGATCGCTGAAGAAATGACGAGCAATGCCGCATTCAACATGATGAACGTACCGAATGCCAAGATGAAATTCAACGGCTGGAATGAAAGATCATAAGCGATCATGCCGATGAAGAATACAAGGAAATAGCCGAGGCTCGTAATGATGATTGACCTCAATATATTTGAAAGCAGCAATGTCCTCTTCGGAACAGGCGATAAAATAATCCTCTTTTCCACGCCAGTCGTACGGTTCATCACTTGATCAAACCCGAATGCGAAAAAGACGACACCGAATGTGATGAGCAAAATGAAGGAAGGGGTATACGTTTCCGCATAATTAAGATTGCCAGTATACGTGGCGTCTCCGAAAAGCTGCCCCATGAATAAATACGTAACCGGCGGAACGATGATTGTAAATACCATATAAAAAATTTCCCGTGTAAACATGAGCAGATCATACTTCAATTGAGTGAGTAACATTTGAATTCCTCCTTATATAGACACTTTTGATAAGTAAAAGTCGTTGATTGATTTGTAACCGGTAGACAAAATTCCTTCCGTCGAATCGAACACTTCATTAAGACCTTCATTCAACAGCATCACTTTGTCGCAATACAATTCGACTTCGTCCATATTATGCGTCGTCAAAATGACCGTGCCGCCTGTACGTTTGTTGTAGTCGGTAATATACGTCCAAAGCGTATTTCGCATATGCGGATCTAACCCGGTTGTCGGCTCATCCAAAATGAGCAATTTTGGTTCGGATAAAAAGGCGATGGCCAGACTAACAATTTGCTTCCAGCCTCCCGATAATTTATCGAAGTATTTTTTACGGTGAGGCTCCAATTTGAAATCACTGACAATCTGTTCAATGTCTACAGTTGAGTTGTAATACGCTTTGAATAGCTTCAGCAATTCGATCACCTTCAGCGTTTTGTAAAACTGAGTTGGCTGCAGAACGGCTGATATGTTCTTGCGTATATGTTCAATCTGGCTCGTCGTTAACGTATTCAATTCATTGTCCAATATGGCGACATTCCCATTGTCGTACGGCTTTAGCGTCATTAATATTTCTAGAAACGTAGATTTTCCTGCTCCGTTTTTGCCGATAACTCCAATAATTTCTCCAGCATTCGCTGTAAAATCGATTCCCTTCAAAACGTTGTTCTCCCCATATGCCTTTTGCAAATTGCTGACCCGCACAATTTCCATTTGCCATCCCTCCGTCGCTGTTCTTTGTACCCTTACTATATCCAGCTGATCCGATTCAGTCTGCCGGTTTTCGATGACCGGTCGTTTTTCTACGGTCAGTTGCAAAAAAGCACCTGTCAGTTGCATCCGATAAAAAGGAGAATCCATAATTATTGTGGAATCTAGTAGAAAAGAGAGATGGTTCAATTGGTTTCATTACAACCGAAAAAACGAAGCAAACTAAGGATTTTTGCAGGAAAGAAAGTGTATAGGCTGAAACGGTATAGTGAATGGTTGTTTGACGGGAAAAAGTATGCGCGAAAAAGG
The DNA here is from genome assembly GCF_059415085.1 of Sporosarcina sp. SAFN-015. Lineage (NCBI taxonomy): Bacteria > Bacillati > Bacillota > Bacilli > Caryophanales > Caryophanaceae > Sporosarcina > Sporosarcina sp. SAFN-015. Next base: position 387,511 of record NZ_JBPFDR010000002.1, read on the forward strand.
CTTGCCGATAAACTTCCCTATGTAATTATGAAGCATCGTACTCCTTTGCTAAGGCAATTGAAGGACGTTGACATGCAACTGCAAAGGAATAAAATAACGAATCTTCAACTCGCCGCAAAGCGATTGCATAAAATTGTCATTGAGCCAGGAGAAACTTTCTCATACTGGCGTCTTATCGGCAGTACGACAAAACGGAAAGGGTATGTGGACGGCATGATTCTCCATTACGGAAGAGTGACTGTCGGAACGGGCGGGGGCCTTTGCCAACTGTCGAATCTTATTTATTGGATCACGTTGCATACACCGCTAACTGTGACGGAGCGCTATCGTCATAGCTATGACGTCTTCCCTGATTCGAATCGCAGACAGCCATTCGGCAGTGGGGCGACATGTGCTTACAATTATTTGGATTTACAAATAAAGAACGAAACACAAACGCCATACCAGTTGATGATCTATTTAACAGATACACATCTTAACGGTGAATGGCGCTCGATTGTGCCGGCGACACGGACGTATGAAATCTACGAGAAACATCATCATTTCACGAGGGAATTATGGGGTGGCTACGTCCGCCATAATTCGATTTTTCGGAAAGTGATAGACGCGCAAGGGAACCAGATTGACGATGAATTCGTCACAGAGAATCATGCGATAACAATGTATGAGCCATTTCTTACATACGGGGGGGATGAGAAATGATTGTTATGATCAACGGAGCGTTCGGTGCGGGAAAGACATCTGTAGCGGATGAACTGCTGCGGAGATTAGATGGAGCGATGCTGTTTGACCCGGAAATGGTCGGATTCATGCTTAGGCATATCATACCGGATGATATGAAATTGGAAGGAGAGAAAACGGGGGATTTTCAAGACTTGGAAATGTGGAAACCATTGACGGTCTACGTTGCTAGACAACTGCGCGAGACGTACGGCAAGGATTTGATTGTGCCAATGACAATTTACAACAAGGATTATTTCAATGTGATTCATGGCGGCTTTGTAGAGATTGACCCTGAAACATATCATTTCTGTTTGACTGCGAAAAAGGAGACGATCCATGAGCGGTTGCTGGAACGTGGTGAGGAGCAAGGCAATTGGTGCTTTGCACAGACAGATAAATGTATTGCCGGGTTTGAAGATCCATGTTTCGAGCAATTTATTTCTACGGAAAATGTCGGAATCGAAGAGATTGCCGACGTTATTTGCAAACAAATTGGGGTGGCATCTGTGTATTAGATCCGAATGTGGAAGTAGCTGATTGAAATGAAGGCTTATGCAGCGGGAGGAAAATATAAATGAGACAGCAGGATATGCATCCGGAAAAACAGCCAGCGTTAAACATCATAAGAGCATGTAAACAACTCGTCCATTTCGGCTGGCAGCAGTCTCTTTCCTGTTTGTTCCCAGTCGTTATTTTCGCCTCCTTGGCACTGACAAAAATCATACCACTACCATTTCTTCCCCGATATGACTGGCTTCTGATCATTTGCGTTCTCATGCAATGGTGGATGTTGCGTTCAGGGCTGGAAACAAAAGATGAACTAAAAGTAATTACGTTATTCCACGTCATCGGACTCACTCTTGAAATTTTTAAGGTGAATATGGGCTCGTGGTCTTATCCAGAGGAAGGATACTTTAAAGTTTTTGGAGTGCCTTTATATAGCGGCTTCATGTATGCAAGTGTAGCGAGCTATTTATGCCAAGCGTGGAGGAGGCTGGATGTCGACCTTATTAAATGGCCGCCTTTTTGGATAGTAGTGCCTCTCGCATCTGCGATTTACTTGAACTTTTTCACCCATCACTATTGGATCGACATTCGTTGGTGGTTATCTGCACTTGTCATCATTGTCTTTTGGAAATCGTGGGTGAGCTATAAAGTGAATGGAACCCAGTACCGGATGCCGATTGCCTTATCATTTATCCTTATCGGATTTTTCATATGGGTAGCTGAAAATATCGCAACGTTCTTCGGTGCATGGCAATATCCAAACCAAGCCGATGCTTGGAGCCTCGTTCACCTAGGAAAGGTGAGCTCATGGCTTTTATTAGTGATTGTCAGCTTTCTTATCGTAGCGACATTGAAGCTAGTGAAAGGGAAAAACCCGTAAGATCGATGCAATCTTAACAAACACTTTACATCATACTTTGTCCCTATGACCTATAATCGTAATTGACTATAGATCGTTAAGGGGATGCTAAGATTTGAGAATGACAGTCGGGAAAAAGTTATGGGTTGGTTTTTTAGCGATTCTATCAATAGTTCTGTTAGTCGGAGTATCCGGATTATGGGCCCTATCCAAATTGGATGGAGAGTACCGTTATTTAATTGACGACAAGATTAATAATGTCATGCTCTTGGAACAGTTATTATCAGCCCAACATGCCGATGCAAAAAACATTCGGGGCTACATCATTTACAAAGATGAATCTTATATCGAACAACGAAAAGAAATTATGGACGCCATTAAGGGAAAAATAAAAGCGTTAGATCAATCGATACATACGCAATCCGAACGTGAGATTATGAAAGAAGTAAAGGAGACTTCTAAAAGCGCCGAGCAAATCAGTGAACTGATTGTCCGGGATGTCCAAGCAGGGAATACAGATAGTGCAATGGACTTGGCAAAGGAAGTTTCATTTTATCAAGAAGAAGTCTCTGCTAATCTTCAGCAGCTCATTCACCAGCAAGAAACCGAACAGAAACATACTGAAGAACAGCTACAAACCGTATTAAAGTGGATATATGTAAGTATTGGGGGCTTAATCGGCATCGCAGTAGTGGCGAGTATCATCATTGCCCGAATCATTAGCCGTAGCATTGCTCGACCAGTAAGAAAGATGACTGCTTCTCTTTTACAACTTGCAAACGGAGATTTTACAGCAGGGCCGATTTCCGTCCGAAACAAAGATGAAATAGGGGAAATGGCTATCGCGCTGAATGGAATGACAGAAGACTTAAGAGGAATTCTGACAACCGTCAAAGAATCGGCTGTCCAACTTGCAGTCCATGCAGAAGAATTATCCGCGAGCTCAGAAGAAAGTCTTGCCGCTTCGGAAACCGTTGCAGAAATAACTGAACGGAATTTGATGGCGAGTGATGTCCAAGTAACGAAAGTGAATGAATCTAACCTTTCATTGAATGAAATGCTAAAAGGAATTACCCGAATCAGCGATGATAATGAAAGAATGCAACATGCATCGACGGAAGTTGCTGTTCTCGTTACGGATGGAGCCTCACAGATGAAAGAAGTGAATGAGCAAATGGGTAAAATCAGCTCGTCCATTAAGAGATCATCCGACACGATCGGTCAACTGGCAACCCATTCGGAAAAGATTCGCGAAGTGACTTCGGTTATTACGATGATGGCGGAGCAGACGAACTTATTGGCGCTGAATGCAGCAATTGAAGCTGCGCGAGCGGGGGAACATGGCAAAGGATTCGCTGTAGTAGCTGAAGAGGTGCGCCAGCTTGCAGACCAATCGAAGCGGTCAGCAGGACATATTGGCCGAATGATTGATGAGATGGTGCATAACGTCGAGAGATCAATCATAACAGCGGAAGAAGGCAATTCATTTATTGCCAAAGGAAGGGCATTGTCTGAAAGCACTGGAGAGGTGTTTCAAAGGATTGAAAGTGCAACAGTAATGATGAACGATGCAATGAATGCTGTCTCTACAAATATTCAGGAATTGAGGTCAATGACGGATATCATCTCTGCTGAATCGCTAAGCGTACTAGATCTCGCTTTGCAAACATCAGCGGAAGCTCAATCCGCAAGTGCAGCGACAGAGGAACAGCTATCCGCAAATGCAGAAATATCATCACATGCACAGACGTTGGCAATTCTATCGGATCGTCTACGTGGGGATGTAAACCGGTTTGCGATATCTGAGTAATGGAATATGGGGGAATTAATGGTGAGAGCGATTATATTTGATTTTGATGGGACATTGGCGAATACATTGCCAATTTGTTATTACGCATTTCAAAGTGTGTTTAAAGAATTTGATAACAGAGAGCTTACGCCAAACGAAATTTTAGGTATGTTCGGTCCTTCAGAAGTTGGCATTATTAGAGAAAATCTTTTAAGCCCTCATAAAGAAGAGGCGATTGAGTATTTCTATAAACAATATTCACAGTCCCATATTGATTTAGTGGAAGCCAATCACGACATATATGAATTAGTCACGTCCTTAAAAGGGACGGACATAAAGTTAGGGATTTTCACAGGCAAGGCAAAAAGAAGCTTAGATATATCCTTGGAAAAATTACATTTAGAAGGGTTGTTTGATGTCATTATAACCGGCGATGATGTACGCAATCCAAAGCCTGATCCAGAAGGGCTATTGAAAGCTTTATCTATATTAGATGTGAAGAACTCCGAAGCGATATTTGTTGGTGATAGTGATGCAGATGTAATTGCCGGAAAGCAATCCGATGTTTTTACAATTGGCGTTCAATGGCTGCCTGAATATCAAACTGCAACATTTAGCGAGCAACCCAATTTGCTTATGAATAGCGTGACGGAATTTGAGGATTACGTAAAGGCGGGGGTCAAATGAGTACGTCATGGTTAGATTGGGCAAAAAGGATTCAAGCATTGTCTCAGTCTGGGTTAGCTTTTTCGAAGGACATATATGATATCGAGCGTTACGAAGAGTTACGTCAAATTAGTGTAGAGATTATGGCGGAGTATACCGACCTTGAAATTAATAAAATTGAAGGCTTGTTTACGAATGAAACAGGCTACCAAACGCCAAAAGTGGACGTTCGAGGCGTCGTTTTTAGAGATGGTCAAATATTAATGGTGAAAGAAAATATCGATGATCAATGGGCTTTGCCAGGTGGTTTTTGTGATATTGGATTATCTCCTTCAGAAAATATAGTGAAGGAGATTAAAGAGGAATCTGGTTATGATGTCTTCCCGGTGAAATTACTCGCCTTACTGGATAAAAACAAGCATCCGCATCCTCCAGAACCATACCATTACTATAAAATTTTCATTTTGTGCGAAATTATCGGAGGGAAGCCAGCTGTAGGACCGGAAACGAATCAAGTTAATTTCTTTTCGGAACACAATTTACCCCTTCTTTCTGCGAATCGAAATACCGAATCGCAAATTAAAACAATGTTTGAATACTTGAAGGACCCTGAAAAAGAAACGATATTTGATTGATATTTTTCCTGCAGATTTCCGTTCAATGGCTTGAACGGTCTTTTTTTGCTGTTTTCGTAAACTTTTTTGCTTTTATTAATTTTGAAGCCTTGATGAATTTCTGATAAAATATATAGTAGAATTTGTAAATGCAATATACAATGAAATATTCAGCATAGTGATAGGAGGTTTTGTAAAATGGATTTAGGTTTAACTGCATCCTTGATTTTAAACGTGGCATTGCTGATTGTAATTTTTGGTCAATCCAAGGAAATCAAGGTTTTAAGGAAAGAGAACCAAAAATCGCTTCCTAATAAAAGCAATGATGAATTAATTGCCGTAGCAAGTGGAAAATTGAAATCTATAGGTGATATAAAAACTATAAAGTATCTGAGAGAAGAAAAGGGCATGTCAATGTTAGAGGCAAAACAATTTGTGGATACCCTAAAAGAATAGATTAATTAAAGGTCGCAAATTTTTGCGGCTTTTTTTATGCTCTTCTTAACGTCTGAACGAATCAAAAATTTCCTAGTCACATTGCACCGCCCCCGTAAAAGCAACAATCTATACGAAAACAGCCTTTATTTATGAATAATAATGTTGGAAAGATTGAGGAAACTATTGATGGGCTATAACGTATACGTACTATTACTAAAACTATGAGTGTTAGGAGAATGATTATGGCCATAGAATTGCGTGCAATTATCCCTTATTTGACTGAGGAAAGATTGTCCGCTTTCTGGACGGATTTCCAGGTAGGTGCGTATGCGTTATATACAGATGAATCTGTGTATTTGTTTCATCATCCTGCCTATCCTGAGACAATGCAATCTTTTGTACAGCTTCCATGGAGTGAGGAGTTTGCTGGGAATACGTCGATTTTGTTTCATGATTACCCAACAGCCATTGTCCAAATGGACAGCGGTATAGATGAGAACCGTTTGTACTCAGTACTTGCGCATGAGTTGTTTCATGGATTGCAGTATGTCAAAGGCGAGTCAAGGTTCCCCGATGAAGTGCTCGGGATCACGTACCCGCTAGTTGCCGAGAACGTGGAGTTGCGCCAACAGGAGCGGTTTCATTTGTATAATGCTGTTACCGCGATGGGCGCAGAAAAAAGAAAACATCATCTAAACCAATTCATTTTGTATCGTGAGAAAAGAGCAGAAGTCATCGGTCCATTTATGAAATATGAGCAGTTGATAGAAACGGTTGAAGGTCCTGCATTTTATGTAGAGTTACATGCGTATGTTGCGAAAAGCGGTGTTTCAAAGGAAAGAGAAATCAAGTCTTACGGTGAACCTTTGCTTGACATAGCAGATGCAACTAGACATTTACGCAGAAGTTGCTATAGTGCTGGGTTGTTCCTTTGCATTCTATTAGACGAAATTTCCCCAGGATGGCAAGCGGGCTTCATGCAATCCGAGTTGACGTTATACGAGTATTTCAGACAGTTTGTCGATCCTATTCAAGAAAAGGCACTAGAAAGTGATTCATCAGTGGACATCAGTGAACTCGTCACCACTATAATGAACGAGCGAGATGAAAGGATCGCGGAATCTCTACAGCAGGCTAAATATGTACTTAGCATTCAGGGAGAAATCAAAGTTACAGGAATTGACCCGATGAACATTATCGTCAGCGGAAATAAATTGCTGCATCAAAATTTTGTTCGTTTGAAGATGAATGAACAGGATTATTTATTTCGGCTGCCAGTCATCGCTTTGATAGAAGACAGCATCTTTGGTTGTAAATATGTTCAAATTCTGTTGAATGAGAAATTGGTTGTAGAAGAAGGGGGAATTTTCATTCCGGGTGTCGGTATCGTTGAAGGTAGATTCGATGAAGTAGAATCGACTTTGTGGATATAAAAAGATTTTCTTCGCAATAGCTTAGAATGAATGTAAGGTGTTACTATTCTAATTCCACCGTTAGTAGAATCCTCGTATTCAACCGATAGTTGATAGGCGACTAAAGGGCGATATGCTACGCTGAATGTACAGTGCGCGCTGAAACTTAATGGGGAGGTTGTTTGGATGTTGGATACTCTGAAGGTTGGGAGCTTCATATCAAAGCTGCGAAAAGAAAAAGACTGGACGCAAATGGAATTGGCGGATCGTTTAAACGTAAGTCATCAAGCTGTTTCAAAATGGGAGCGTGGCGATTCGTTGCCGGATATCGGAACGTTGATGCAGATTGGGCAAATTTTCGGTGTGTCAGTTGATGAGTTGATGAATGGGGGAGCCGATAAGGAAAGCTCGACTTATATCCATAATCTCGGAAGGATCATGACAGGGTTTACTGAAAACCGTCGGGATGAAGTTGCTAAGATGATCAATACGGGAGAAGCGGATATGGAAGGGTTGATTGAAGTGGCGCCATTACTAAAAGCAAGCGAATTGGCGGAAGTGACCGAACGAGTGGACAAGCGGTTATTCAACCAAGATTTGGTCGTGCGGTTGGCTCCATTTGTCGAAACTGAATTGTTGGATGGATTGGTGACAGAGGCGATGGAAGACGACGTCGATATGAAATTCGTTCAAAAACTGGCTCCGTTCATTAGCAGAAATGCTTTGCTCCGTTTAGTTGATAAAGCAAATAAAGATGGAATGGATTTGAATGTCGTTGTTCGCCTAGCGCCGTTTATCGGGAAGGAAGCCGTAGATGAACTCATTGAGCAAGCGATAGATGAAGGGATTGAATGGAATCTCATCGTCCGCTTGGCACCTTTCTGCAGCAAGGAAAAATTAATGAGCTTAGTAGATCGGACTGTGGATGGCAAGTTGGATTCAAGTTGTCTTATTTCGCTTGCACCTTTTCTCGGAAGGGAATCTTTGAAACGGCTTGTGGATGAAAAGGAAATTGGCAATATGGATCCAGAGACAATTGCGCGTCTAGCGCCTTTTGTTGACAAGGCGACGCTGAGCGGATGGATTCAAGCGTTATTGGTGAAGTAAGAAGTGAAGCAGCACTGTAAATCGGTGCTGTTTTTTTGTTCTGAAAAAAGGAATTACGTGACGTATTGTTGAATAATAGCAGATGAGAATACAATATGTATTTTTATGTATTCTTTTGGTAGTTTTATGTATTATTGATGTTTCTGCTTATTAATCCGATTGGGGGATGAGTAATGAGAATAAGAAATGGCCAGTTGCTTGTCCGGGATTTAATTGAAGGGGACAAGCTTTTGTTGGTGAAGTGGTTGTCCGATCTAGAAGTTCTTCAGTATTACGAAGGTAGAGATCGTCCATTGGATTTAGCGCAAGTCGAAGAGGATTTTTTTGGGGAAGCGGAGGAAGAGACGAGGTGTCTCATTTTATTTGATGAGAAGCCGATAGGATATGTGCAATTCTATCCGGTTGGGGATGAGGAAAGAAGGATCTATGGCTATTCTGATCCGTCAGAAATTCTTTATGGTATGGACCAGTTTATCGGCGAACCTGATTATTGGAATAAAGGAATCGGGACGCAACTTGTTGAAATGATTGTAGCGTATTTATTGACTGAAAAAAATGTAGACCGCATCGTTATGGATCCACAAACGTGGAATGAGCGGGCAATCCGTTGCTATGAGAAATGCGGGTTCAAGAAAGTGAAGCTTTTGCCTAAGCATGAATGGCATGAAGGGGAGTATCGGGATTGCTGGCTGATTGAATATATCGGGAAGTGATATTGTGAATATAAGGGATCGAGGATCTGCCGTTATTATTGAGGGAGATAAGATTGTACTTATTAAGAGAAATCGTGATGGAGAGGAATATTACGTCTTTCCAGGTGGCGGAATTGAAAAAGGTGAAAGCCCTGAACAGGCTACAATTCGGGAAGCGTTCGAGGAGCTAGGTGTTCGGATTGATGTAATAAAATGTCTTGGGACTGTTGAATTCAAAGGCAAGCAGCATTATTTCATTTCCAAAATTGTCGGAGGGGAATTTGGAACAGGACAGGGCGAGGAATACGAAGAAAATCGTAACCGCGGAATCTATGAGCCGATGTGGATACCGATTTCTGAGCTCGACTCGTTAGATGTTCGCCCAATGGAAATTGCTAAGATATTGATTGAACAGAAGGAAATCTGAAAAGTGGTTGGAGGAACCAGGGATGAGAAGAATGAAAAGAATGAAAGCACCGTTTGCAGCCAAACGATTTGTCGATGAAGAATTTCCTCATTGCCAAGCTGCGCTTCTCGCGGGAAGCGTAATTAGAGGCGAAGAAACCCCAACATCTGATCTGGATATCATAATTTTTGATAATCAAATCGAAGAAGCCTATCGTGAATCCCGTATTGAATACGGCTGGCCGATTGAAGTATTCGTACATTCTTTGACTTCCTATAAAGACTACTTTAGAAGTGATGCTGAAAGAGCACGTCCCTCGCTGCCTCGAATGGTGGCGGAAGGAATTGTGTTGAAGGACTCCGGAATTTTATCCACGATTAAAAACGAAGCTGCGGAGCTGTTAAATAATGGGCCTGCCTATTGGTCAGAACAAACATTAACGACAAAGCGGTATATGTTGACAGACGCACTTGGGGATTTGATAGGCACACAAAATGAAGCGGAAGCCCTTTTTATCGCCAATACGCTTGCCGAAGCAATCCATGAATTTGTACTACGGACGAACGGGCAGTGGATCGGCGCTTCCAAATGGATCGTGCGGGCTTTGAAACAATACGACGAGGATTTTGCAGAAAGATTTGTGAAAGCATTTGACGCTTTTTATAAAACGGGCAATCGAGAAGGAATCATCAAAATCGCAGACGAAGTACTAGCACCATTTGGCGGAAGATTATTTGAAGGGTACTCTGTTGGGAAATGAGGCGTTGAAGATGACGGTCACATACGTTGATTGGGGCGGACATAAGTTAAAGCTCACATGGATGCAAGGGTTGATGCCCACTAGGGAGTTGATTACGAGTGTGCATGCATTTTGTTTTCATGAGGGGCGGCTGCTCATGGTTAATTTGAATGATCGTGGTTGGGACTTCCCAGGAGGGCATATCGAGGCAGGCGAAACTGTGGAAGCGTGTGTCTGTCGAGAAGTGGTGGAGGAGGCTTACGTGACTGGTGATTGCACGCTGTTAGGTGCCCTTGAAGTGAATCATGAAGAGAATCCGTTATGGCATCCATCCAGCCCCTATCCGAAAGTGGGTTATCAAATGTTTTACCGGATGGACATTACGGAATTTCTCCCGTTTGAGGCGGGTTTTGAATCGTCGGAGAGGTTGCTGATCCAGCCGGAAGAAGCTGCTCACTATCATAAGGGATGGCAGACTGGCTTTGATGAAATTATGGATGCAGCAATACGTGTTCATGAGTTATCTATTGAATAAAGTGAAATATCTATTGGATACCAAGAGTTATCTATTGAATATCACAATTTATCACCAAAATAGAACCTTTGATTCATATAAAAGAAAGGCGGTCAGCTTAAATGAAGATACGAAAATTACAGCATGATGAAACACCGCCATATGAATTGCTTCTACTTGCCGATCCATCGCGTGAACTTGTAGAAGCATACGTAGCAGAAGGAGAATGTTATATCGCGGAGGAACAAGATAACATAATTGGAGTATTTGTTATCGTACCGTTGACTAACGAGACAGTGGAGATCAAAAACATCGCCGTCCGTGAAGACAAGCAAGGTCATGGGATTGGCAAGAAATTGCTTGGTGCAGCTATTGAGGTAGCAAAAAGCCATGGCTATGAATGGATCGACATCGGAACGGGAAATTCAAGCATAGGTCAGCTTGCACTCTATCAAAAATGCGGGTTTCGCATTTCGGGTGTTATCAAAGACTTCTTCGTGCAGCATTATGATGAGGTCATTACGGAGAACGGTATCCAATGCATGGATATGATTCGGCTTAGGCTGCAAATTTAGTAAATGGAGAGAAAAAAGATGCGAATTCCAGAGAAATTAAAACAGGGAGACGAAATAAGAATCATTGCGCCAAGTCGGAGTGCAAGCATTTTATCCGAAGAAGGCGTTCAAACTGCAAAAGAGCGGTTAGAGAATTTAGGTTTCAATGTTTCATTCGGTAAACATGCTTTTGACAAAGACCTTCAAAACTCCACCTCTATTCAGCGACGAGTAGAGGATTTGCATGAGGCATTTGCCGATGAAAATGTAAAAGGCATTTTAACGGTCATTGGCGGGTTCAATTCGAATGAACTCTTACCATATATTGATTATGAATTAATAAAAGAGAACCCGAAAGTTTTCTGTGGATATAGCGATATTACAGCTATCGGAACAGCGATATCGACGCAAACAGGAATGGTAACATATTCTGGGCCACATTTCTCAAGCTTTCAAATGCAAAAGGCGCAGGAATACCAAACACATTTCTTTACACAATGTCTCATGCAGGATGTGCAGTTTACATTGGAACCATCTGAACAATGGAGCGACGATGCATGGTATTTGGATCAGGAAAATCGGGTCTTCGAGGAGACTGTTTGGAAGACATATAACGACGGAACAGCGAGCGGCGAGCTTTGGGGAGGTAATTTGTGCACATTGAATTTGCTGCAAGGAACAAAGTACATGCCAGAGATTGAAAATGCGATTCTTTTTGTTGAAGATGATGAGATGACGATTCCAGAAACGTTCGCAAGGGATTTGACGTCTTTATTGCAAAATGCACAGTCCATAAAAGCTCTTGTCATCGGTAGATTTCAACGAGCATCGAAAATTACAGAAGAGCAATTGCTGTTTATTCTGGATAAACATCCAATATTGAAGGAGATTCCTGTATTATACGACGTGGATTTCGGCCATACCCAGCCGATTTTCACATTCCCGCTTGGTGGAGAAGTGCAAGTGGACGCTTCGAACGGGTTTTTAAAACCTTTGAGATTCTAAGAAGATTTCAATCCATTTCGCCACTTCGCCTTATGCCTGTCGCATCTGAGCAAGCCGCTTCCGCTTTTCTTATTGTCCAGCTCCAGCGGCTAGATGCTCGGGTCATAAGTCGAAGTTGCTGCGTGGCAAAGTGCGCCACTTCGCCAATTCGCCACTTCGCCTTATGCCTGTCGCATCTGAGCAAGCCGCTTCCGCTTTTCTTTTTTGTCACGAATTCGTCGGGAGACAAACAGCGACTTTCCCATTACGCTAAAAGTAACAGATGTGAAACTTTCGTGGGAGTGTTGCTGTGATGAGGTGGATGTTGATTCCGATGTTGCTGTTTGCCGCTGTGATGATGACAGGTTGTGTATATGAGTATACGGAGGAAGATGGCTATCGCATGGCGGTCATCAATGAAGGGTTTCCGGTTCCGAAAAATGCCTATGAATTGAAGCCAGAGGATTGCACGTCAGAAATTGCAAAGTCGGCGAAGTATAAGTTGAAGGGTATCGGGGATGAAGAAGGAACCCCGCCTGCAGATTATTTGGAGGAAATTCAAAAGTGGGGATGGACCGAGCTTGAAGACAAGCGGGTCGGCCATGTTCATTACTTTGAAAAACAGGGCAAAATCATGTCACTTATCATTCAAGAAAATGTGTTTGATGTGTTTGAGATGAGTGATGATGTGGAGTTGTAATTTGACTGCACTCCAAGTTGAAAGCAATCGACTTGGAGTGCAGTTTTTGTTATGGATAGCCTGTATTATTCAAACAACACAACTTCAGGATCTTTCCCGACACAATGCACAAGCATGGCATGCAGCTGTCCGCGATGGTGATAAAGATGGGAAGAGATTTCTAACAGCCATTCAAACCGCGTGTAGGAAACACCCCAGTACGAAGTTGTCGTTTGCATTAGTTCTTCCTCTGTATATTCAAGATAGCGATTTTCCAATAAAGCGAGGTTAGCAAGCAGGGCGTCTTTCATTTCAAGTAAGGTTTGAAGACGGTTGGAGGAATAAAATGTGCTCATCTGTTCCTCGGAAGCTTCGTCTGAAATGAGCAAATCTGCCTGGCATATTAATGAAATATGGGCTACAACCTGCCCAATGGAAAACTTGTTTTCCGTGGGTTGAATAACTAAATCGCTCAATTCTAATTTGTCCATCATGTCAGCGATAGACCGTACGGCTATCGATATTTGATTCAAAGTTGTTTTTACATACGAATTCATTTCTACACCTCAGTCAAATGCTCTTAGCACCTTCAAATTATCAAGCGTCAGTACACCGCTCCATTCCTGCTTTGCTGTTTCCCAAACGTCTTCATAGCGTCCCCACGACCATGTCGGCTTCCAGCTGCCATCTTCCGCTTGGTTGGAAGAGAGATGTTTAATGTTTGTAGGGATGATTTCCTTAAAGTCTTCATAGAGAATAGACGCTGTGGAAGAGACAACTTGAAGGGGAGGCAAGCAATAGTCATTCCATTTTCCTGGATCGGTTGTCACGCTATGGTGGGCGATTTCGCGTACTCTAGCAGAAATCTTATCTGCTTCTTCCACAGGCAATTCTTTCATCAATTTAACCAAACACTGTACTTCATGGAAGTCGTTCGTCGCATCCTCGTTAATATATGAAACTGCGTGGGCTGTTAACTTTTCCAGGAAATCCTCGGGGACAAGACCTTTGTAATGAAAGAGCAATCCAGTCATTTCAGCGCTTGGATTTCCCCATGGCCAATCACCGCCATAATTCCACCAAATAGCGCGCGGCGCTGTCTCGACTTCTCTCGGGACAATTTCCCATCCCATCTTTTCTTCGTCAAACGTATTCAGCGCGTATTGAATCGCTTTTTGCACCATTGGTTCGGATTCGTCGGCCCCGATGCGGATTAAATGCTGAACCCCGATTGTCGTCGCCAATGCTGAGGAAGCCTTACATCGGAAGTCGGGCTCCAATCCATTACCGAATCCACCGTCTTCATTTTGATAAGCATGAAGTTCATCTAAAACTCGCTCACGACTACCATCTTCAAACTCAAACTCGAATAGAGCCTTTTCCAATGGACGAGCTTTTGTTTTCAGAAATGATACTGCCTGTAAAAATTGTTCATTTGATAGTTTTTCCACATGAATCCCCACTTTCAAAAATGAATGTTATGGAAGTATTCGCTATTGGTAATAGTGAATCCTTTAAATGATTCATATGTTAAGGAAGGTAATTACTACGATACGTTGAATATGATGATAATGATGAAGGAGGTAGTATATGAGTGCTGATGTTGTTTATATATCTTCAATTGTTGTAGCAATAATGTTTGTGGCCATAGCGGTTTTTCAAGTTCTTCTTTCACTTGGATTTCCGATTGGCGAATTTGCAATGGGTGGATATCATAAGGTTTTACCAATAAGATTACGTATTGTAAGCGCAGTAAATGCTTTGATCCTTTTATTTATGGGTTTTGTTTTTCTACAGCATACCAATGTTTTGCAGGGTTTTATTTTTTTATCTACAGACATATTAGTATGGGTTATAACAATTTTCCTTTGCTTAAATACAATAGCAAATCTACTATCACGAAGTAGAAAAGAAAGGCTTGTTATGACGCCATTATCGTGTATTACATTTCTGCTATGTTTATATATTTCTTTATCGTAGAATAAGTATTATCCAAAAGAAAAAGGCATTCCCGAGTAGGAAGGGGAATGCCTTTTTGATGATTCAGTTGCTCTCATATTCCGCAAGCACTTTCGCAATCGCATCTTCGATCGGCGTAACTGGTCCGCTAATATAATTGTTGATCATGACCGAGAAGATCAGTTCCGTGCCGTCTTTCGCAGTGACATAACCGGAGAGAGTGGAGACGCCTGTAATGGAACCGGTTTTCGCTTTTACATTTCCAGCGGTTAATCCGTCGCCCATCCGGTTTCGAAGCGTGCCGCCGATCATCCTTTCAGGGACGCCTGCAATCGGCAGGGAAGCCTCGAACGCAGGGAACCAGCTTTTCCCTTGAATGTTGTACAGTAAAGACGTCAATTCATCTGCTGAAACGAGGTTCTTATGCGACATGCCGGAGCCGTCGCGTAGAACTATCGTGTCCGTATTGATGCCGAATTGCTTCAGCTTCTCCTTCATCACTACAAGCCCAGCGTCCCAACTGCCTTCACCGCTTCGTACTTTGCCCATTTCCTTCACTAACGTTTCCGCGTGTCCGTTGTTGCTTAATTTCATAAATGGAATAAAGAGCTCTTTCAGCGGCATCGATTTTTTTGAAGTAAGAACAGTTGCACCACTTGGTGTCACACCAGTTTTCATTCCACCATTGCCGACAATCTCGATGCCTTCTGCTTTAAGGGATTTTTGGAACACATCAATCGCCAGCATGGAAGGGTCCCAAACAGCGGACCATGATTGAGAGCGTGTGCCGTCAAGCGGCATCTTTCCTTCGATAATGATCCGGTTCGTTCCATGTTCACGTGCAATGGAGATGCTCTTTGCTTCGCCTTTTGCGACAGTCGTTGCATTATTAACGATAACGACAGAATCTGTCTCCGGAGTGAGAGTCACTTTCGGAAGATCTCCTGTTTTATTGCCTGGATTCACTTCAACTATGACAGTTCCCGCATCATAATCTTCGTTCGGGGACAGGGTCAATGCTGAAACTTGCGCACCGACATAATTATGTTCATCCGACCAGTTCAGATCCTGGGAATAACGGACATCATCGTACCAACTGTCATCAGCGATCAGGTTGCCATTGATCTTATCGATTCCTTTCGCCTTCAAGTCTTTCGCGAATTGGTCCAAATCCTTTTTCATCAACGTCGGGTCGCCTTTACCTTTCAGATAGAGATTGCCGTGAATCATTTTTCCTTTCACTTGTCCGTCCGTCAGCACTTCTGTAGAAAACTGATAATCAGGACCCAATATGTCCATCGCCGTCGATCCTGTCAGCAACTTCATATTGGAAGCGGGGCGGAGACGGATATCGCCGAAGCTTGTATAAATCTTTTCACCCGTATCTGCTTTCCGTACGCTAACCCCGGTAATTCCCCCTTGGAGCTTAGGGTCTTTCAAGATTGCCTGTAATTTTTGATCTAATGTTGTCGAATCAATGGATGCTACGGGAGTCGTATCCCCGGATGCGGCGACAGATGAAAGAGTTCCTTCATGTGTTACCGGAAATAAGGCGATCAGAGCAACGACCAATGCTAGGAAAGCCCTTTTGAGAAGACATTGCTGTTTCATTAACATGCTCACATCCTTTCATCCTTTGCATTTGATTGTACTAAAATACTGAAAATTAACAATTGATCGTTTTACCTAAGTTGGTGAATAGTCGTTATTCATTATATGTATAGTGGTGAATTCCTCATACATTCGATAGAGAAAATAACATGTTGCGAAGAACAGAGGTTCAGGTAAAATTATGTATATTCATACGATAAGGAAGTGTCGGCGAGATGCATTACACTTTGTCACCTTTAGGCGATCAAGCCGTTGTCATTGAAGTTGGAAAAAAGATCGATCGTTCATCCGAGCAGAAAGTAAGGGCCATTGTTTCCCGATTGGATGCCGAATCACCATCTTGGATGATTGAATATATCCCTGCTTATACGACGGTCACTATTATTTATGCGATCACCGAATTTCTAAAAGAAGACAGTCCATATGAAGCAGTTTGTGAACGGATTCACGCGTTGCTAGAGGGTGTGACACAAATTGCTGCTGTTCAGCAAAAGGTCGTGGAAATCCCTGTTTTGTATGGCGATGAATATGGACCGGATCTGGATTTTGTTGCGAAACATAATAATTTGACGGTGGATGAAGTGATTGCAATTCATACATCGGGTGACTATACAGTACATATGATTGGATTTGCACCGGGCTTCCCGTTCATCGGCGGCATGTCAGAACAAATTGCCGCTCCGAGACGTCAGACGCCGCGACTGATGATTCCTGCGCGTTCAGTAGGAATTGCGGGAGTCCAGACGGGTGTTTATCCGATTGAAACGCCGGGGGGGTGGCAACTGATCGGCAGGACGCCGCTTGAGCTATTCCTCCCATCGGAAGATCCACCTAGCTTGTTGGCGGCAGGAGATAAAATAAAGTTTTACAAGATTACGACCGAAGAGTATGAAGAATTGAGAGGTGGCGCGGAGTGATTGAAGTTACGAAGCCAGGCCTTTATGATACGATTCAGGACTTTGGGAGGTTCGGATTCCAGAAATTTGGTGTTGTAGTGGGCGGTGCAATGGACTTGTTCTCTCATCGGGTCGCCAATATGCTTGTTGGCAATGAAGAAACAGCTGCTTCTATTGAAATGACACTTGTCGGTCCGCGTCTTTTATTCAAAGAAGATGCATTGATCGCGATTTGTGGCGGCGATTTTGATCCAACGATTGAAGGGATACCTGTACCGATGTGGAGACCGGTTTTCATTCGTAAGGGAAATGAATTGCAGTTTGGATCGGCGAAGGCGGGAAGTCGAGCATATCTGGCGATTGCTGGTGGGATTGACGTGCCAATCGTGCTAGAAAGCCGATCAACGTATGTGAAGGCGGGTCTCGGCGGTTTTGATGGAAGACCGGTGCGGAAAGGGGACGTCATACATGTTGGCATAGCATCCGCTCTATCGCGGGTCATAGTTGAAAAGCTTGCAACAAGCATGCTGTTTCAAGCGACAGATTGGCAAGTTGCACCAAAGCTGCTTCCTAAACTATCGAACCATTATGAGATTCGTGTTATCCGCGGCAGTCAATATGAGCTTTTTGATACAGATAGCCATCAGAAGTTTTGGAATGAACCCTTCACCGTCAGTTCGCAGTCGGATCGAATGGGATACCGGATCAATGGACCGACATTGCAATTGAAAGAACCTATAGAAATGATTTCGGAAGCAGTTACATATGGAGCCATCCAAGTTCCTGCGGATGGGAATCCAATTATATTGGCGGCGGATCGGCAGACGACGGGCGGGTATCCGAAAATCGGACAGTTGTCTTCGATTGATTTCACAAAACTAGCGCAGGCGAAGCCGGGAGACCGGCTTTCATTCAAGGAAGTGACGATTGAGGAATCACAAAGGCTTGTTGCAAAGCAGGAAATGCATTTGAAGGAGCTGCGTGCGGCGATACAGGATAAAGTAAGATAGGAGTGGATGGAATGGGATTTGTAGTCGATTTGAATTGTGATATGGGCGAGAGTTTTGGCGCATATGTAATGGGGAATGATGAAGCGATTTTGGAGACGATTACGTCGGCGAATATTGCCTGCGGCTTCCATGCGGGCGATCCAACGACGATGCGGCGAACGGTGCGGATGGCGCTTGCGAAAAACGTTGGCATCGGTGTGCATCCAGGTTTGCAGGATCTGGTCGGTTTCGGGCGCAGAGAAATGGCGATTTCAGCTGAAGAAGCATTCGACCTTGTCGTTTACCAAATCGGCGCATTGTCAGCGTTTGTAAAGGCGGAGGGCGGGCGATTGCAACATGTAAAGCCGCATGGCGCGCTTTATAATATGGCTGCTGTGAATCGGGATTTATCCGAAGCGATAGCAGAAGCTGTTTACAAAGTCGATCCGGAATTGATCCTTTTCGGGCTTGCGGGCAGCGAGTTAGTCAAGGCAGGGGAGCGAATCGGGTTGAAAACTGCGCATGAAGTGTTCGCAGATCGAACTTATCAAGCCAATGGAACTTTGACGCCACGTCGGGAGCCAAACGCTCTCATTACTGATCGCGAAATCGCCATTCGCCAAATCGTCCGGATGGTGAAGGAAGGCAAAGTGCGCGCAAAGGATGGAACGGATGTGGCGATTCAGGCAGATACGATTTGCATTCATGGGGATGGGAAGACGGCATTGGAGTTTGCTAGAATGATCCCAAGTGCGTTGGATAGGGAAGGCGTGGAAGTTCGGGGAATTAGGGGTATGTTATTATGACTATGGAATTAATTTATAGTTTGGTTGTGGTTTTGGCGATTGCTTTAATTGTGGATAAGCTGTATGCAAGGGTTAATTTAGATAATTACTCTCCGATATGGGAGTATTTTTCCAAGGCCTTTCTATACGGACTTATTACCGTATTTACATTGTATTATGGCAAGGAATCGTTGCATGATGTATCACCTATCGAATGGGCGATCATTGCTGTATCTGCAATCGAAGGAACAGGAAATTATATTAACTATGTAAAAGAAGCGAAGAAAAGAAAAGATGCAAAAAACAAGGCTTAAAAAGACAGACTTGTTTAGTTTGCTTTTCAACTAGATTAATGAATAAAAAGCCACCTCGAATGAAGTGGCTTTCATCAGTTATTCCCCTAAATCAACATTATGATAGACTTGCTGAACGTCTTCCAAGTCATCCAATGCATCGATCATTTTCTCGAACTGTGCTTGAGCGTCAGCATCCAATGTCACGTCGTTATGCGCGAGCATTGTCAATTCAGCTACGGAGAATTCCGTAATGCCGGCATCTTTCAAAGCTTCCTGGACGGCGTGGAATTGGTCTGGTTCTGCATAGACGATTACCGTATCTTCTTCATCCAAAATATCGCGGACTTCGACGTCTGCTTCCATGAGAAGTTCGAGTACTTCATCCGCCGTTTTGCCTTCCAAGCCGAAAACGGCAGTCGCATCGAACATGTACGCAACGGAACCGCTGACACCCATGTTTCCGCCGTTTTTCCCGAATGCTGCACGCACTTCGGAAGCGGTACGGTTGACGTTGTTTGTAAGCGCGTCGACAATGACCATCGAACCGTTCGGGCCGAAGCCTTCGTAGCGAAGCTCGTCATAGTTTTCTTCAGCGCCGCCCTTTGCTTTCTCAATCGCGCGGTCAATGATCGCTCTTGGTACATTGTACGTTTTTGCACGCTCAACGACCATTTTCAATGTTTGGTTCAACTCGGGATCAGGTTCACCTTGTTTTGCTGCTACATATAATTCACGGCCGAACTTTGCATAAATACGACTCGTATTTGCATCCTTCGAAGCCTTTTTTTCTTTAATATTATTCCATTTACGGCCCATCTTCATTCACTCGCTTTCGCTCTGTGCATAGATTTCATCGAGCTATTATACACCCATTGCATGAATGCTGACAAGCGAAAAATCCTTTAAATGGAATGGACGAGGGCTCGTTAATGCGCAAAGAGTTCTCTATTCACCTTAGAAAAGCCCCAATTTTCCACGATTAAATTAGCAACAACGGATCTAAATCCAATATCTCGATCTCCCGCTGATTGAGCTGCCGGATCCATCCCGCATCTTCAAAATCCGTGAGCTTCCGGCTGATTGTTTCGGGAGAAGTGCCGATATGTGACGCCAAGTCTTTCCGGGTCATCGGAAGCTTGACACGACTCGAATTCCTTTCTTCAGCCAAATCGGCAAGGTACATGGCGATTCGTGTATCGGTCGTTTCCATGGCGATCCGGGCGGCTTGCTTTTCCGAATTCGCGAGCCGATTGGAAAATTCGCCAAGGACTTTGAGGGAAATGGCAGGGTATTTCATTAAAAAAGTCTGAAAGTCGTCCCGGCTCATTACGCATAGTTCCACTTTCCCCATCGCTTCCGCATATGCATCATGCACCGTTTCATTGAATAAAGAAAGCTCACCCGTAAAATCACCAGGTTCCAGAATCCTCACTAACTGCTCTTTGCCGTTTTCTGAAAGGCGATAAATTTTCACGCGGCCTTTGTGAATGATGTACAAACCGTCCGACGTATCTCCCTCGTGGTAAATGGTATGGCCGCGGGGGTGACTGACCGAATGTGTATGCTTGACGATTTCATTCATTTCCGAAGGATCGAGATGGTTGAAGATCGGAACGATGGAGATGCACATTTTCTGCATCTCAGCAGTTCCTTCCCCGTGTCCGCAATGTCCGTTAGTTGTCATCATCTTTCACTCCTTATTCCGGTAGTAGTTCCCGCTCCAAGTGTTGCCGTTTTACCTGCTTTTTCTTAGTATAGCGGATTAACCGGATGGCGTTCAAAATAACGAGCAGGACGCTTAATTCGTGAATTAACATACCGGAAGCGAGGAACACTTTGCCGATCAGCACGCCAGCGAGCAGCAACGCGACTGTGCCGACTGCGAAGAACGTGTTCTGTTTCATGTTGCGGACAGTTGCTTTCGCAAGTGAATACGCATGTGAGAACTGGTCGAGACGGTCCGCCATGAGGACGACGTCAGCAGTTTCCATTGAAATGTCGGTACCGCCTTCGCCCATCGCAAGACCGATATCCGCAGTCGCGATTGCCGGGGCGTCATTGATGCCGTCGCCTGCCATTGCAACATGATGCCCAGCATCTTTCAGTTTTTGGACCATGGCAACTTTATCTTCTGGTAATAATTCAGCATGCACTTGGTCCAGTCCTAATTGTGCGCCGACCAGTTCTGCGGTATGGCGGTTGTCGCCTGTCAGCATAATAATTTGTTTAACGCCGCTTGCCCGCAGTTCGCGGAGCGCATCATTCGCTTCAGGACGAATCCGGTCCGCGATTGACAGAATTCCTGCGATTTTTCCATTGATGCTTGCGAAGATTGCAGTGTTCCCGCCTTTCTCACGGGAGATTGCATATTCTGCAATCTCCTTATCAATCAGTACACCTTCAGCGGCCATCAGTTTTCGGTTACCGATCGCAAGCTGCCTTCCTCCGACAATTGCACGAATGCCGTTTCCTTTAATCACTTCGGCTTTTTCGGGTTCACTCAATAATTGCAAGCCTTGGCGCTTCGCTTCTTTCACGATTGTCTGGCCTAAATGGTGTTCGGATATCGTTTCCGCTTCCGCCGCGAGCTGAAGCAGTTCATCTTTAGCTATGCCGATTGCATGGATATCTGTCACTTCCGGTCTGCCGCGTGTCAACGTGCCGGTCTTGTCAAAGACGACTGTGTCGATTTTCGCAAGCTTCTCCATAATGTCGCCGCCTTTAATAAGAACGCCGTTCCGCGCTCCGTTACCGATGCCGGCGACGATCGAGACGGGTGCGGAAATGACAAGTGCTCCAGGACAAGCAATCACAAGAAATGTAAGTGTCATTTCGATATTCCTTGTGAATATATAAACGAGTACAGATAGGACGACGATTGCAGGTGTGTAAATATTGGCGAAGCGGTCGAGGAATTTCTCCGTTTTCGACTTGGATTCCTGTGCTTCTTCCACGAGTTCGATGATTCGGGCAAACGTTGTATCATCGCCGACGCGCTCCGCAATCACTTCGATGAAGCCGTTATCGACGATCGTTCCGCTGAATACTTTGTCGTCAATCGTTTTTGTAGCCGGAACGGATTCACCTGTAATGGCTGCTTCATTCAACGTCGCATTCCCTGTGAGGATTCGTCCGTCAACAGCGACTTTTTCACCCGACCGTATGATGACGCGGTCTCCTTGTTCGAGGTCATCGACAGAAATGGTCATTGTTTCACCATCGCGGATGACTGTTGCTTCGAGGGGCGCCATGTCGACGAGTGCTTTCAGGGAAGAACGTGTTTTTTCGAGCGTACGAGCTTCCAGATAAGCGCCGAATAAAAACAAAAATGTAACAGCTGCCGATTCGACATACTCACCGATGAACAATGCACCGATGACAGCGATCGTCACTAGCAATTCAATGCTGAACGCTTTCATCTTCAACGCTTTCAACGCTTTGATTGCAATCGGGACGCCGGCCAAAATTGTGGAAGCGATCAGCAGCCACTGCCTCACTTCATGAAAGCCGGCGATATGGAGTCCGATTGCCGCCGCGAGCAGCAGACCTGTCAAGGCAGTAATTTGGGACGTTCGTTTGGCATTCATTTTCCTTTACTCCTTTCAGGAGACTTTTTGTGAAATGATTGGGTATCCGAGGCCGGTAACTGTTTTGGCGATATCCTCCGCGGCGATTTGGTTTTCATCAAACTGCGCTCTGACTTTTCCTGAGTTGAATAGCACTTTCGCGTCTGCAACTCCATCCATCCTGTTCAACGCACCTTCGATTTTCTTAATGCAAGACGGGCAAGTCAACGGCTCCAAGTTCAATACGATTTTTTTCATTTCCATTACCTCCATGTAGTTGTTTTCTACTTCTTGTCTATAGCATAAGGCGTTTTCGGGAATGAAACCTTGACCCCCATCAAGTTTTCTCTTTTTATAGTAGAGAAAGTACATTATACTAATTGTGGCACTACATTTTCGAATGGAAAGGAAACGTGGTCATGGAACTTGTATATAGTGGCAAGACGAAAGACGTTTATAAATTGGAAGATGGCAATGTGTTACTGAAATTCAAAGATGATGTAACCGGGGAAGACGGCGTGTTCGATCCGGGAGCGAATACTGTAGGACTGACGATTGAAGGTGCGGGGCAATCAGGCCTGCGCATGACAAAGTTTTTCTTTGAGAAATTAGCTGCAAAAGGAATCCCGACGCATTATGTCGATGCGGATATCGAGAACGTGACGATGACAGTGAAGCAGGCAACCGTGTTCGGAAAAGGGCTTGAAGTCATTTGCCGCTTCCGCGCAGTCGGCAGCTTCTTGCGCCGTTATGGAGCTTATTGTGAGGAAGGACAACCATTGGATTCATTCGTCGAAGTGACAATCAAGGACGATGATCGCAATGATCCGCCGATTTCGAAGGACGCACTCGCACAGCTCGGCATTTTGACGAACGAAGAATATGATGTTCTCGAGCCGCTCACGAAAGAGATTTCCACTGTCGTGAAGGAAGAGCTTGCTGCGAAGGGACTTGAATTATACGATATTAAATTGGAGTTTGGTCGTGACAATGAAGGAAATGTTATGCTGATCGACGAAATTTCCGGCGGCAATATGCGTGTTTACAAGGACGGGGTTTATATTGCTCCGCTTGAACTTGAAAAATTAATGTTAGCGTAAATGAGAACCCGCTGTTCATTCCTGAAAATTGGAATGAGCAGCATTTTTATTCTATTTAGTTACCGCTCATATAGGGAAAAACTTTCCACTACTAAATTCTTGCCAGTAGGGCATGCTTGGCAAGAATAAATGTGGAGGAGGAATTATAGTGAAGAAAAAACTGGTAACTGCACTGCTAATTAGCGTCATTCTTGTCGTAGCGGGATGCGGAAAAGCGAATCAAAAGATGCCTGTCAGCGGGGACAAGATGGAAGCAATTGTCTCTCCTATATTGAATACGGAAGGAAAAGAAATCGGTGAAGTGACGTTGGTTCAGGAGACGGAAGGCGTGATGATCAATGTACAGGCAGAAGACTTGTCGCCTGGAACACATGGCATTCATATCCATGAAACAGGGGTATGTACACCGCCGGATTTCACTTCTGCTGGAGCCCACTTTAATCCGACAGGGAAGGAACATGGATTTGAGAATCCGAAAGGCTTCCATTTAGGTGATTTGCCAAACATCGAAGTTGCGGAGGATGGGAAAGTGTCCATGAGTATGACGACCGGTGAAATCACGCTAAAGAAGGGCCAAGAAAATTCAATCCTCGATAAGGACGGAAGTGCCATCGTCATTCATGAAAAGGCGGATGACTATAAGACGGATCCTGCAGGGAATTCAGGTGCCCGAATCGCCTGTGCCGCTATCAAAGGGAAGAAATAAGAAAACGGTCCGCGCAATGAATGCGTGGACCGATTTTACATTTATGGCTTTAAAATCACTTTTATGCAATCATCCTCATGCTCGTAGAAATGATGATAAGCAGCAGCAGCTTCCTCGATTGGTACGACATGCGAAATGATTTCCGTTGGATCGAATTCGCCCTTAGTAATCTTATCAAATAATGTAGGCATGTAATGGATGACAGGAGCTTGCCCCATCTTCAAAGTAATATTACGTTCAAACATATTACCGAGCGGAAACATGTTATAAAGCGATCCGTAGACACCGGTCAGATGGATTGTCCCGAATTTGCGCACAGCTTGATGGCCGATTTCAATGGCGCTCAATGTCCCGCCTTGCATTTTCATCTTCTGCCCGACCTTTTCCGCAATATTCTTCTTGCCGTCCATCCCGACACAATCGATGACGATGTCGACGCCACCGTGAGTGAGTTCTTTAATATGCGCACCCATATTGTCGTAGTCATCAAAATTATAAGCTTCCACTTTGTTCATTTTCACAGCATGCTGCAGCCGATAAGGGACATGGTCAATGGCGATGACGCGTTTCGCGCCTTTCATCCAAGCGAATTTCTGAGCCATCAGTCCGACGGGTCCGCACCCAAGCACGGCTACCGTATCCCCATGCTTCACACCAGCATGCTCCACGCTCCAATACGCAGTCGGCAACACATCGGACAGGAACAGAAGCGCTTCATCCGGCAGCTCGCAAGATTCGGGAATGACGAATGGCGTGAAATTGCCGTACGGAACTCGAATATATTCTGCCTGCCCTCCTGGATAATCTCCGTAGCGTTCTGTAAATCCGAAATAGCCGCCCGTATCGACGTGAGGATTACGGTTCGAATGATCGCATTGACTTTCCATCTGATGTTCACAATAAAAACATTGTCCACATGAAATGTTGAAAGGGATGACGACCCGGTCACCCTTTTTCACTTTCGTTACATTTGGGCCAACCTCCTCGACGATTCCCATTGGTTCGTGGCCGATGACATACCCTTTATGCGTTGGCAATGCACCTAAATAAATATGCAAATCGGACCCGCAAATGGCGGTTGACGTCACTTTGACGATAATATCATCAGGCTTCTCGATTTTCGGAGCTTCCACCTTTTTCACTTGGATATCTTTTACGCCCTGGAATGTTACAGCTTTCATTCGAACTCCTCCTTATCTATCTGTTGCCCTTATATTCCCCGGAACAGACAGATATAGTCCTGAAAGAGTCATTGTAAGAAAAAATTCTCCGTATAATACGGCTGTGATTTTTCATTGAAAGCGACACCGATGCCGAGATGACTATAATCTTTTATTAAAATATTCTCCCGATGCCCTTTTGAATTCATGAGACCCTCATGAGCGAAAATGCTGCTCGATTGGCCGTATGCCAAATTTTCACCCGCCCTACGGAACTTAATATGGTCCTCTTTCATCCGGTCGAAAGGCGACAGCCCCTGTAAATTATCATGGCTGAAATAGTCATTGACCGCCATATCGAGGCTATGTTTGCGCGCCGTTTCGGCGATTCTCTCATCCCATCGCAAAATGGAGCGGCCGTGACGTACACGGGCGGCGTTCGTCAAATCGAAAAGCTGCAGTTCGAACCCGTTGCGCAAAGACACATCTCCACCTGCATACATTCCGGACTTCCGCTGTTCGAGTGATGTTGTAATGAGCTGGACGGCAGTTACCGTATCGTTCTGATGAATGTCGTAAAATACATACATATAGATATCCCCGGATTTAAAAAGGTCCATCCCTTCGTTTTCCTGAAGGACATAAATGTTCAAGCCTTTCCGGATCTCCTTCAACGGTTCGCCATACGCTTTCCGAACGTCCGCTTTCGGAGTCCCGTACTTGATGCCAGCTTTCGAGGAGATAAGATCATCGTTCGTGTAAATGGCATTCACTTTCCAGTTTTCGTCGAATGAAACCATGACGAAGTTTTGGTAATCATCATGGTATGTGAACCATTCAGTTCCGTATTCATTTAATGAATGGCTTTTAGGCTCTCCAAGTTCGGCTTTCACTTGGTTTTCTGTCGCTCCGAGCTCGATATTATGAATGGACATGACGGAGTGATCAGGTTTATCCAATTTCGGCTTTGCGACTTTGTCGGGAATCATCTGTTCTACTTCGGATGTTTTCGAAGATATGTAAAGGAAGATTTTATCGGCTGTGTTGAATATGGAATCCATTGCGGAAGCAACCGGTTCTTTCTCCCATATGGCTTCTAGCTTTTCATCAATCGGATTGAGGAAGGAAAGGTCGATATATTTCGAAACTGGCTCTTCCCATAAAGGTTTTGCAAGATAAAGTGCAACTATGAAAATGATGAATAGTAATATCCGCTTCACGGAAATCGCCTCCTATCTATTATTGTACCCGCTTGAGGTGCGATAGATACAGTGGAACCTATTGATAGTTTGAGTACGGTCGGAAAGACGGTATACTGGTAGAACAATAATCGAACGGAGCATGAAAATGAAATTGACGAAGAAAATGCAAAGCGCGTTACTAATAGAGGACAATTTACGGCTATTTAGATGTCCGATCTGCACAACCGAAATGGAAATGGAGGAGCATTCGCGTCTCGTCTGCTGGAACATGCATTCATTTGATTTGGCGAAGAGCGGATACGTTAATTTGGCGCCGCAAGCGCATTCCACAAAATATGATAAATCGCTGTTTGAAGCGAGGACTGCCGTCATGGATAGCGGTTTTTTCGGACCTGTTCTTGACAATATCATTGCCCGTTTACATACGCATTTGATGGGAACTGAACGTCCTGTCCTTTTGGATGCTGGCTGTGGCGAAGGAACTCATTTACATAAAGTTCATTCACGAATGCAACCGGGAACTATTGGCGTCGGCATTGATTTGGCGAAGGAAGGAATTGTCGCAGCTTCGAAGATGTATCCAGGCCTCATTTGGAGTGTTGCGGATCTCGCTACCATGCCTTTTGCGGATTCGAGCATGGATGCGATCGTAAATATTTTATCACCTGCAAATTATGCGGAATTCAACCGGCTGTTGATACCGGGAGGCGTATTGGTGAAAGTGGTCCCGGAAACCGGATACTTGCAGGAATTGCGGGAAGTCTTCTACGACGGCAAGCAGCAGAAAGAGGAGGCCGACCCAGTAGGGCGGTTCCGCGAACAGTTCGACTCTGTCGAGACCGAACGGGTGACGTACCAATTTGAATTGCCTGAAGCGCTGCTCGCTCCATTGATTCGCATGACACCGCTAACTTGGAATGCGAGTGAAGAACGGATTCACGAGGTGCTTGTGAAGGGAATGAAACACATTACGATTGATCTGCGGGTAATAGCAGGTGTTCGACGGGCAGGGGGAATTGGTTGAGCGGTGAAAAACCCGTTTTGAGTGGTGATAATTGGGAAATTCATGGGGGAAGGGGAGAGGGCAGATGTTTAGTGGAATAAGCGCCGTTCCAAGTTGGTTTTATATGCTGGCGTTCATAGTTGTCATATTGCTCGTCATCTTTATTGAATGGAAAACGCGATAGGAGGGTACTTATGGGAGAAAAAAAGGACAAGCGTGTGAGTCCGAAACTGTCGACGGAACATGAGCTGTTGGGGCCATCCGATATATGGAGTCGGGACAGATTTATTGAAAAAGCAAGATTTGAAGGCGGAACAATGCCGGGAGCAGAGGACGAGCGCTTCGTTTTCGATAATTGCGTGTTCAAAGATATGTCATTTGCGAACAGTGATTGGAGAGGTGTGGAATTCGTCGATGTTTTATTCCAAACATGCGACTTTTCGAACGTCCAAATGGAAAATGTCATGTTCCATCGATGTGAGGTCCGCAATTCAAAGTTAACGGGAGCGGATTTGGCCAATTCTAATTTAGGGCATCTATTAATGGAGGAAAGTGATATCCGTTACGCAAACTTCAATTTTTCAAAAATGAAAGAAGTGGAGTTCGCGGGATGCAACTTAGAGGACAGCGATTTTTACGAATGCGATTTAAAACAAGTCCGTTTTGATAAGTGCAAGTTGGACGATGCGAATTTTTCGGAAACCGATTTGGATGGAGTAGATTTATCCACCAATACATATGAACGAATAGAAGTGACGGTACCGAAAATTGCGGGATGCATCGTATCGACAGAGCAAGCTCTCGGTTTTGCGCGTGCACTCGGTCTGACGGTGAAAGACGAATAATGGTATACTGAAAAGACATTTGACAAAGAAAGAGTGGCCAAAGCATGCTTACATTCGAACAAAAACAACAAATTATTGAGACATTCCCTGAACTTACACGGAAAGAAGTGTCGATGAAGCGGCTCAATTATCATTATGAAGATAGCCTTTACGACAAAACGGTTGTTGTCCAGCATCTCCATCCGAACGGCAATGGGTTTGTGTATGTGGAAGGAATTCCAGGCTACGAGGCGGATGACCGTGGGCTCGTCAATATCCGTGAAGCGACGGAAGAGGAATTGAAAGCGACGATTCGGGACGCCATCAAAGCGCTTTCGACTGAGGAAGAGGCTAAGGAAGAAGAGCTGCTTGAGGAAGTATGGGTGAATGAGCAGGGCCAGAAGCTGACGTTATTGGAAGAAGAGGGCTTTTTCAATATTTATCATGGTTATAATTTGGAGGAAAGCTTCGGCGATTATCAGGAAGCTACGGATTATTTGAAAGAGGAGAACTTTAAACTCGGCGGAGGTGAATCCGTGTGAAGGGTAAAACGCTCGTCATCGGGCTCGTCGTTTTCGTCCTTGTTGTAGTGGCGGCCATCTATTTTGCGGTGATGGCGGAATTTGATAGAGATAAACCTGCCGATACGAATGTGGAGATTGTGGATTGATCTAAATAAAACTGCCTCGACAACTGGGATTTCTGTTGTCGAGGCAGTTATTTTTAAGTTAATGCCAATTTCCGGCTTTATACTCACCTTTTCTAAATGGCATCCACCAGTTCCACTTTCCGAACAATTTCATCAAACTTGGGACAAGCAGCAAGCGGATGATTGTCGCGTCGATGGCTACCGCAATCGCGATGCCGACACCGATCTGCTTCACCGGCATGACGTCCGTGAACGCGAATGCGCCGGTCAGGACAATCATGATCAAAGCCGCGGAAGTGATAATCTTGCTTGTTGTCGCAAGCCCTTCGACAGTGGAATGATCATTATCGAACGTGTTCGCATATTCCTCCTGCATCCGCGAAATGAGGAACACTTCATAGTCCATGCTCAAGCCGAAGACGAGACTGAAGACGAGAATCGGAATGATGAGTGCAATCGTTCCCGGATGCATCCCGAAGTGGCCGTATTGGAAAATGTAGACGAGAATCCCGAACGTCGCGGACAATCCGACGATGTTCATGAGTATCGCCTTCAACGGTATGAGCACGGAGCGGAATGCAATCATGAGAATGATGAACGTCGACACGAGTATAATCGTCAGCACAGCTATGATATTGCCGAAGATTTCATCGAAAATCTCTTGGTTGAACTTCGGCTGACCACCAACCAACAGGTTCCATTCTGTTTGCTCAGACCAATCCCGCGCCCACTGCTGCGCTTCGTCAGACGTTCCTCTCGCTTGAAGCGTCACAGGAATCAATAACTGATCATCTTTTACAAATGATTGAAGAAGCGGTTCAAGCTGTGCCTTCATTTCCGGAACTTGCGTCGCCTGCTCCCATTCTTCAGGAGACGTGATTCCACTAGTAGTGAAAATTGTCGTCAGCTTATCGACGAGAGGATCATTAGCCAAATCCTCTTCCAGTGCCTTCAAAGCTTGTAATCCTTCCGTATCAGACCATCCGCCGTCTCGTTCCGCGATTAAATATACATTCGACTGATCGCCGAGCCCGAAAGTGTCATCCATCAATTCATACGAAGCGCGTGTATCATACGACGCTGGCAGAGAGTCAATCTGCGGTATCGTCAAATCCATATTTTTCACTGGAATTAAAGCGATGCCCAATAGTACAAGCGCTGCAATTGTAATAAGGATCGGTCTTTTAATTACCGCATTGGCGAACTGTCTCCATCGGTCGGAGCCGTTTTCCTTCACCTTCAGTATGCGACCTTTATTCAAACGGTCGCCGAGCATAATCAAAATCGATGGAAGCAATGTAACTGAGCTAAGGACCGCCATGCCGACGACAATCATGCCGCCAAGTGCGATATTTTGGAAAATCTCAACTTTGATAATAAACATCGCGCCAAGCCCGATGAATACACAAAATGCAGAAAAAATGACAGAGCGGCCTGCCGTTCGGATCGTCGTTGCAACAGCTTCAAGAACGTCGCTTTTCAATCGCTCTTCCCGATAGCGGCTAATGAAAAGCAAGGAGAAATCGATGCTCAAAGCAAGCCCGAGCATCGGAACGATATTTAAGACGAAAATTGCCAAGTCTGTCTGCCCGCCAACTAAAGCCAATATGCCAAATGTGGAAATAACTGTTGCGACTCCGACAATCAAAGGAACCATCGATGCCATGAGCGATCCGAATGCAAATAGAAGTACGATGATCGCGATAGGCAAGCCGATCGCTTCCGCCTTCATTAAATCCCGCTGGCTCGCGGTGTTGATATCTTTTGTAATGGCGGATTGGCCCGTTAAGACAATGCCTTCCTTATCGCCGATCGCATCCCGGATATCGGTAACGACGGCAGACATGTCTTTGCCATTCTTTTCAAAGTGTAACAGCGCGTAGGAGACATCCTTCGTATACTGTTCTTCGTTTTCCAGTGGGGAAACGATTTCAGATGCAAGATTCAGCTTTTCAATATTCGTCAAGGTGGAAGCGATTGTTTCATCATTCACGTTATCAAAGACGACGAACATCGTTTCCGCCGGCAAATCGAATTTCTCCGAAGCGATCTTCATCACCTGTTCATGCTCCGCATCCATCCTGAACCCGTCGCCCGCAAGCAACCCAGGCAAACGGATCGCCAAAAAGGCCATGACAATGAAAAGCGCAACCCAAGCAATTATGATTGTCTTATGAAATTTTGTAACTAAACGCGCTAATGTGCGCATACAATCGTCCTCCCAGCATGAATCATTTCTATCTATTCCCTAATCATAGCGAAGATGTATGGAATTGTCTTTTCTGAAGGAGTAGATTGTAAGAATCATACTCAAACAAGAGTTTCTACATCAAAAAGCAGGCATTTCGCGTCCAAAGCCAATGCTTGCGCGTCCAAAGCTGATGCTCGCGCGTCCAAAGCCGATGCTTGCGCGTCCAAAGCTGATGCTCGCGCGTCCAAAGTATGCCTTCATGCGTCCAAAACTGATGCTTGCACGTCCAAAGTATGCCATCGCACGTCCAAAGCTGATGCTCGCGCGTCCAAAGTATGCCTTCATGCGTCCAAAACTGATGCTTGCACGTCCAAAGTATGCTATCGCACGTCCAAAGCTGATGCTCATGCGTCCAAAGCACGTTAGCCTACGTCCAAAAGGAGTTCCTGCTGACTTTGAAATACGAAAAAAACCACTCCCCAAAGGAAGTGGTTTTGAAATGGTTAATTTAAATTAGTTTTTTTCAACGTTTGTAGCTTGAAGTCCACGTTGACCTTGTTCGATTTCGAAAGTCACGTCTTGGCCTTCTTCAAGAGTCTTGAAGCCTTCGCCTTGGATAGCGGAGAAGTGTACGAATACATCATCGCCATCTTCACGTTCGATGAAGCCATAACCTTTTTCTGCGTTGAACCATTTTACTTTACCTTGTTCCATGTTTGTTTCCTCCTCGTGTGCTTCGCACACATTGTGTTACTATCCTTGCTCAAGTCTTGAAGCGGTCAAGCATTACACCGTGACCATCACGATGAACAAAAATAATTCTCCTTTATCATAACAGAGCTCATTTGGCAATGCAAGTGAAAAAGTTTTTTTTAGAAGAATAAGTTCAAAATTTGATACACAATTGCGGCAAGTGCAGCCGAAATCGGCATGGTGATTACCCATGTGATGACGATCTTTTTCGCGACTCCCCATTTAACGCCTCTCACACGTTGCGCAGAGCCGACACCCATGATAGCAGAGGAGATGACATGCGTCGTGCTGACAGGCAAATGAATAAGCGTTGCCCCGAAAATAATCATGGCTGAGCTCAAATCGGCTGCGGCGCCGTTGACCGGCCTAATTTTCATAATCTTACCGCCGACTGTCTTGATAATCTTATAACCACCGATAGATGTGCCGAGTCCCATTGCAGTAGCAGCGGCAATCCTGACCCAAAGCTGGATATCGTCGCCAGTCTGCAATTGTGCGGCAATCAATGCCATCGTAATGATTCCCATCGCTTTTTGAGCGTCGTTCGTACCATGCGTAAATGATTGCAGAGCAGCCGTTCCGATTTGCAAATAGCGAATCCGCTTATTTGCTTTGAACAAGTTGCGGTTCTTCAATAAAACCTTGAACAGCGACATCATGAGGAAGCCGCCCGCGATTGCAATGAATGGGGATAGGAGGAGTGCCTCCATGATTTTGATAAAGCCGCCATAATTCAATATGCCGAACCCTGCCGCAGAAATGGCAGCGCCGGCAATCGAACCGATCAAAGCATGCGACGAACTTGACGGAATGCCGTAATACCAAGTGATCAAGTTCCAAGCAATCGCTGCAGTGAGGGCTGCCAAAATGACGAGTGATCCGTTATCCAATACAAACGGATCAACAATGTCTTTGGAAATGGTCTTTGCTACGCCTGTAAACGTCAAAGCACCGATAAAATTCATAATTGCAGCCATATAGATAGCTGTCCGCGGTTTCAAAGCACGTGTCGAGACCGATGTCGCAATGGCATTCGCCGTGTCATGAAATCCGTTGATGAAATCGAATGCAAGCGCAAAAACAACGATTGCTATCGTGAGAAACAATATCATATCCATAAATACTTACTCCTTACGCGTTTCGCATGATAATTGTTTCAAGTGTGTTTGCCACGTCTTGGCAATGATCCGCAATGTCCTCAAGCAACTCATAAATATCTTTGAACTGTATAATTCGAATCGGATCCTTTTCACGGATGAACAGCTGTTTGATTGACGTGCGAAGGACTTCATCGCAAATGCGCTCATATTCTTTAATCAAAACAGCGTGATCCCGCATCTGGACTAGCTTCTTCCTCGCCAGCAATTCCATTGCCTTGACGATTTCATCGGAACTTTTCACGATGTTATCCATGAACTTCTGCACATACTCATCAATTTCCGTAAGCGAGAACATTTCCAAGTTGGCTGCGAAATGCTCGATGCCGTCTAGGATATCGTCCATTTTAATAGCCAATTGCAAAATATCTTCCCGCTCAATCGGTGTCATGAAAGAAATGTTAAGCTTAGAGATGAGGTCGTGAATCATATCGTCGCCTGCGGTCTCGTACTCCTTTAATTTGATGCTTACTTCCTTCAAGTCTGCTACTGATGTCACTTTATAGTCATTCGCATAGTGCATCGCTTCCTTAACATGCTCTGCAATCTCTAATAGAGCTGCGAAAAAAGGGTCGGTTTTACGTGGACTAAACATTTTTAAGCCTCCATCCGTTTCCGGAATCAATTTTTAGTAGTCCTATCATAGCAAAAAAAAATAAAAATAAGTACTGAAACAGATGATAATTTATTTGTGAAAGTGACAATTTAGTTGAATTTTTATGTCGATAACATTTTAGAAATATTTCCAAGAATATTGAAACTTTATTACTCATTGTCCGTATGTATAATAGAATTCAAATAGGAGAAGGCGAGGTGAGAGGATGGAAGTGTTCGGAATGCCGGTTATCAATGTCTATTTGACCGTTCTTATCATCGCGGGATTGGCGACCGTGCTGTACATTTTCTTCAGTGATATTGCAGAAGGGGTTGGCGATGCGAGTCCGCTTTTGGACCCAGCAGTCATTCTTGCATTCATATCATTTACATCTGCAGTCGGTTATATTTTGGAGTTAACGACAGAATGGAATCATTTGCTAATCTTCATCATTGCACTTGGGGCGGCAACCGCATTGGACTTCCTTCTATATTTCTTCGTGCTCCTTCCATTGAAATCCGCGGAAGTTTCGCTTGCCTACACGGATGACTCGCTCACGGGCCAAGTCGGAAAGGTCATTGTTCCGGTACCGGTCGATGGTTTCGGTGAAATCATTATCGAAACGGTGAATGGCGTCATTTCGAAAAGGGCTGCAGGGTATGAAAACAAGGCGATCGACTACGGAAAAGAAGTACTGATCATCGAAGTAAGAGAAGGGACGTTCATTGTTAAGGAATATGAGCCTTTCCGTTTCAAGTGATCAAAGGAAAATCATTTATTTAAGGGGGAATCAGAATGGCAGGATTATCAGGAATGTTTATTGTCATCGGGATTGTCGTGTTTATTTTGCTCGCTGTCATACTCGTCTACATTTCGAAGTATAAGACAGTCGGGCCAGATGAAGCGCTAATTGTGACAGGAAGTTATTTAGGATCGAAAAACGTACATACGGATGACTCGGGCAACCGGATCAAAATCATCCGTGGTGGAGGAACATTCGTCTTCCCGGTATTCCAACAATCGGAACCGCTCAGCTTACTTTCAAGCAAATTGGAAGTAACGACGCCAGAAGTATATACGGAACAAGGTGTTCCGGTTATGGCCGACGGAACTGCCATCATTAAGATCGGTGGATCGATTTCTGAAATCGCGACGGCAGCAGAACAGTTTTTAGGAAAATCGAAAGCAGACCGCGAAAATGAAGCGAAAGAAGTGCTGGAAGGGCATTTGCGTTCGATTCTAGGATCAATGACGGTCGAAGAGATTTATAAAAACCGTGATAAGTTCTCCCAGGAAGTGCAACGTGTCGCATCGCAAGACTTGGCTAAAATGGGGCTTGTCATCGTTTCATTCACAATTAAAGATGTCCGTGATAAAAATGGCTACTTGGATTCACTCGGTAAGCCGCGTATCGCTCAAGTGAAACGCGATGCTGACATTGCTACAGTCGAAGCTGAAAAAGAGACACGCATTAAGAATGCGGAAGCGTCCAAGGAAGCACAGAAAGCTGAAATCGAACGTGCTACGGAAATCGCGGAAGCGGAGAAGGAAAATCAGTTGAAAGTCGCTGACTACCGCCGTGAGCAGGATATCGCAAAAGCGCGTGCCGACCAAGCGTACGAACTTGAATCCGCTCGTGCGAAGCAGGAAGTTACAGAGCAAGAGATGCAAGTTCGAATCATCGAGCGTCAAAAGCAGATCGAGTTGGAAGAAAAAGAGATTTTGCGTCGTGAGAAGCAGTATGATTCAGAAGTTAAGAAGAAAGCCGATGCGGATCGTTACGCAATCGAGCAAAACGCAGCTGCGGATAAGTCCCGTCAAATGGCAGAAGCAGAAGCAGAGAAGTACCGTATCGAAGCACGTGCAGCCGCGGAAGCTGAAAAAATCCGCCTTGACGGTTTAGCGAAAGCCGACGCACAACGTGCACAAGGTGAATCGGAAGCAGACGTCATCCGCCTGAAAGGTCTTGCAGAAGCGGAAGCGAAACGCAAAATCGCGGAAGCATTCGAACAATACGGCCAGGCAGCTGTGCTTGACATGATCGTCAAGATGATCCCTGAATACGCGAAACAAATCGCTAGCCCACTTTCGAATATCGATAAAATTACTGTTGTCGATACGGGTGGCGGCGAAGGCAGCGGGGGCGCCAATAAAGTGACGTCGTATGCTACGAACTTAATGTCCACACTACAAGAATCATTGAAAGCCTCCTCAGGAATTGACGTAAAAGAAATGATGGAGAGCTACGTCGGTAAAAACAATCTTCGCCCAAGTATCGACAACTTAACAGACGAGCTTCGTTCAACGAAGCCAACCGCTGTAAAGCCGAAACCGGTAGAAGAGGAATAAGAAGTCAGCACCCAACCGCTCGGGCGGCTTGGGTGTTTTTATTTGTCGAAGACATTTAGCGCGCCAAAGGAAAATCTTCTGCAAGCATGGCCCCGCGTCCAAAGTGAGTCCTCCCGCGTCCAAAGCAAGCAGTCCCGCGTCTAAAGAGAGTCCTCCCGCGTCCAAAGCAAGCCGTCCCGCGTCTAAAGAGAGTCCTCCCGCGTCCAAAGCAAGCCGCCCCGCGTCCAAAGTGAGTCCTCCCGCGTCCAGAGCAAGCAGTCCCGCGTCCAAAGTGAGTCCTCCCGCGTCCAGAGCAAGCAGTCCCGCGTCTAAAGTGAGTCCTCCTGCGTCCAAAGCAAGCAGTCCCGCGTCTAAAGTGAGTCCTCCCGTGTCCAAAGCAAGCCGCTCCGCGTCCAAAGAGAATCCTCCTGCGTCCAAAGCAAGCAGTCCCGCGTCTAAAGTGAGTCCTCCCGTGTCCAAAGCAAGCCGCTCCGCGTCCA
>NZ_JBPFDR010000002.1:424563-476792 GCF_059415085.1 Sporosarcina sp. SAFN-015
AAGAGAGTCTTCCCGCGTTCAAAGTCTACCACTATCTTAAGAATATCTTCATTTTTCTCCTCACTCCCCCTTAAGAATCTCTCCGTACAATGGGAAACAGTTAATACGTTGGAGGAGGAAATTATGATACAAGTTCAGGAATTAACGCATTCATTCAGGATTGGCAAGAAAGGCAAGGAGAAACGAGTGCCGGTGTTAAAGGGGCTGTCCTTTGCAATCAATGAAGGAGAAATTGTTTCGATTGTCGGCCGAAGCGGGTCCGGGAAATCGACGTTGCTTCATATTTTGGCAGGATTCCTTAAACCGGATGCTGGCATCATTCAAATCGGCGATGCCCGGACATCCGCGTTTAATGAAGCGGAAAGTGCAAAGTTCCGTCTCGGTCATTTCGGCTTCATCTTTCAAAACTTCCAGCTTATGCCGGGTCTCACCGCATTTGAAAATGTAGAGCTGCCATTGAAACTAGCTGGAGTAGCTAATAAGGAACGCAAGCAAAAAGTCCGCCAGCTGCTTCAGCTCGTCGGCCTTACAGACGTTCAAGATCATTATCCAAATGAGTTATCGGGTGGGCAGCAACAGCGGGTGAGCATTGCGCGTGCTCTCATCACCGATCCGCCCATCATCTTTGCGGACGAGCCGACGGGGAGCCTCGACTCGGAGACGGAGCAGGACATCTTGCTGCTCATCCAATCGCTGAATAAATCACGTGGCATTACATTCATCATCATTACGCATGATGACACGGTGGCGGAAACAGCGGATCGCATTTACCGTATGCATGACGGTGAATTGACAGAAGGGAGTGTCGTACATGCAATTTAACGATCAAATCGATTTCGTAAGGCAACATATCAAAAAAAATAAACTGCGCGTCTTCATGACAATTCTTGCCGCAACGATGGGAACAGCATTTTTGATCGTCCTTGCATCCGTCGGGTTCGGCATTCATGACACGATGCGAAAAGAAATACTCGATAACCGATTGGTAAACCAAGTTGAAGTATATTCAAGTGAGATGGATCAAGCGAAAGTGGAAGAACTGAAACAACGAGACCATGTGAAAGCGGTCGTCTTTCGCCAGTCTGTAAGCATTAATCAGCAAACCGATCTCGACGGGTTCATCGGCAGTCATAACATGACAGTTACAGAGTTTCAAGAGGAAGCAAAAGTGGGCTTTGCTTTACAAGAAGGACGCTTGCCGGAAAATAATAATGAAGTCGTTGTCGGCAGTCATTTCGCCGAAAGCCTGATCGAGATGGAAGCGGGTGACAGCGATCAAGAGGCGGAACCGCCAACTTATAAAGAGCCGCTTATCGGCAAGCAATTCACATATAAAATGGGATTGTTTGAAGAAAAAGAGCTTTTCCCGGAAGAAACAACATTGACGATCGTCGGCATCGCGAAAGAACCGGCGAAAGACTGGGTCATGGACACAAACATTTATGCGGACGCGGCAATCATGCCGGAATTGAATCAGATTTTCATCAGCCACGTTGAAGACGCAGACAGCCAGTTATTCTATGGAAATGTCAATGTCTATGCTGATAATCTAGAGAACGTGACAGCTGTCAGCAAAGCGCTTAAAGACGAAGGATACTCCGTTTATTCCATTGCAGATCAGCTTGAACAACTCGATGTCTTCTTTCTTGCATTCAAAGCAGGTCTCGTCTTCGTCGGCACAATCGCAATCTTAATTGCATCAATCGGGATTTTCAACACGATGACGATGGCAGTAACGGAGCGGACGCGTGAAATCGGGGTCATGAAAGCGATCGGAGCAAGCCCTAAATTAATTCAAAGACTGTTCCTCATGGAGAGTGCCTGGATTGGCATTGTAGGAACGATCATTGCAGTTGCAATCTCTTACGGTGTCAGTTTCATCGCCAATATAGTTTTGCCGATCATCGTTTCTACTGCACTCGGAGAAGAGGAGTTTACTAACTTGGATATTACTTTTTCCATTATTCCATGGCAGCTTGTTATTATCGCATCTGTCATCAGCATTACTGTCGCTATGGTTTCCGGTTGGCGTCCTGCTCGCAAAGCGACAAAAATTGATGTCATTCAGGCGCTTAGACAGGAATTGTAAAAGAAAATATATTCTATTTATTCTAAAAGTATTGTAGAAGTTCCCTGCATTCTCCGTTATAATGAAAAAAACATGCGAAAAAAGTCGAAACCTGTAAAACGGAGGATGCCTATGGGAACAACTCAAAACCCTTCACAGCGACAAGTAGCTGGCCAATACCCCGTTCTTCGGATGACATCAGGACAGATTACGCTTATCGGACGATGGGATAATGTTGCGGAAGCCCTCTTTTCAGTGAATGAAGGGGGGTCTTTCTGTGCCCAATATAACCCTGATAACACGATTGTCGAAACGTATACGCTATTGGATGGAGAAGTGGATATCGAATACCGCGATACTCGAATAAAGATGAAAGTCGGGGAGACGCTTGACGCTTCCTGCTACGACAAGATCGTCACATTTTACGGAACATCTGACGCAGAAATACTTATGAAAATGGATGCTGACTTCTATGAACAATTATTTTTTGAAACGTTGACATTACAAAACGAAATGGATGCCGTTTCGAGCGTTGACGGCTATACGTATCATCATTGCGACCGGATCAGACAATACGCGATCGAAGTGTGGAAACGGATGGACCAGCCGAAAAGCAGACTTAAATTGCTTCGGTGGGGTTCTTACTTCCATGACATTGGCAAGCTCGCGATTCCACTAAAAATACTAAATAAGCCCGGGAAGCTTACGCCGGATGAATGGGAAACGATGAAATCCCATTCCTTGAAAGGTGCTGACATGATGCGTTCCCATCCAGTGGAGTGGCTGAAAGATGCCGCATTTATCGTTGAGCAGCATCACGAACGATATGACGGCAAAGGCTATCCATATGGATTACAAGGAGACGAAATCTCCATCGAGGCAGCCATCGTCTCAGTCGTAGATGCCTTTGATGCAATGACAACGGAACGCGTCTATAAACAAGCGTTAACGGTGGAGGAAGCACTTGCTGAACTGAAAAAGGGCAAAGGGACACAGTTTCATCCCGATGTTGTGGATAGATTCATAGAAATAATTTTAGAAAAGAAATTGCCGGGTGCTTAAAGACTTGGATTCAACTCCGAAAAGGTGCATGATAGAAGAGGAAGTATTCAATTATTCATATGTGAAAGGCGGAGGGAACATGGAATATCGTATCGAGCATGACACATTTGGAGAAATTAAAGTACCGGCGGATAAGTTATGGGGCGCGCAGACACAGCGGAGCAAGCAGAACTTTAAAATCGGCGGAGAACGCATTCCCCTTGGCGTCATACGTGCATTCGCCCATTTGAAAAAATCGGCAGCGATTGCAAGCAACTCATTTGGCAATCTATCTGATGCGAAAATGAAAGCAATCGTCGCAGCGGCAGAAGAAGTAATTGAAGGCAAATGGGATGACCATTTCCCGCTCGTCGTTTGGCAAACTGGCAGCGGCACGCAATCGAACATGAATATGAACGAAGTGCTTGCGAACCGAGGCAATCAGCTGTTAGAGGAATGGGGCGAGGAAGAGCGCCTTCATCCGAATGACGATGTGAATAAATCACAAAGCTCTAACGATACATTCCCGACAGCATTGCATGTAGCTGGTGTAATTGCAGTTGAACGTGAATTGCTGCCTTCCTTGCAAGTGCTGAAAGAAACACTCGGCAAGAAATCTGAAGCGTTCATGGACATCATCAAAATCGGTCGTACGCATTTGCAAGATGCGACGCCGCTCACATTAGGCCAAGAAATTAGCGGCTGGCATCGCATGCTTGAGAAAACGGAAAAGATGTTGAACGAAAGCGTCCAATCGATGAAAGAACTTGCCATCGGCGGAACTGCAGTCGGAACAGGGTTGAATGCACCGAAAGGATTCGGAGAGAAAGTCGCTGAAGAAATTTCGAAATCGGTCGGTATCCAATTCACCTCGGCGGCAAATAAATTCCATGCCCTCACTAGCTATGATGAAGTCGTCTATACGCATGGTGCCATGAAGGCTCTTGCAGCAGATTTGATGAAAATCGCGAACGATGTAAGATGGCTAGCGAGCGGTCCGCGTTCAGGAATCGGCGAAATTACGATTCCTGAAAATGAGCCAGGCAGCTCCATCATGCCAGGCAAAGTGAATCCGACACAAAGTGAAGCACTCACAATGGTCGTTGCACAAGTAATGGGGAATGATGCGGCAATCGGATTTTCTGCTAGCCAAGGAAACTTCGAATTGAACGTATTCAAACCGGTCATCATTTACAACTTCCTGCAATCTGCAAAGCTGCTTGCGGACGGCATGCGCAGCTTCAATGATAATTGCGCGGTCGGAATCGAACCGAACCGGGAAGAGATTGATCGCAAAGTCAAAAACTCGCTTATGCTCGTAACGGCTTTAAATCCGTATATCGGCTATGAAAATGCGGCGAAAATTGCGAAGACGGCACATAAAGAAGGAACGACATTGAAGGAAGCAGCATTGAAAACTGGATTATTAACGGAGGAGCAATTTGACGAGTACGTTGATCCTTCGAAAATGATCGGCCGGTAATATGTACGAAGCAACTTGTCCATACTGCAATTTGACCGCGGATCCAGAGCAGCAAATCATTTTTGAGACAGAAACATGCGCTTATATTCAAAAGCCTTCCGAACAAAAAGTGTTGGAAGGCAGCGGCTTAATTGTGCCGAAACGGCATGCGGTCGACGTATTTTCATTGACGCCAGAAGAATGGCGGGATACGCAGGAGTTGTTACTGAAGGCAAAAGCTTATTTGGAAGAGCGTTATGCCAATGAGGGCTATACAGTCGGCTGGAATACAGGCGAAGTGGGCGGGCAATCGATACCGCACGCTCATCTGCATGTCATTCCACGGTTTTCGGATGAACCGTTAGCCGGCAAAGGCATCCGTTATTGGATTAAGCAGAAAGAGAATAAACGCGGCGCAATGTCCACAAAGTTGTAACCTTCTCCACGCCGTTTTCCGCTATGATGGAAGGACAAGAAATCCTAAAAGGAGCAACATGAATGAAGAAACTTACTCCACTCATACTAATTTTGATTCTTATTCTTTCCGCTTGCGGAGAAAAGGCGCAGCAACATTCCGAAGATGAACATTTGGAAGTGGGCCATGAAAAACATTTGCCGAATGGGGACTTGCAGGAAGTGACCGAATCAGCAGCAGTGCTGCCGAAATTTTTGGATGACAAGCCTGAAGATATGCGACTCGTCTACCAAGTGGCTGCATCCGCTTCGGACGTGCTGTCCTATATGCCATGCTACTGCGGCTGCGGTGAAAGCGCAGGCCATGGAAGCAATTTGAACTGCTTCGTCGACGAAATACGCGAAGATGGCTCCGTCGTCTGGGACGACCACGGAACGCGCTGCCTCGTCTGCCTAGAAATTGCTGTGAAATCGGTGCAAATGAAACAAGAAGGTAAAACGATGAAGGAAATCCGTGAATTCATCGATGAAACGTACAAAGAAGGCTACGCAGAACCGACAGATACGCCGATGCCTGCATAATTAAATGCTCCATCCTTTCCGGATGGAGCATTCAGCCTGTTGACAAACGCTCGCATCCGTTGTTGCTCGTCTCGCGCGTCCGCTCATGAACTTTAGTTCTATTCGCGTCTTCGCTCGACTTCGCGCCTAGGCTGGCAAGCGTTTTCAATCAGGCTGAGGAAATTCCTGCCCATTGCCACTTGCCTTAAAAAAGAGTGTAGACAAAGTCCAAAAACGACTTTGTCTACACTCTGAATGCTCCATCCTTTCCGGATGGAGCATTTTTTCATTTTCGCGCATAAACTCATAAAAAGACGCATAAATTGCTGCAATGACGCATAAAACATTTTATTACAAATATAACCAACAACTTATTTTTCTGAATATGTTTTTACTACTTTAATTTTTCTTCAAAACATCGTATGCTGTGGATGAGAATTGAATGCTCCTATTTCGTTCTACATAAGGAGAGATATAATGGTTTTTGAAGGGAATAATAAAATCCGAAGAAAGATCTATCAGACCATCGATGGGATGACTGATGTCGAATTCAATAGAACTCCATCCACTGGCGGGTGGTCTCCGAAGCAAATTTTGGAGCATCTTGCATTGATGGAAACATATATAGCTTCAAAAATATCAGGAGAATTAAAGAATCCAAATAGCCGAAAAGCCTCCAAGAAAATCATCGTCCTATCCGGAAGCTTGCTTGTAAAAGGGAAACTCCCTTTGCAAACACAACCGACCGATACGTACAAATCGATCGCGGAAATCAAAGAAGAGCTTCATAATTCAAGGATTTATTTGCTCGATGTTTATGATGGCAGCTGTAAGGAGCATTTACGCGAAAAGTCCTTCAAGCATCCAAATCTCGGTTTGATTCCTTTAGAACAATGGTTTCCGGTTGTTGGCCTATACGAAAAATGCCATTTGAAGCAATTGAAAAAAACGATTGATGAATTGCGAATAAACGGCTATTCATGGGAAGCGGCAGAATAATGAAAGTCCCCGAACGCTTTTACGCAAGGGGACTTTTTTTATATCGGATCGCATTTTTTATCGAATATACACATCACTCACCAACAAATCCTTCACTACACTAGTCGGGATTTCAAAGGTTACAACACCCATGTACCCAGGGGCGACTTCATATTTATCGAATGAAATGACAAGTTTTTGATCATCTGTAATATAGAAATTCTGATCCGGCTTGATTGTCGTAAAGCCTTCGCCATATTCATTGTCAGTGAAATAAGAAATCATTTCATCCGTCGCCATCTGCCGTTCCATCTCTTCTGCGATATAAGCATTAATTGCTTCGATATACGAGTCATCTTTGAATAGGCTTGGCAATGTAATCAAGACATTATCGACTTTATCGATTGTATCATATCTCATCGTTGTCGATGAGGAGCCGACTGTATTTACTTGATAA
Source organism: Sporosarcina sp. SAFN-015 (assembly GCF_059415085.1). Taxonomy (NCBI): domain Bacteria; kingdom Bacillati; phylum Bacillota; class Bacilli; order Caryophanales; family Caryophanaceae; genus Sporosarcina; species Sporosarcina sp. SAFN-015. The sequence goes on from NZ_JBPFDR010000002.1 coordinate 431,545, forward strand.
CGCATGATCGAAAGAATTCGGTCATTATCCGTCAATACTTCATAGCCCGCGTCAACACCGAGATGACCGCCACCATCTTCCTTCAGCTCGGCAATCTCCTTCTCGAATTGCTCGAAAAGCTCCTTGTTCTCTTTCGCATATTTTTCGTTCAATGCTGCTTGCAATTCATCGTCCTCTAATCCGGTAATGATAGGCGTCGATACGTCTGCTTGATAAGTGCCTTCATCTATAGTGAATTGCTGTACAGTGAACACTTCTACGATTGAACCCAGAACAGGCACATCTGCCATCGACTTAGCGAATGCTGGACTGACATTGATGCCGCCTACGAAGAGAACCGCCGCAGCAGCAACTCCAATTAAGCTATTCCTAAAAACCGGCCATTTCTTTTTGCGTTTCATTTTGGCTTCGTGAATGGAAGCCCTCACAACACGATCCAATTCTTCGGGAATCTCAATGTTTTCATAATCATCCTTCAGTTTATCCAAATTACTCATTCGCTTGCTCCTCTCCCATTTCAACACGCAACTTCCGTAAAGCTGCGTATAGCCTCGTCTTCACCGTGTTAAGATTATCTCCGGTGATCTCGGCAATTTCCTCGAGTTTTAGATCCTCAAAAAACCGCAGAATTATTATTGTTTTATAAAGTGGTGGAAGGTGTTCGACCGCTTCTTGCAAATCTAAATCGCTCAATTCATTTTTCGAAGCAGGTAAATGGCTTTCCAAGATTTCGTCTTCCATAATGGACACCCGCTCATGTTTCCGGATGAAATCAATGGCGGTATTGACGATGATCCGGTACAGCCATGTCTTCAAATAGTTCACTTCTTCCAGTTTATCGATGGAACGAAGAGCTTTGAAGACCGCTTCTTGTACAATATCAAGCGCATTCTCTTTGTTTTTCACATAACTATAAGCTAATCGATAATAGGTTTGTTGATTTTCAATTATATATCTTTCCACCAGTTCGAACTTTTCTTCTTTTGTCATGACAGTTACACCTTCTTCAAAAATAACGCAGCGCGCTCACGTCTCATTAGTATGGACGGTTGATGCTAGAAAATAGTTTTCCACGATTATGCTATAATTTGAGCAATATACTGCAAGGGGATGTATTGCACAATGAACAATGAACCTTTTGTCGCTTCGTGGAGCGGCGGAAAAGACTCGGCGATGGCTTATTATCGTGCACTTCAATCAGGCGGAGTCGCCAAACGAATTTGGACAATGTTCGAAGAGGATAAGGAGCGTTCGAAATCACATGCATTGCCATTGGAAATTATTCAAGCGCAGGCTGAGAGTCTCGCACTTCCTTTGATGATACGTGGTGCAAACTGGAAAGGGTACGAAGAACAATTTTTAGATGCAATGAAGGAATGTGTAGATGCAGGCATTCCGAACGGCGTTTTCGGAGATATTGACCTGGAGGACCATTTAACATGGGTTCAAACGGCATGCGCCAAAGTCGATATGAACGCAATCCACCCGCTTTGGATGGAACCGCGCCGGAAGTTGTTGGAGGAATTCGTAAACGCTGGCTTTGAAGCATATATTATTGTCGTCAATACGAGAATGATGCCTGTTGAATTCATCGGGCGTAAATTCACGATCGAATTGATGGATGAGTTGGAGGCGCTCGGGATCGATTCATGCGGAGAATCAGGGGAGTTCCATACCGTTGTCGTCGACGGACCAATTTTTAAGGAACGTGTTCCTATCGTGTTTAAGGAGAAGCATAGGCGGGATGGATATGTATTTTTGTCCGTCGGGTTGGAATGAAATAATTAATAAAGAGAACCTGCCAACTTAGACAGTTAGCAGGTTTTTGACAATTTGGTGTAAGTTGGGATTTTTCTATTGAAAAAAAGATGTTACATATTTATAATGAAAAAGTCGCTTATTTGTAAAATTGCATTTGACGCAGATTTACTGAGTTGTACCGCGAAAAGCGCATAATTTGATACAGCCACATAAAAATCTCCTCAAAAACGCATTGAACACTTCAAATACGCATAAATCCACTTATTCACTTATAACCGTGTTGAAATATGCATAAAAACAGTTATGCCTTAATTTACAAAATAGAAAAGGATGTCAGGGAAATAGAATGGAAGAACGAATGACGGAATCGCAAATCGTCGCTTTGATTGAATCGACCATCCACGCCGTAAATATGGACGTGGAATTAAAGCAGGAAAGTACAGGTGTCAATATGATGTATGATTTCATTAAAGATGAAGTGATTGTCGATATTGCTCGTGTACGAAAGGCCTGCCAGGAACTTCCTGAACCGATGCCACTGGAAATCTATCTTCGCGTATTGACAATCCACGAGTTGGGGCATGCGATGGACCGTAAAGCCTTACTCGACTCACTTGACCGCACGAAAGAGATCATCCATATGAAAAAACAAGCCGCTGCAGAAATGCGGTCTACAGATTTGCCGTTCATGACGATGGTTATGGAAGAGCATGAAACCGATATCGCCTTCGAAGAAACTGCATGGGCCAATGCTGAAATATTGAATAGCTTTTTCGAAATCGTCGATGGAGCCAGTTTTGAAAAAGTGAAAGTTCATAGCCTTGCGACATACCGTACTGTGTATGAGGCTGATTTGGAAATCTATAATGGATTTATTCGCAAGCAAGAGAAATTATTAACTATATAACATGAAAGAAACCGCCTGCCTGAGAAATTCAGCGGCGGTTTTTCGTTGATAAAAATAGCATCCAGTTCCTTCTATTCACTCATCTTCTACATTAATCAAGAAGATTCTCTCATCAAATCCTCCACGCTTTTCTGCTTTTTGTAGACGGACTTTCTCCAATTCATCAAAGCTAGATTCATGGGAAAGGGCGGCTGCGTGGATCAGTTCCAATAAATCGGCCAATTCCTCTATCGCATCCTCCGCTGTTTCTGCTGCTTCATACTCAGCGAGTTCCTCATGCATTTTCTTGTTAATTTCGATTGTGAACTCATCATCGTTCATAATGCGAGTCGTGCAAGTTTTCCCTGAGCTTTCGATTATTTGGGGAATCAAGTCGCGGACAAGTTTATTGTAAGTGGGCATCATATCAACTCCTTAGGAGAACCGTTGTAACAGGTTAGCATTATTGTAAATAGCCCGCAGCTTTCAATTCCCGTTCCAAAAACGGTTTTGCGTTCAGCAAATCCCGAAACGCTTCATATTTTACGACAGAATCGGAAGTTGGCTTCTTACCCGTTTTATAAGCACGGATTAAAATATTCTTCGGCGTATGCTCCATATCGATGAATTCAAGCAGTTGTGCATCATATCCAACGAGCGTCAAAAGTTCAGCGCGGATGGAGTCTGTTGCAAGTGCCGAGAAGCGCTCTTTAATAAGACCGTGCTGCAACAAAACGTCTAGAGCCGGGGATTGGATTTGTGAAAACAGTTCATGCTGGCAGCAAGGGACGCTTAAAATTACTTCGGCTCCCCATTTGACAGCGCGGGCAAGTGCCATATCTGTTGCAACGTCGCATGCATGCAATGTGACGACCATATCGACGGACGTTTCATTGTTATAGTCGTTAATATCACCGACGAGGAATTCAAGTTGTTCGTATCCAAGATCTTTTGCGATTAGGTTACATTCTTCGATAACTTCTTTTTTCAAATCAAGCCCGGTTACGCGAATGTCTAATCCTTTTTCGATATGCAAATAATGATAGAGGGCAAACGTCAAATACGATTTGCCGGAGCCGAAGTCCAAAATACGAACGGGACGGTCTTTTGGCAAGTGGACGAGCGCGTCATCAATAAATTCAACGAATCGGTTGATTTGACGGAACTTATCGTATTTCTGCTTTTTCACCTTACCTTCGGGAGATTGCACGCCGAGTCGAATAAGGAAAGGATATAGAGTTTCGTCATCCAATAAATAATTCTTTTTCCGGTTATGCGACAAATCAACCGTTTTCGTCATTGCCGTCTTTTCACCTTTCCAGGAAACTTTGAACTTTTTCGTTAACTGGATATGGACTTTTTCATCTGCAAATTCCGCATGCATCTGCTTGAATTGCTCCAATAATTGTTTGAGAACTGGTTGAATATGTGGAACTCTTATATTTTCATGTTTCAAAATACGCTCATAGTGATATTCAAATTGAATATGGACTTCTTTTTTTATTTCCACAGGTTTTAGTTTCACTTTTTGCAAGCCGGTCGATTTATAACGGGGCTGACTGATCGTCCCTTGGATGAACGTCCCTTCTTCTATACGGCGGGCGACTTCTTCCACTAGTTCTTCAAATTGCATCATGATGGACCTCTTTTCGTACAAATATGTACATATAACAATACAACAAGGGATTGAAAAAATGTGCTCCTAACGCTTCGCTTTTACTCTCAACGCTTTGCTTTTGTTCGCAGAGCCCGTTCTACGTGACGGGCTGTACTCGCAAAAGCCGTTCTTCGTAACGGCTTTGGCTAATCCCTTGCAGTAAGACCCGTTTATGCGTTATGAGCATGTTTAGTGCTTTACTTAAATGTAAATCCTTTCTTTGCTAAGAAGTCTTTCATGAATGCTCGTCTTGGTGCGGAGAGGAAGTCGGCCATTTGCACGGACCAAGCCGTATCTTTCTGGTTTGACCCGCGGTTTAAATAATAGTCGTGCATTGTTTGATCATAGGCTGGCAGGAGTTCATCGTATTTGGCAGCATTGTAGCTGTTCTCATGGATGATCGCTTCGACCGGCAATCTCGGTTTCACTTCGTTCGCTTCGTCAGGAACGCCGATCGACATGGCGAACATCGGCGCGACGCCGTTCGGGAGCTCCAATAGGTCGCTAATCTCTGCCGGGGCGTTGCGGATGCCTCCGATATAACAGATGCCGTAACCTTTTGATTCCGCAGCGATGGCGACGTTTTGTGCGAAAAGCGCTACATCGATGGCGCCGACAAGCATGTTTTCTGCATGAGTATAATCGATTTCCTTGCCGTGAAGTGCAGCCGCACTAGCCAAACGGCAATAATCAGCACAAAATATGAGGACGGCTCCTGCGGTTAGGAATTGTCTTTTATTACTGGCCAGTTCCGCAAGTTGTTCACGTTTTTTCTGATCGGTTACATGGATGACCGAATAGGCTTGGACGAAATGGGAGCTTGCCGCGTGTTGCCCTGCATGGACCAGTTCTTGGACGTCTTCCTTTGATAGGGGTATGTCCTTGTATTTTCTAACGGATGCGTGTGATGTCAATAATTCGATGACCATATGTATCCCTCCAAAAATATGTTATTCAAATTGTGCGAATATATTCATGTTACACTACATGAAACGCATAGAAAAGGGGTGTGCTCATGGGGTGGTTTGAAGGTATCTCGTTAACGACGACATTGCTCGTCCTAATTTTAGTCGTCATTCCGATATCCTTTGCCATTTATCTTTATTTTTATGACAAACGGCAGAAGCAACATGCTATTCTGCGGAATTACCCGGTCCTCGGACGGATGCGGTATATGCTTGAAAAAACGGGTCCTGAGCTGCGACAATACTTGTTTAATGCCGACCATGAAGGAAAGCCGTTCAATCGGGAAGAATATTTGCATATGGTGCTGCCGGGGAAGTATTTGAACAGCATTATCGGTTTTGGATCAAAACGTAATTTTGAAGAAGCTGGCTACTATATCCGCAATGCACTGTTCACGAAGCAGAATGAGGAAATGCGTGTCGATAATGACGGGTTGATCAATACGATGCGCTACCGTATTGATGAAGATAATCTGTTTTCTCGGAAAGAGCATCGAGAGGAGATACCTGCATTGCCTTGGTTGTTGCCCAAAGAAGATGCGATAGTTATCGGGCCGAACTGTGAGCATCCTTTCCATGTCCGAAGCTTGCTCGGACAATCTGGCATGAGCTATGGGGCACTCGGTGAAAATGCAATCTCAGCTTTGTCGAAAGGGATCGGGATGGCGAAAGAAGCTTGGATGAACACTGGAGAAGGTGGTCTTTCCCCTTACCATTTGGCTGGGGACGCTCATATCATCGCGCAAATTGGATCGGGACTATTTGGATTTCGCACAGAGGAAGGGGAATTCAGCTGGGAGCGCCTCCGTGAAAAGGCGGAAATCCCGCAAGTGAAAGCATTTGAAATTAAAATGGCGCAAGGCGCGAAAATGCGGGGAGGCCATGTTGAAGGGGAGAAGGTGACGGAAGAGATTGCAAAAATCCGAAATGTCGTCCCTTATACGACGATCAACAGTCCGAACCGCTTTAACCAATTCTCGGATTACCCGACCTTATTTGATTTTATCGAACAAATTAGAGACCGTGGAGGCAAGCCTGTTGGTATTAAGATTGTCATCGGCGGCAAGGAGGACGCGGAGGAGCTTGCGTCGTTCATGCATGAGACGGGCAAAGGTCCGGATTTCATTTCCTTGGATGGAGCGGAAGGGGGATCCGGTGCTACGTATCAAGATTTGGCGGACAGTGTCGGATTGCCGCTAAAATCGGCACTCGTCTTATTGGACGATGCACTGCGAAAATATGAAGTGCGAGACCAAGTGAAAATTATAGCTTCCGGGAAAATAACGACGCCGGATAAAGCTGCAATCGCTTTGGCGATGGGAGCCGATCTTGTTCAAATTGCCCGGGGCTTCATGATTTCAGTCGGATGCATTATGGCTGAACGATGCCATACGAATGAGTGTCCAGCGGGTGTAGCAACGACGGATAAACATCTGCAAAGAGGACTTGTCGTGGAGGAAAAGAAATTCCGCGTCACAAATTATATTTTGACGATGCGTGAAGGGTTATTTAGAATCGCGGCTGCTGCCGGACTCGATTCACCGACAAAATTCGAGCGTCATCATGTCGTTTACAAAGATGAAAGGGGACGTGTATTCCCTGTTGAATAAACTGTTTGAGTCGTTCCGCCTAGTTGGTGGGACGACTTATTTTAATGTAAAGTACCTAAGACACCTTCTGAATTTTGTGATAATATATAAATAAATATAGATTCGTAGAAAGGGGTTTGATGGATGTCTTTGTTAAGTAAAACGGTTGGCGAGGTCGTAAGGGATTGGGCAGCAGCGTTGCCAGAGCAAGAGGCCTATGTATATCCGGAACTTGGAATTAGAAGGACATATAAACAGTTTGATCGAGAGACAGATGAGCTGGCGAAGGCATTCATCGGGATGGGGATCAAACGCGGAGAGCATATCGCCATTTGGTCCGATAACAAACCGCAATGGTTGTTGAGTCAGTTTGCAACAGGGAAAATGGGAGCTGTCCTCGTTACGGTGAATACAAATTACCAAGCGAAAGAGCTCGAATATTTGTTGAAGCAATCAGATGCGACGACGTTAATACTGGATGAAGGATTCAAAGGGACGAGTTATATCGACATTATCCGTTCGATCTGTCCAGAACTGCATGATAGTAAAGATGGTGTCGTTTCCTGTGACAAGCTGCCTAAATTGAAAAGAATTATTCTTATGTCGGATCGTGAAGAATCCGGAATTTATAAATGGTCAGAATTTCTTGCCCATGCTGAAGGTATTACAGACGAGGAATTGGCTGAACGGGAGAATGGCATGTCACCCGATGATGTCATTAACATACAATACACGTCAGGGACAACAGGTTTTCCAAAAGGTGTCATGTTAACACACCATAATATTGTGAATAACGGAAAGATTATCGGGGATTTTATGAAATTGACGGAGAAGGACCGTCTATGCATTCCTGTGCCGTTCTTCCATTGTTTCGGAGCTGTTTTGAGCAATCTGGCGGCAGTGACGCATGGTTCGACTATGGTCATCCTTGAGCAATTCCATCCTCTCCGCGTCTTAGAAGCGGTTCAAGAGGAGAAGTGTACAGCTCTTAATGGTGTACCGACAATGTTTATTGCCGAATTGAATCATCCGGATTTCAAGAAATTTGATACATCGACATTACGAACTGGTATTATGGCAGGATCCACTTGCCCGATTGAAGTTATGAAACAAGTGATTCACGAGATGGGTGCAGATGAAATTACGATTTGCTATGGACAGACGGAAGCATCACCTGTCATTACACAGACGCAAACTGATGATCCGATTGAAAAGCGGGTGTCCACTGTTGGAAAACCACATCCATTTGTCGAAGTGAAAATTATAGATCCTGTGACGGGAACCGAGATGCCTGTTGGCAGTCCGGGCGAACTATGTACACGTGGTTATCATGTGATGAAAGGGTATTATAACAATGAAGAAGCAACGCGAGAGGCGGTCGATGGAGATGGTTGGCTTCGTACAGGAGATATCGCAATCATGGACGAGGACGGCTATATCGACATTACGGGTCGAATAAAAGACGTAATCATCCGTGGGGGTGAAAACATCTATCCACGTGAAGTAGAAGAATTCCTTTACACACATCCAGGAATATCAGACGTTCAAGTTGTCGGAGTGCCGGATCCGAAATATGGAGAGGAATTGATGGCGTGGATCATCCCGAAAAAGGGTTCTTCCATTGACGAGGAAGCTGTACGTTCATTTTGCCAAGGAAGTATTTCATATCACAAAATCCCGAAATATATTAAGTTCATTGACGAATATCCGATGACCGCGTCAGGGAAGATCCAGAAGTTCAAACTTCGTGAAATGTCGATTGACGAATCATTGAGTCATCAAGTGTAAAGTTCTACACATAGCAACAGGTGAAGGAATGCAAACTTCCTCCACCTGTTTTTAAATTGAGGATTAAGATTCTTATTAAATCGGTATATAAACTCATTTATAAGTTGCTTTGGTATCAGTCATATAGAGTTGATTCGACTGATCCGTCGGCGTGGTGGATGACTAGGATTCCATTATGTTCATTTACGTACGGTTTCGCTTTTTCAAGAAGATCATCTTTTGTGTCCTCTTTGAAGATTGCGCGTTCGCCATTTTCTTTTATAAGAATCCAATCTTCGTTCCGTGCTTTCGCTTCATATTTAGCACGGTCAGAGTTATCGCCATGTACGTATTCCCTTGCTTTAGCTGTCGCAATGGAAATCGCTCGGCCCTCTTCATTCCCTTCTCGCAATAAAGCATTCGCAATTTCGATTGCCTTATTACGTACTTCGGGCTCCAAATTTTTAAAGGAATCGGGATAATCGTTTTTATTCCAAGGCATCAGGAATCGCCTCCTTACGCAGATATTCCCGTTTTTTTGCAAGCGTAAACTTCCTTCGTTTAAAATCATTTCAACTACGTTGTCGAAATATGTACATTTCCCGGGAAATTTGTTTCATTGGCATTTTTATAGGAATAATGACGTGGTTTTTCAAAAGATGTCTTTAATTAACGAAAAGGTGTTATTATATAGAAAAATGAAGCGGGAGGGGAAAGTATGTCTAGTGATTTTTATCAATTGATAGCCATTGTTGTATATATGGTGGCGATGCTCTTCATCGGATGGTATGCATATAGGAAAACAACGAATTTGAATGATTACATGCTAGGCGGGCGTTCACTTGGACCTGCTGTCACTGCACTCAGTGCCGGTGCAGCAGATATGTCGGGCTGGTTGCTTATGGGGTTGCCAGGAGCCATTTATGCTGTCGGGTTAACGGAAGCCTGGATTGCAATCGGTTTGACAGTAGGTGCGTATTTAAACTGGCTATTAGTTGCACCAAGACTTCGTGTGTATACGCAAGTGTCGAGCGACTCAATTACAATCCCGAGTTACTTGGAAAGTCGACTTAAAGACAAGTCAAGACTGCTTCGAATTGCCTCAGGTATTATTATTCTTGTCTTCTTTACGTTTTATGTCTCTTCGGGTATGGTTGCTGGCGGTAAATTTTTCATGAGTTCATTCGGACTGAGTTATCATTCCGGAATGTTGATCGTTTCGGCTGTCGTTATTGCGTATACGCTTTTCGGAGGGTTTTTAGCCGTAAGCTATACCGATTTTGTACAAGGTCTTACGATGTTCTTTGCGTTATTATTAGTTCCAATTATCGGTTTGACTTTGACAGGTGGATTTGCGGAAACGGCTGCAAGCATTAGGGAAGTGAATCCAGACATGCTAAGTCTTGTGAAAGGGGCCACAGTAGCTGGTGTTATTTCATCCGTTGCATGGGGGCTCGGTTATTTTGGACAACCACATATTATCGTTCGTTTCATGGCGATTAAATCAGTAAAGGAAACAAAAAGTGCACGCCGGATCGGAATTGGCTGGATGGCGTTAAGCTTGTTCGGTGCTATCGCAACCGCGCTCGTTGGGATTGCTTATTACCAACAGAACGCAGGCGCTGAATTGGTCGATGAGGAAACTGTATTTATTGCATTAGGACAGATCATTTTCCATCCATTCATTGCAGGGATCATGCTTGCGGCAGTACTTGCGGCTGTTATGAGTACGATTTCTTCGCAGTTGATTGTTACTTCATCAGCTCTTATCGAAGATTTGTACAAGGCAATCATCAAGGCGGATGCGACAGATAAGCGATATGTGTTCTTGGGCAGGATGGCAGTGCTTGTCGTTTCATTAATCGCTATGGCGCTTGCATGGCCAAACAATGAATCAATTCTAAAGCTCGTTTCATTTGCATGGGCGGGCTTCGGAGGAGCGTTTGGACCGATCATCTTGCTGTCTCTATATTGGCGCAAGCTGACAGCGACAGGTGCGTTATGGGGAATGGTGGCAGGTGCAATCACTGTCGGTATTTGGGGCACCGTCGACGTTCTGTCAGATAGTTTATATGAAATCGTCCCTGGATTCCTTATCTGTCTAGTCGTAACATATTTCGTCAGCTTGATGACGTATCGTCCGAACGCGGAAATCGACAAGGAATTCTATGACGCGATGGTTTTATTGAAAAAAGAAAGATAATGGAAACGGCCTCCTGCGTATGTAGCGGAGGTCGTATTTTTTTGGATATGGTAATCTATTCTTAAAAGGGGGATCTCGCAGATGAAACTTGATCATGTTGTTTATTTCACATCGAAAAGTCCTGACGAAATTGTAAGCGAGCAGAGGAATGAAGGTAAACATGCAGTGATTGGCGGTAGGCATGAAAAGTGGGGAACGCATAATGCATTACTATATGTGAAAAATGCTTATGTAGAATGGCTATCTGTGGAACGCGCCGAATTTGCGGCAAAAGTGGACCATCCGTTGACACGCTTGCTGCTTCATGATTTGAAGGACAAGGATGGATGGGGCACAATATGTTTATCCGTAACAGATATTGAGCAATTTAATGAGGACATTACAAACAAAGGCTTTGCGACTTCCGGTGTGTTGAATGCAGAGCGGCGGACAGCCGCGGGAGAATTGAAAAAATGGAAAATGCTATTTGTCGATCAACCGGTTTCCGGTGAACTGCCATATCCTTTTTTCATCGAGTGGGAAACGCCTGAAGAGATTCGTTTCGAGCAGTTGCGCGCTGAAGGTGTATTGACTGTGGAAAATGAGGAGATGGAAATCCGGGAGTGCATTTTTGGCGTTGAAGACCCTTTGCGAGACACTGGTGAATGGGCAGTGTTGCTTTCGCAGAAAGTCGGAGATTCAAATGACATTACGATTGGAAATGTCCGGCTGCGGTTCGTCGAACAAGAAGGCGGGAAAGATCGTTTGCAGGAAGTCGTCATTCGTTAAATGAAGAAAGGGGTTTTTTAGTGGATATATTGGTAGAATATGCGGTTCTTGTCGGAGTACAGGAACAGAATGATGAGCATTTTGAATACGAAATGGAAGAGCTTCGAAATTTGGCGGAGGCTATCGATGTGAAAGTCGTTGGCAGCGTAACGCAAAATTTGGAGCGCAGACATCCGACAACTTATGTCGGAAAAGGGAAAATCGCAGAAATTAAGCGTTTTTATGAAGAGACAGATGCAAATCTGATCATCTTCAATGATGAACTTTCTCCTTCGCAGATCCGAAATTTGGAGCAGGAGCTTGAAGTGAAGGTTATTGACCGAACGATGCTCATCCTCGATATATTTGCGAGACGGGCACGTACGCATGAAGCTAGGATGCAAGTAGAATTGGCGCAGCTCCAGTATACATTGCCGCGGCTTGTCGGATTGCGCGCTTCCTTAAGCAGGCAAGGGGGAGGAACCGGCGGAGGCTTCCAAAACAAGGGGGCCGGGGAAACGAAGCTTGAGCTCGATCGTCGGAAAATCGAAGACCAAATTTCGAAGTTGCGCAGGGATCTCGAGCATGTAAGAGATCGGCGTGATACACAGCGGAAACAACGGAAGAAAAGCGGCATACCGGTCGTATCGATTGTTGGATATACGAATGCTGGTAAATCAACGTTAATGAACGCATTACTTCGAAAAATGGATGATGAAAATTCGAAGCAAGTGTATGAAGAGAATATGCTTTTCGCAACGCTTGACACTTCTGTGCGTCGTTTAGTGTTTGCCGACAATAAGGAATTTCTCCTGACGGATACGGTCGGATTCGTTTCGAAGCTGCCCCATCACTTGGTCAAGGCATTCCGCTCCACTTTAGAGGAAGCTCGTGGAGCAGATCTTCTTATACATGTCGTCGACGTTTCAAATCCTGAATACCGTTATATGATGGAAGTGACAAACGACACATTGCATGACGTCGGTGTGGAAAATATTACGACCATCAATGTATATAATAAAGCAGACTTAGCAGGAGTCCCGTATCCTCGGGAAACAGCGGATAGCGTTTGGATTTCGGCTAAAGAAGAGATGGGATTAGATGAGTTGCTTGATTTGATCAAGAAAAAAGTTTTTGAACAGTACATTACTTGCAAGCTGCTCGTTCCGTTTGATCGCGGAGATGTCGTTTCGTATTTGAATGACAAAGCGAATGTGAAGAAGACGGAGTACGAGGAAGAGGGGACATTAATGACCGTCGAAATGGATGGTTCTGAACGAATCAAGTTTGAGGAATTCATTATCAGCCATTAACGAAAAGCGGAAGGCGCCTGCATAGGGGCGACAAGCATAAGGTGAAGATACGGCGTTGCGCTTTTTGCAACAGAGTATCATCGCCTTATGACCTCGAGCCCCTGGCGCCTGAAGCTAGACATTAACGAAAAGCGGAAGGCGCCTGTAGCTGGACATTAAACGAAAAAACCGTACCGTGTGACTCGAAAGTCTACGGTACGGTTTTTATCTATAAAGAGAAAGGGGGTGGGATGGTAGTAGTATCCCCCGGTTCTCGAAATGTTAAACCTCTTGGAATTGAATATTGTGCAGACGGGCGAAAATGCCGCCCTTTCTTACTAACTCATCGTATTTTCCGTCTTCTGCAATTCCGTCTTCTGTCACGACGACAACTCGATCTGCATCCCGGATTGTTGCCAATCGATGGGCGATGACAAGTGTCGTCCGATTTTCGGCAAGCTCGTTCAACGATTGTTGAATGATGCGCTCCGTTTCTGTATCAAGTGCAGAAGTTGCTTCATCCAAGATGAGGATCGGAGGATTTTTCAAAAACATCCTCGCAATTGCAAGCCGCTGCTTCTGCCCGCCGGATAATTTCAACCCGCGTTCACCAATCTGCGTTTCATAGCCGTCAGGAAGCGACGAGATGAAATCTTCCAAATGCGCTTTTTTCGCAGCCGCTATCACTTCTTCATCTGTCGCATTCAAATTTCCGTACGCGATGTTTTCCTTGATCGTCCCTGTGAATAAAAAGACGTCTTGTTGTACGATCCCGATTTGGGAACGCAACGACTGCTGTGTCATGTTGCGAATGTCAATGCCATCAATTGAAATCGCTCCGGAATCAACATCGTAAAATCGCGGTATAAGGGAGCAGATTGTTGTCTTTCCAGCCCCTGATGGACCGACGAAAGCAATCGTTTCACCAGATTTAATTGATAAGTCAATGCCATTCAATACATTTTTATTATCGTCGTATTGGAAATGGACATCGTCGAAATAAATATCTCCATGCAAGTGGCTGACAGTTTTCGCATTTGGCCGATCTTTAATTTCCGGTTCCTGTTCGATTAAATCAAGAAATCTACGGAAGCCTGCCATTCCTTTAGGATATAATTCAAGCAATGCACTGATCTTATCGACAGGCTTGATGAGAATATTGACGAAAAGAATGAATCCGACAAGCTCCCCTGGCTTCAGAATGCCCTTGTACGTATACCATGCTCCTACAACGAGCACGACTAACGTCACAAGCCTAGTCATCATATACATACTAGAATGCGTCCACGCCATTACATTATAAGCGACAAGTTTAGCGAGTCTGAAACTGCCGTTGTCTTTTTTGAAACGCGAAATTTCGAAGTCTTCGTTCGTGAACGATTTAACGACCCGCGCACCGGATACCGAGTCCTCGACCCGCGCATTGACATCCGCAATTTTCCCGTACATGTTCTGCCATGCTGCGTTCATCTTGATATTACAGAATGTCACGAGAACGACGAGTAGAGGCACCATGCAGATTGCGATGATTGCTAGTTCAGGATTAATCCCGTACATAAGAATGAAAGCACCGATGATCGTCATGACCGCAATGAAAGCATCTTCAGGACCGTGATGGGCGAGCTCGCCAATATCGAATAGGTCATTCGTGATCCGGCTCATTACATGCCCGGTCTTCGTATTGTCGAAGAAACGGAAAGATTGCCGATGGACATGATTGAATAGCTGCTGCCTCATATCCGTCTCGATATTGATGCCAAGCTTATGCCCCAAATAACTGACGATGTATTGAAGGAATGTGCTTAGCAAGTAAACTAGCAACAACAAAACGCTCGTCGTAACGATTTTCCCCCAATCTCCGGAAGGCAGAAGGGTATCAATGAACCATTGGACAGCCATCGGAAACGCCAATTCAAGCAAAGCAACGAATATGGCGCTTGAGAAGTCGATGATGAAAAGCCGTCTATGCGGCTTATAATAGGAAAAGAATTTTTTTAGCATAATTATGACGTCCTTTCTGTAGTCCAAGCTATTATAGCGAAATTTATTTAAAAGTGGTACGAAAAGTTTCAGAAGTCGAAATAGTTTAGTGGGTGAGAAAAGACATATAGGATTTTACTGGTAGAAAAGATTCAAATTAGAGGAATTCCGAAAAATGGTGGAACCCTTTTCCTTTAATACCGTATCATTAGGTGTGACATAAAGAGAATTACAGAAGGGAAGCGAATCAGATGAAAAAGTGGTTAAAGGGTCTTGGTGTTGGTGTTCTGGCACTTGGGTTAGCAGCTTGTGGATCTGCAGCGGAACCGAAGAAGGATGCAGAAACTGGTAAAGAAGTAGAGTTAGAAAACAAAAGTGAGATGACGGCGCAGGAAGTATATAGTAAAGCGATGGAAGTGTCTGCAGAGCAAAAGAGCATGCATGCAGTCATGGATATCGACCAAAAAATTTCCATACCAAGTCAAGAGCTTGAAATGGATTCAAAAATTAAAATGGACATGGATGCCATCGTTGAGCCATTGGCTATGCACCAAAAGATGAAGATGGACATGGGCGATCTAGGTAAAATGGATATGGAACTGTACATGACTGATTCAGGTTTCTTCATGAACGACCCTGAGTCTGGCCAATGGATTAAGATGCCTAAGGACATGTACGATGAAATGATGGCGCAAATGGGCGGTGAAACAGACCCGACGTTGGATATGAAAATGTTCAATGAATTCAAAGATGATTTCAAGTTCGAACAGACGGACGACGAGTACATCTTGACGCTATCCGCTTCTGGCGATAAATTCAGCGGTCTAATGAAAGAATTGATGGGTTCTGCTCTACCTGCAGATATGGAAATGACTGAGGAAGATGCTGATCTGTTGAACAACATGGATGTGAAAAGCCTTGAAGTCGTTATGTACATCGACAAAGAGACGTATTACACGAATGCATTTGATTTAGACATGGATATGACGATGAAAGTCGAAGAAGAAGAAATGCACATCGTTCAAAAGATGAAATCTGTCATTTCGAAAATCAATGAAATCGATGAAATCGTAGTTCCTCAAGAAATCCTCGACGAAGCAGTTGACCTTGAAGAATTGATGAACGAAACTCAAGAGTAAAAAAGAGAAAGTGGTCATGGATAGCCAAAAGCGGCTGTCTATGGCTGCTTTTTTATGTGATGAAAAGCGTTAGATTCTCGTCACAATTGCCGAAACCGCTTGAAGTGAGGATTTTATCAATCAATTCTCAACTAACAAACTTGTAATTGATAATCATTTTCAATTATCGGTTGACACTGAATACATACCTGCTATAATTGGATTTGCAGCTAACTGATAATCGTTTTCACTTGAAGGATTCTCAGTTAGAGCAAATATTCGATATCGGAGTTCTTTCTTCATGAAGAAACGTTATTTGTTCATTGCATTACTATTACTCTCATTTCTCTCATTATTCGTCGGAGTGAGCTCCATTAAACCGACGGATCTCCTCGATTTCGGATCTGAGGAGACTGAGATTTTTCTGATCAGCCGTGTACCGAGACTTGTAGCGATCCTACTCGCCGGGGCAGGGATGAGCATCGCCGGTTTGATCATGCAGCAACTAAGCCGAAACAAATTCGTTTCGCCCACAACTGCAGGAACGCTGGATGCTACACGGTTAGGTATTTTAGTATCGATGCTATTGTTTACCAATGCATCGACGATCGAGAAGATGGTTGTGGCTTTTGCATTCGCCCTTGCAGGGACGTTGCTGTTCATGCAAATCCTCGATCGAATCAAGTTCAAGGATGCGATATTCATTCCGCTCGTCGGACTCATGTTTGGGAATATCTTGTCCTCGATCACTACGTTCTTCGCCTATAAATCGAATGTCATTCAAAATATGGCAGCATGGCTGCAAGGTGACTTTTCGATGATTATGAAAGGGCGATATGAACTTCTATACATAAGCATCCCGGTTCTGATCATCACTTATTTGTACGCGAACCGCTTTACGGTTGCGGGAATGGGTGAGGATTTCTCGAAGAACTTGGGTCTTGCGTATAAGCGGATCGTCAATATTGGCCTCATCTTAGTGGCACTTGTTACGACGACGGTCATTTTGACGGTTGGGATGATTCCGTTCCTCGGGTTGATCATCCCGAATATCGTATCGATCTTCCATGGTGATCATTTGAAGAAAACATTGCCGCACACCGCTTTGTTAGGTGCGATCTTCCTGTTGATCTGTGACATATTAGGCAGGGTTCTCATTTACCCTTATGAGATTTCCATCAGTCTGATGGTCGGCGTCATCGGAAGCGGTATATTCCTCTACTTGCTGTTTAGGAGGAAGGCATATGCGTAATTCTACTAAATTGATTATCTTATCTGTTTTGGCTGCCGCATTTTGTGCTTTATATTTATTCCAAGATTTAAATGGCAGTTTTGACTATGCACTTCCTCGCCGGAGCATCAAAGTGATCGCGATGGCGTTGACAGGGGTGGCAATCGCGTATTCGACAGTCATATTCCAGACGATTACACATAACCGGATCTTGACGCCAAGTATAATGGGATTGGATTCCTTGTATTTATTGCTTCAGACGGCCATTATTTTCTTCCTTGGTTCAAACCATATTACAATCGTCAACAAGCATGTCAATTTCATATTATCCGTATCTACAATGATTGTTTTTGCGCTCATTTTATACCGTTTCCTCTTCAAAAGGGGCGGTCAGCCGATTTACTTCCTATTGCTCGTCGGCATAATTGTCGGGACATTTTTCGGAAGCATATCGACATTCCTGCAAGTTCTCATCGACCCGAATGAATTTATGCGGGTGCAGGACAAAATGTTTGCAAGCTTCAATAATGTAAGCGGTGAATTGGTTTGGTGGGCGCTTGGAATTGTCATCATCACGTTCGTCGTAGGTTGGAAATCATTCAATGATCTTGATGTACTGTCGCTCGGCAGGGACACGGCTATCAACCTTGGTGTTTCGTATGATAAAGTCGTCAAAATGATGCTCGTCATATCCGCGGTTTTGATCTCCGTATCGACAGCGCTTGTCGGACCGATTACATTCTTTGGTTTAATCGTCGCCAATTTATCTTATCAATTTTTAAAAACATATAAACATACAGTTCTTATTGCGGGTGCTTCTGTCATGAGCATCATCGCGCTCGTCGGAGGACAGTGGGTCGTAGAAAGGATCTTCACGTTTTCGACGACGCTAAGTGTTATCATCAATTTTGCGGGCGGTATTTATTTCATCTATCTACTATTAAAGGAGAGTCGATCCTCATGATCCAAGTCCGGGAGTTGTCAAAGTTCTATGGAAAAAAAGCGGTCGTTGAAAAGGTGAGTGTCAATATCCATCGAGGAAAGATCACTTCTTTCATCGGGCCCAATGGAGCTGGGAAATCGACGCTGCTTTCAATGGTAAGCCGTCTGATCGATGCTGATACGGGTGAAGTGCTCGTCGATGATGATCGTGTTCAAAAAATGAAATCCAATGAATTTTCCAAGCGGGTTTCAATTTTGAAGCAGTCCAACTTCATGAATGTAAAATTGACAATCCGGGAATTGGTGTCGTTTGGACGTTTCCCTTATTCGCGAGGGAAGTTGAATGCTGAAGACATCAGGATTGTAGAACAGGCAATGGATTATATGGGATTGATGGATATGCAGCATAGCTATATGGATGAATTATCCGGCGGTCAACGCCAACGTGCTTTTATCGCAATGGTTATCGCCCAGGATACCGATTATATCCTCTTGGATGAACCATTGAATAACTTGGATATGAAACATTCCGTCCAAATTATGAAAATCCTGCGCAGATTAGTTGACGATCTTGGGAAGACTGTTGTCATCGTACTCCATGACATCAATTTCGCATCTGTCTATTCCGATCGGATTGTCGCTTTGAAAGATGGGCGAGTCGTCAGAGATGGTCTGACAGAAGAAATCATCAATTCGGATGCGTTGAAGGAAATTTATGATATGGATATTCCTATTAAAAGAATGAACAACTGTAATATTTGCGTCTATTTTAATTCTTAAAAAAAAGGATGGTACTAATGAAAAAGCTTTCAATAACTCTTTTGCTTACGGCTCTAATGATTGTACTTGCTGCATGCGGCACGAAGGACAAAGATAATGAAAAAGCAACAGGTTCCGATGCAGAAAAAAACAATGCAGCTGAAACGATTTCAGTTGAACATGAACTTAGCGACAAGCCTGTTGAAGTGCCGAAAAACCCTGAAAAAGTAGTTGTCTTCGATTTCGGGACACTTGATACGCTGGATGAACTTGGTGTTGAAGTGGCAGGTTTGCCAAGAGCGAACGTTCCAGGATACCTTTCAAAATATGACGACGATAAATATGCAAATCTTGGAAGCTTGAAAGAACCTGATTTTGAAGCAATTCATGCAATGAAACCAGACCTTATCATTATCTCGACTCGTCAAGCGGAGTTGTATGAGGATTTTGCAGAAATCGCTCCAACGATTTATGTAGGAATCGACTATGCTCATTATATTGATTCCTTTAAGCATAATGCTGAATTGATGGGACAAATTTTTGGCAAGGAAGACGAAGTGAAAGCTGAGCTTGCGGAGATTGACGAAAACGTTGAAGCCATTCGTGAAAAAACATCTTCTGTAAATGAAAAGGCGCTTATCGTTCTTGCAAGCGAAGGTAAAGTGAGTGCATATGGTCCGAATTCTCGTTTTGGATTAATTCACGACGTGTTGGGCTTTACAGCGGCCGATGAGAAAATTGAAATCTCTACACATGGGCAAAATATTGCGTTTGAATACATTGTAGAGAAAAACCCTGATGTCCTATTCGTCATCGATCGTGATGCAGCAATCGGCAACGGTGCAAGTGCAAAAGACTCTATTGAAAACGATCTTGTGAAAAAGACTAATGCTTATAAAAACAATAAGATTATCTACCTGAACGGGGAATACTGGTACCTGTCCGGCGGAGGCTTGTTGTCCATGAAGGAAATGATTAAAGAGGTAGAAGCAGCACTATAACTGTAATGAGCAACTGTGCTCAAAAGGTCTGTTCACTAATTAGGTGAACAGGCCTTTTTTTGCTATTATGAGATTAAAACAGTGACTCGAGGTGAGAGCATGGAGAAATCTGTGACGGAAATAACGCAAAATGTCAATGAACTTTTGCATGATGGAAATGTCGATGTGAGAAGCGGCAATATTTGCTTCAACGGTGATGTCCGCATCGGCAAAGATGTGGAAAACTCAATGTTTGTCGGCGCATCGGGGAAGATTTTTATTCACGGGACTGTCCGGAAAGCGACCGTCGAAGCGGGAGCGTCTGCCACCATCGAAGGAAATGTCTTCTCCTCCACTGTGACAGTCGGAATGCAGGAAGTGTTGGAAGAAATACTTGCGGAACAATTAAGCGAACTTATTTCCTATTTGGAGAAGGTGCAGGAAACCGTACTTCAAATCATCCATTTACGCGGCGTCAAGCCAGATGAAGTAAATGCTGGTGAATTGAAAGACGTTATGCGGGTTATTCTAAAGGAAAAATATTTGGATTTTCAACGCGACAAGCTTGAATTCATTCAAAAGGCAAAAGATCATTCTGCCCAATTGTCGCCGGAATGGGAGCCGATCATTGAGAAGTTGTCTAACGTTTTTACAGACACATCGTTGACGGTTGTCAATAATGCGGAAGAGTTTGTAAAGCTTTTAAAGGAGGCCAATGTGCTTGTCGAGAAATTCTCGGCAAAGGGATGCATTGATTCTTTTCTAAAGCTTCCTTATGCCAGTAATAGCGCCTTGTCATGCAATGGATCTATCGAGGTGACGGATGCAGGGCTTTGCAATTGTTCAGTTACAGCGAAAAGTCAAGTTTCCGTCGAAGGCTCTTGTCGTGGTGGGCTCATCGAAGCCGGTGAAAAGGTGTCCATTAAAGAAACTGGGTCTGCGAATGGTGTGAAAACGGTTGTCAAGACGGATAGTGGCGGGACAATTACGATTGGGCTCGCCCGATGCGGCACAGAAATTTGGATAGGAGATCAAGTCCATCATATTGACGTGGATAAATTAGGGGTTCATGCGCGAATGATAGATGGACGATTAAGTATCGTTTAAAAACTGCTTGTGATTACTAGTAGCCTGGTAGTATAATGACAAGTGTCAAGACACTAAACTATACAACGAAGGGCAGACTTATTTTGAATACAAAAAATAGCAGCATCTCCCGCAATAAATTACTCGCGATTTCTGGGACAGGTTGGATGTTCGATGCGATGGACGTCGGTATCCTTTCGTTCGTCATTGCAGCCATTTCGGTCGAATGGCATTTGACGACAAGTGAAATGGGTTGGATCGGAAGCATGAACTCGATCGGTATGGCAATCGGGGCATTTGGCTTTGGATTACTTGCAGACCGGATTGGACGGAAAAATGTTTTCATGATGACGCTCGTACTCTTTTCATTGGCGAGCGGATTATCGGCATTGACGACAACGTTGACCGTCTTCCTCATTTTGCGCTTTTTCGTAGGGGCAGGTCTTGGTGGAGAGCTTCCAGTTGCTTCGACGCTTGTTTCGGAGAGCGTATCGGCAAAAGAGCGTGGACGAGTCGTTGTCTTATTGGAAAGCTTTTGGGCTGCAGGCTGGCTTATTGCAGCGTTGCTTGCGTACTTCATCATCCCTGAATTCGGATGGCGGATAGCGCTCATCCTGACTGCGCTCCCGGCATTTTACGCCATCTATTTACGGAGCAATTTGCCCGACTCCCCGAAATTTGAAAGGGAGGGAGAACCGAAACAGTCAATCGGCGACAAGTTGAAGCTAATTTGGTCCAAGGAATACTCGCGTAGGACGACGATGCTATGGATTGTCTGGTTTACCGTCGTGTTCTCCTATTATGGGATGTTCCTCTGGCTGCCGAGCGTCATGGTCATGAAAGGATTCGATATGATCCATAGCTTCAAGTATGTGTTTATCATGACTCTCGCACAATTGCCGGGCTACTTCACAGCTGCCTGGCTTATTGAAAGGGCAGGACGAAAATTTGTCCTTGCGACCTACTTGATCGGTACAGCGGTGAGCGCACTTCTTTTCGGAAATGCTGAGTCGCTTACGATGTTACTCATTTCAGGCGCTTTCCTTTCATTCTTCAACTTAGGGGCATGGGGGGCATTATACGCCTATTCACCGGAACAATATCCAACTGCCGTCCGGGCGACCGGCTCGGGAATGGCGGCTGCAGTTGGCAGAATCGGCGGCATCTTCGGCCCATTGCTAGTCGGCTCGATGTTGACTGCTGGATACGGCTTCGGATTCATTTTCACGATTTTTTGCGGTGCCATTATTATCGGCGTCCTCGCAGTTCTGCTGCTAGGGACCGAAACTAAACAATTGGAATTGGAATAAGAGATAGGACTGCCGTGGCAGTCCTTTTTTGATTGGAAAAGTCAGCGCGTCCAAAGCGGCAGGACTGCGCTCAAGAAACAGGTTCCGTGCTCAAGAAATCAAATTTGCGCTCAAGAACCGGCTTTTGCGCTCAAGAAATCAAAACCGTGCTCAAGAAGTGGAATTCTGCGCTCAAAGCGTAGCGTTCTGCGCCCAAAGAACGCCTTTTCACGCTCAAACCCACCTCTCCTCCGGTAACCTCAACAAATTGAAACTTCCAAACGATTCCAAACGTATATAAAAATATAGAGAGGGGATGTTGATATGTCAGTTAAGGACTTCAACGTGTCGATTACGCCAGGAGAAGCAGTAGACATCATTCAGTCTGAAATCCTCCGTGGAAGCATTAGCGGTACGTTAGTAGATCATTATAGGAGGACAGCCGGTTCGTCGGAAGTCCATGTGTTGATAATGGAAAAATATTATATGCGTTCGAATAACAGAGCTTCTGTCACGACGACGATTGATAACTTTGATGGTGCAACACGTGTCCATGTCGTCGCGGCGGGCAGCTCGGAAGGTGTATTTTTCCGCTTTGATTGGGGAGCTGGCAATAGCTTCGCGACAAGCGTAGAGCGATCGTTGCAACAACATATTGTTGGAGGCGAATGAATTGATCCAAAAGGTAATGCAGCACTATTTTTCAAAGCCGATAACCCGCCAAGAAATTTTGCGAGATAAAGATCGGCTTGTTGCAGAGGTGGAAGTGGAAGGGGAAACGTATTTCTTGAAAGGTGAAAAACAGCCAGCTGCTTTTATTGAAAGTATCATCGAATTCACCGTGATTATGAATGATGCGGGTTTACCTTTTATCATGCCGGAAAAAACAATAGATGGAAACGGGTATGTAAAGCACGAGGGTTTGCTTTTCATTCTCGAACAGAAAGGGAAGGGAGAAGAGATAAAGAAACTCCACTTATCACATATTAAAGAAATTGGAAAGATGCTCGGTAAACAACATGCCGTTTCATCAAAAACAGATTTCCGTTTCCATACAGGAACAAGCTGGGGCATGTTCGGCGGGAACCAAACGGATGCATTTGGTGAATATGATGAAAATGAATTAAGTTATTTGGACTTGATCAAAACTGTGGCTGAAGATAAAAACTATGCTGTTGAGTTGGCCATGATAAAAGAACTGTATCAAAGTAGAAGAACGCAATTACAAAAAGAGTGGGATTCACTTCCATCGGGGCCGGTACAAGGAGATCTATGTCCTTATAATCTTCTATTCCAACAAGATAAAATTTCCGCTGTTTTTGATTACAATATCGCAGGGGATGAAGTTTTGCTTAATGAGTGTATAGGCGTTGCTGTTTTCTTAGCATGGCATTATGACTTCGAGGGAAAAGAAACTTCTGAAGAACGATACGAAGCATACATAGACGCTTATGAAACTGAAAGGCCTTTATCTGATCGCGAAAAGGAGATGATCCCTCATCTATTCGCAATTATCCGCGCATTTCGATATGATCGGATAGAAGAAGGAATCGAGAAGATCAAACAATGTGACGGGAAAGCATTTTTAGATGAAACAATAAAGTTACTAACTTAACCCAGATATGAAAAACCCGGATAAGGTTGAAAGGGAGTGTGTCGATGTTTCGAATACCTGAATCGATAGCTGAACTTGGCAGGGAGCGGATCAAAGGGTTTCCGGTGGAAGGGTTTGTCTATGGGGAAGGACCCCAGAAGCCAGAGCTGTTGCTGATCGGCGAAGCGCCTGGGGAATTTGAGGCGATAAATGGAATTCCTTTCATCGGCAGGGCTGGTAAGGAATTGATGAAGTCACTTGATTCGATCGGACTTACGCGTGACGATGTGTATATTACGAGTGCAGTGCGCAGCCGTCCATACAAATGGGGAGAGAAGCGGGAGCGTGACGGTTCGATGACGAAACGGAAGTATAATCGGCCGCCGACAACAAAAGAGATCTTGGCGCATGCCCCAGTACTTGATTATGAGTTGGCGAATATTGAGCCGAAGCTTATTGTAGCGCTCGGGAATGTCGGATTGCAAAGGCTGCTCGGCAAAGATGCGAAAGTGACGGAGCTTCACGGCCAATTGCTGGAACGGCCAGTTCGGTTTCTCCCTGATCTTGATGCAACTACGTTTGAGTGGACAGAGCGTCTATATCGAATTGTTCCGACTTTCCATCCGGCAGCGGTATTTTATCGACCGTCCCACCGTCCCGACTTAGATGCGGATTGGTTGGCGATTGGCAGGATGCTGGAGGAATTGCGAGATGAATGACAAGTCATATAACCGGATTTTAATTATCGGATGCAGCGGGGCGGGAAAGTCAACGTTATCTGTTGAGCTTGCAGAACGTCTCAGATTGCCGGTCCTCCATTTAGACGCCCTTTTTTGGAATGAAGGATGGGTGCCGACCCCGAATCCTGAGTTTCGTGAAAAACTTCAAAATGAATTAAAAAAGCCCGCATGGATCATCGATGGAAATTTCAACTCCACGATTGAGATGCGGGCTCAATATGCTGATTTGATTATTTTCCTCGACTTCCCGAATTGGCTATGCCTATCGAGGGTTTTCAAAAGAAGATGGATGTATCGCGGGAAAACGCGTCCGGATATGGCGGAAGGCTGTCCAGAAAAGATCGATTGGGAGTTTGTGAAGTTCATATGGACGTATCCAAAAAAGAAACGGCCGGGCGTTTTGCAAATGCTTGAGCGTGCCAATGCGGAAGTGATAATTTTGAAATCGCCGAAGGAAGTGGAGAGGTGGCTGGCGGTTTTGCATAAGGGGGATATGGATTGAAAAAGGAGATGTGGATCGGGTTAGTTATTGTCACAGGGTTATTATTTGCACAGGTGTTTTTCCCCTATTCGGCTTTCAGCGTCTATCAATCCGTTTCAGTCAGTACGGAGCTTCCTATTTTGCAAGATTACAAAATGAAATTATATGAATTCAGGAAGGTGGATGAAGAGAATGAGGGGAAGGATCCGGAAGGCTATACGATGGATCATGTTAAGTACGCTACTCCATACATTCTCGAAACGTATGAAATGGATATGATGACGACCTCCAGATCAAGAATCAGTAAAAGTGACTTGAATATTATTGTGGAAGACCTTAGATTCTTGCAGGACAGGTTATTGGATATCACTTTTGAGGAGGCACACTCGTCGGAATCCAGAAAGTATCTCAATGCCGCTTTGAGTCGGAGTCGAGCAGCTGAGGAGGAGATTGTGAGCATTATGAACACCCCATTTTATTCAAGATTCCATATGATCCATCGTCTTGAAGAAATTCAAAATGACATTAGAATGAGCTTTGATATGTATACGAAATTTTATAATGCTTATTATTGGTATGAAGGAAAATAGAGAGTCGGTGATTGGATGGAAGATGAGTTAAAAACGAAGGGATCGATGAAGGAATTCATTGCTTTATTGCGGCAGCTGAAATGGCCAAAGGGGAAGACGGCGATTGCGCTGGTGCTTGCTCTGTTTTCGACTGCGGCGAGTTTGGCGGTTCCGTTAGTGACGAGGGAGCTTGTTGATTCGTTGACGGCGGCATCGTTTAATTGGAAAACAGCTGTGTTCCTTTTTACTGTTTTTATTTTACAGGCGGTGTTGGGCGGAGTTTCGTATTATTTGCTTGCGTATATCGGCGAAACAATAGTTGCCGATTTGCGGGGCAAGCTATGGGGGAAAGTGCTGAGGCTGCCCGTTGCCTATTACGATGAAAATGAAACCGGTGAAACGATGAGTCGCATTACGCAAGATACGACGATGTTGAAACAATTAGTATCTGATCATCTCGTGTCGTTCATAACGGGCATCATTTCAATCATTGGAGCAGTTGCGATTCTGTTGTATTTGGACTGGAAGATGACGTTGATCATGTTGATTAGCATTCCGGTCAGCATGGCGATCATTTTTCCGCTTGGCCGGATTATGCATAAGATTGCGAAGGCGACACAAGGGGAAATGGCAAAGTTTTCGGGTCATCTCGGACGTGTGCTTGGCGATATTCGTTTGGTGAAGGCATACCGGGCAGAGCCCAATGAAGGGGCGAAAGGAGAGAAGGCAATTCAATCTTTGTTTTCGTTTGGATTGAAGGAAGCAAGAATACAGGCGATTATATCTCCTGTCATGACGCTTGTGATGATGAGCATTTTGGTCGTCATCTTAGGATATGGCGGTGCACAAGTTTCAAAAGGTGTTTTATCCGCAGGAACGCTCGTCGCCATTATTTTTCTCATGTTCCAGATCATTATGCCATTTGCGCAAATGGCGCAAGTGTTTACGATTTTCCAGAAGGCAGTCGGCGCAACGGAGCGCATTCAGCAGATTTTGGGAATGGACAGCGAGAAGGCGGAAGGTGCCGATATGGTGCTGGATGGAAGTATTCATTTCGAATCGGTTAGCTTTTCGTACGAAAGTGGAAAGGAAGTCTTAGAGGGGATTTCATTCCAAGCAAAACCCGGGACAGTAACTGCGTTTGTAGGACCGAGCGGCGGAGGGAAAACGACGATTTTTTCTTTGATTGAACGGTTTTATTTACCGACGGAAGGTGAGATTTCTATCGGAGATGTACCGATTTCGAAAATCTCATTGTCTGATTGGAGGAAGCGGATCGGTTATGTATCGCAGGAAAGCCCATTGTTGAGCGGAACGATTATGGATAATATTGCGTACGGCTTAGAAGTGCGTCCAACAATCGATGAAGTGCAGAAGGCTGCTGAGGCGGCGAATGCTCTGCAATTTATTGAAGCGATGTCAGACGGTTTTGAAACGCTCGTCGGGGAGAGGGGAATGAAGCTTTCGGGTGGCCAACGGCAGCGGATTGCAATTGCGAGGGCGTTATTGCATGATCCGGAAATTTTGCTGCTCGATGAAGCGACCTCTAATTTGGATAGCGGATCCGAAGCGCATGTTCAAGAGGCGTTGCAGAGATTGATGGAAGGGAGAACGACGCTCATTATCGCGCATCGCTTATCGACTGTCATTGATGCAGACCAGCTCATTTTCCTTGAAGCGGGGCGTATTACGGGGATCGGCACGCATAATGAATTAATTGAATCACATCCTCTTTATAAAGAGTTTGCGGAAGGGCAAGGATTGTCGTAACCTATTGGAATAAAACATTTGAAGAACATTATCGGAGGAACTATGTAATGGCAACAAAGAAATCGCTTGCGGATTATCAAACAGAATATGAGGAAATCATTCATTCAGACCAACCAAGAAGGGATATGCTGCTGGTTGGTTTAATGAATGAGTTGGAGAAGCAATATAAGATTCCCATGCCGAGAAATAAAGAATGGGAAAGAGAGAACCCAAAAATCGCAGCGATGTACAGAAAATTAATGATAACGAGATCTCTATAAAAAACTTGCACGGAGGGAGGATATGGATGTACGAGCCAATTGATAAATCATTTTTCGAGCCGCATGTGCTGGAGCTTGCCCGCAATCTTGTCGGACAATATATTGTGCATGAGCGGCCGGATGGGGTTATTGCCGCAAGGATAGTTGAGACGGAAGCGTATCACGGACCTGAAGATCGTGCAGCACACAGTTTCGGGAACCGGCGTACGAAGCGGACGGAGATCATGTTCGGTGCCCCTGGGCTTGTGTATACGTATCAAATGCACACCCATACGTTGATGAATGTCGTGAGTGGACCGATTGGGACGCCGCATGCTGTTCTGATCCGTGCGGCGGAACCTGTCGATGGTCTTGAGCTGATGAGGGATAATCGCGGACCGCATTTAAAAATGAAAGATTGGACGAATGGGCCGGGCAAGCTGTCAAAAGCGCTCGGTGTGACAATGAAGTACTATGGGCATCATTGGGCCGACGAGCCGCTGTTCATTGCCGAAGGTCCAGGAGGAATTGAGATTGAAACGGGCCCTCGTGTAGGAATTGGTAATTCGGGAGAAGCCGTCCATTATCCGTGGAGATTTTTTGAAAAAGATAATCCTTTTGTCTCAAAGTATCGCCCTTAAGTTTAGTAGTACAACAATGTGGAATAGTAGTAAGGTGAACATAAACGAAAGGGTGAGTGCTTAATGGCTAAAATTGCTACAGTGATCACGAATCTATTCGAAGACTCGGAGTATACGGAGCCGGCTAAGGCTTTTCAAGAAGCGGGACATGAAGTCGTCGCTATCGAGAAAGAAGCTGGCAAAGAAGTGAAAGGCAAGCAAGGTGAGTCAACGGTCAAGATTGACGTTGGAATCGACGATGCTTCACCTGAAGACTTCGATGCCCTGTTCATTCCTGGCGGCTTTTCACCGGATCAGCTACGTGCGGACGATCGATTCGTACAATTTGCGAAAAAGTTCATGGATGATAAGAAACCTGTATTCGCCATTTGCCATGGACCGCAACTGCTGCTAACGGCGAAGACATTGGAAGGCAGAGATGCAACAGGCTATAAGTCCATCAAAGTCGATATGGAATATGCAGGTGCAAAATATGCGGATAAAGAGGTCGTTGTTTGTCAAAATCAATTGGTGACGAGCCGAACGCCTGACGATTTGCCGGCATTCATCGAAGAATCTAAGAAATTACTTGAAAAATAATAAGATGGAACTGTCCTCGATGGGGGCGGTTCTTTTTTTGTAAGATTTGGGAATAAAAAAATAAAGAAAAAATATCATGTTGAAAAGAGTTGAGGAGCATGGTAAATTGGAACGGGACAACTTAATCCGCGTTAAAAATTCGGACTATTTGGTACATATTCGTTTTTTTTACGGGGACACCAAGGGGGAAACACCATGATAAAAATAATGAAAATGGGAAGCGCTTTCATCGGAATTATCGTTGGAGCCGGTTTTGCGTCTGGCCAAGAGATTTTGCAGTACTTTACAAGTTTCGGAATGATGGGGATTGCAGCTGCAATTGTTTCTACTGCTTTATTTGCTTACATAGGGATGGCACTGACAAGGCTTGGAAGCCGGTTGCGTACAACATCCCATAAGGAAGTCATTTATAAGATTAGCGGGCGTTTTTTAGGCACGATTATTGACTACATAATTATTTTCACGTTGTTTGGTGTAGGTGTTGTCATGGTAGCGGGTGCTGGATCGAATCTTGAACAGCAATTTGGCATCCCTTCATTCGTCGGTAGCTTACTGATGGTTGTGCTTGTCTTCATCACGATTTTATTAAATGTTGACAAAGTCGTAGCGGTTATCGGAAGTATTACTCCATTCCTTATTCTTGCGGTTGTCGGCGTTGCGGTCTATTGCTTAGTGACAATGGATACGTCGTTTGCAGTGCTTGACCCGATTGCCCAAGGTGTAGATACTACATTGCCGAACTGGTTTATTTCTGCAGTGAACTATGTGTCGTTCAATATTGCGGTTGGTGCGTCCATGTCACTCGTTATGGGAGGCGCGGAGAAAGATGAAAGGACAGCAGCGCTTGGAGGATTAGTAGGCGGTTTAGGTTTAGGTATTCTTATCTTACTAAGCCATTTGGCAATCTTCTCTAAAGTGGATGTAGTTGGTGATGCACAATTGCCAATGCTGGCAATTA
Source organism: Sporosarcina sp. SAFN-015 (assembly GCF_059415085.1). NCBI lineage: Bacteria > Bacillati > Bacillota > Bacilli > Caryophanales > Caryophanaceae > Sporosarcina > Sporosarcina sp. SAFN-015. The sequence goes on from NZ_JBPFDR010000002.1 coordinate 461,368, forward strand.
TTAACGACATTTCTCCAGCACTAGCAATTTTCATGGCATTCGTTTTGTACGGAATGATTTTCAACACGGCTGTCAGTATGTTTTATGCTTTTGGAGCACGTTTTGTGAAAATCGGTACGAAGAATTTTAAGCTATTTGTTTTGGTAACCTTAGTAATCGGCTTTGCGGTGAGCTTCCTAGGCTTCAAAAACCTTGTTGCATATTTCTATCCGTTGATCGGTTATTTAGGATTATTACTATCAGGTATTTTGATTGTCGCTTCAGTAAAATTGCCTGAGAAGGTTCGAAGATAATAATAAAAGTGAACGCGGCTCCCTTCGGTTGGGGGCCGCGTTTTTTCATCCAGCTTCAGACGTCAAATGCATTTGAATTAAGCAGTAACCATTTCCAATTCTTCTTTTGGTCCGAAGAATTCGAAGTGAATGTTTTCTTCTTTTACTCCGATGCTGTGCAATGCAGAGACGACGGCTTGCATGAATGGTGTCGGTCCGCAGACGTACACGTCGCTGCCTTCAAGTACGTGCTTCGCAAGGAATTCACTGTTAATGAACCCATCGCCTTCTTCAGAATAAAGCACTTCATATTTGGAATGTGGAAGTGATCCGTTCAAGTTGCGTACGACTTCATTGAATGCTTGGTGATTGCGTGTACGTGCTGAATGAAGGAATGCAACTGGACGTTCAGGTGTAGCATTCGCAATCGTTTCGTACATAGCCATCATCGGTGTGATGCCGACGCCACCGCTAATTAGTGTTACAGGTGCTGCGCTCTCTGTATCCAAGAAGAAATCTCCCGCTGGAGCACTCACTTCGATTTTGTCGCCGATGTTCATATTTTGGTGAAGGTGGACGGACGCTTTTCCGTTCGGCATGCATTCGTCTTCACGTTTTACCGAGATGCGGAATGTGTCTTTCCCTGGTGCTTGGGACAAGCTATATTGTCGGTTCAATGTGAATTTATCTCCAGGGACCCGGAAACGCACTGTAATGTATTGACCTGGTTTGTACGTAGGCAATTGTTTGCCATCCGCAGGTTTCAAGTAGAATGATGTAATGACGTCGCTTTCTGGAACTTTGTCGACGATGACGAATTCCTTGAACGTTCTCCAGCCGCCTTCAGCTTCTTCAGTTGCATCATACATCTCTTTCTCAATGCCGATGAATGCATCTGCGATAACTCCGTATGCTTCTCCCCATGCTTCGATGATTTCTGGAGTTGCTGCTTCACCAAGCACTTCCTTGATAGCGCCGAGAAGATGGTAGCCGACGATTGGATAATGTTCTTTTTCGATGCCTAATGAACGGTGCTTATGCGCGATCTGAACGACCGCTGGAATGATGGCACCTAGATTGTCGATGTTTGCAGCTGCTGCGTACACAGCATTAGCGAGTGCTGTTTGCTGACGCCCTTTCGATTGGTTTGCATGGTTGAAGATATTTAATAGCTCAGGATGAGCGGCGAACATATTTTTATAAAAGACTGTCGTAATTGTTTTGCCATGTTGTTCAAGAACGGGAACTGTCGATTTTACAATATCAATTGTTTTTTGGGATAACATAAGGTGCACAACCTTTCTTGTTTTGTTAATTCCACTATAAACGATTATTTTTCTAAAAGGTATATTTAAAATGCATCTTTATATTGATGTAAAATTTTAGACACATTTCTTTCACGATACCGACATAATCGCTTATAATAGGTTGGTGAATGGCGGTGAAAATATGCGGTTAACTTTATATACAGATTTTTCTTTGCGGGTATTAATGTATTTGGCAACAAAGGAAGCAGAAGAGTTATCGACGATCCAGGAAATTTCGGATCGCTACCAAATTTCTAAAAACCATTTGACAAAGGTCGTCCATGAGCTAGGAAAAATGGGGCTTATCGAAACGGTGCGCGGGAGAGGCGGAGGAATCAGGCTGAACGTGAAGCCGGAAGATATAAATGTAGGCGCACTCGTCCGGAAAACAGAAGATGATTTCTATTTAGTCGAATGTTTCCGTCCGGATGGCAATCATTGCATCCTATCGTCTGCATGCAAGTTGAAAGGCGCGTTGCATGAAGCACTTTCCGCTTATTTGGCCGTGTTGGACAAGTATACGATTGCCGATTTTCTTGTGAATAAAGAAGAGCTGGCAGCAATTTTGTTCAGTAAACCTTTATGATAGAATAAATAGGAATATATTAGTAGGAGGATTATGATGGGGAAAGTATTAGTATTTGGACATAAAAACCCTGACACCGATTCCATTACGTCGGCGATCAGCTATGCTTATTTGAAACAACAGCTTGGAATGGATGCAGAAGCGGTGCGTCTCGGTTCCATTTCAGGTGAAACTGCTTATGCGCTCGGTCAATTCGGCTTTGAAGCTCCACGATTGATCGAAAAAGCAACGCCCGAAGCAAAGCAAGTCATCCTTGTCGATCATAATGAAAAACAGCAAAGCGTCGATGATCTGGATGATGTACAAGTCATCGAAGTTGTCGATCATCATCGGATCGCCAATTTCCAGACAGCGGACCCGCTCTATTACCGTGCTGAACCGGTCGGCTGCACTGCGACGATCTTGAAAAAGCTTTATAAGGAACATGGAGTAGAAATTCCGAAGGATATTGCGGGGCTTATGCTATCTGCGATCATTTCCGATTCATTGCTTTTCAAATCACCGACATTCACGGAAGAGGATCGTGCGGCGGCTGATGAATTGGCTGCGATTGCGGATGTGGATGCGCAGACGTATGGCCTTGAAATGTTGAAGGCTGGGGCAGATTTGAGCGGAAAATCGCTTGAAGAACTTGTCTCGCTTGATGCGAAGGAGTTCACAATCGGGGATTCGAAAATTGAAATCGCCCAAGTGAACGCGATTGAAGTCAATGATGTCATGAGCCGCCAGTCTGAGCTGGAAGTTCTATTAAACAGCATCATTGAAGAAAAAGGATTGGATCTGTTCTTGTTCGTCGTAACGGACATCTTGAACAATGATTCTACTGTCATTGCGCTCGGCAACGCAGCTGAACGCGCTTGCGCTGCATTCAACGTTCCTTTGAAAAACAATACGACTTTGTTCAAAGGTGTCGTTTCAAGGAAAAAACAAATCGTGCCTGTTTTGACAGAAGCGCTAAAATAATGAATTGAAATGATGAAAAGAAGCGGAAGGGGAGCGAAATTTCCCTCCGCTTCTTTTTCATTCAAATAAATGCCGTAAATATCGGTCAGGTGCGTTTAGGAAATCACGCGTCAATTGGACGTGGGACATTTCCTCGAAAGTGGCTCTAATGAGCTCGCCATCCTGAATTTCATACAGATCTGCTTCAGGGTATGCCATGAAGATCGGGGAATGCGTGGAGATGAGAAATTTGGCGCCTTCCTTCGTCATGTCGTGGATCATCGCAAGGAGCGACAACTGGTTTTGCGGAGATAAAGGCGCTTCGGGCTCATCGAGTATGTAAAAACCACCGGGACGGAATCTTGCTTGAAATAAATCGAAAAAACTTTCACCGTGAGACCTTTTCTCAAGCCCCTCCCCGTATAAATTACGCAGTTCATGATACGTCTTGGCATAAGGAAGGACTTCAAGGCTATATGGATCGTGTCGTTTGATTTCCTCCACTTTCGCCTTCGCCTCTTCACGGATTATTGCAAGGCTACGCGTATACGTAATGAAATCGGATGCCCTGAAAAAGAATCCATTTCTCGTTTTAACATCCCATACAAGTTTTAAATCATCTGCTAGATCGAATGCGGGGGAGAGGGAATGATCCCGTTCCATATGCTCGCCGCTGATGAGGATGCTACCCGCAGCCGCCGCAATCCCTTCTAACAGTGTCGTCTTTCCGCTGCCATTGTCGCCTGCGATAATTGTAACGGGCGAATCGAGGGAGAGGGATTCGAAATTCTGTATAAGATCTAGATTGAACGGGTAGTTGTCTTCAATCGTTTCCTGTTTCCGTATGATTTTCCGCAAGGACATCCGTGTCACCCCTTTTGGACAGTATACTGGATAACAGAAGAAGTGCCTATCCTAAATCTAATGGCTTCGTTGCAGGTCCTTCGAGGACAGAGCCATCCTTTCGGAAACGTGATCCGTGGCACGGGCAGTCCCACGTCTGGTCGGCTTCATTCCAGCGCGTCCTGCACCCCATATGAGTGCAAATAGGGGAGTCTGTCCTAGAAATGTGACCGCCGGTAAATTCTTTCAGCACAAGTCCCGTGTTTTTCAACGCTTGGACGAGGAATGAACCAAAACCTGTGCGATCGGGAGCATAAAGTGAAGCTGCCTTGTTTTGACGTCCGACAATCTGGTCGCTGATGATTCGTGCACTGACGAGCGAATTCGTAAGCCCCCATTTTCTAAAGCCCGTATTCAAATAGACATACGGCATGCTCGTCGAAATGCAGCCGGCGTATGGAATAAGGTCTGGTGTCTGCGGATCTTGTGCCGACCAGCCGTATTTCATCTCGTCTAGCTGATAGACGTTTCTCAATTCGGAGGATAAAGTTTCATAATGTACTTGTGTCTCTTTTTCCATCCCCGCCTGATGCCCTTCGCCGGATAAAAGAAAATGTGTTTTTCCATCTATATAAGCTGTTCTGATCGAACGTTTCGGATTGTCGACAGAAATATATTGACCGGTCAACGGCATATTCGCCTGTGCGGAGACGATATATGATCTACTGACAGACAACTTCAATATTTGCAATCCTCTCAGCGCTTCTATCGGATAATGTGTGCAAAGAATAAGTTCATTGAATTGGATTTCGTGTTCAGCATTTGTATAGAGCAAACGTTTTTTCAAGTCCATCAATCGTACATCCGATTTCTCAAAAATGCGTGCGCCCGCCTGTACGGCTAACTTCGCTAAATGCTGGCCGAAGCGGACAGGATGGATTTGCGTTTCATCTCTCAACGTCAATGTAGCTTCCGTTTTCAATGGAAGTTCGCTATTTTTGCCAAACTCTCCTACTATACCTATGTCATCGTACGCCTTCTTTTCATCTTGAAGCAGCTCAGTCCCATACTTGGATTGAGAAAAAAGGATAGAATCTGCGTTCCTTAATTCATCCCCTTTAGAAATAGACCTTCCAAACAGGACGGCTTGTCGGTTTACATCATAATAAATTCTTGCATTGTCATGTCCAAACTGTTTGATCAGATTTGCATAGACGATATCATGCTGTGTCGTCAATTTGCCTGTTGAATTGCCTGTTGCACCACACAGAATTTCATCTTTCTCGAGCAGGATGACGTCCTTTCCTTCTTTTGCAAGAAAATAAGCGTTGGCAATTCCGCTCAAACCTCCTCCGATAATGCAAACATCGCAATTGACATCTTTGTCTAAAGCGGGATATGAATCACGAGGATAAGCGGTTCGCAACCATAGTGAATTGTACATGTTCAGCCCTCCAAATAATCTTCGATAACGATAGCAGTAGGCATATTCATTGTTGCCAATTTGAATGAATTCTAAAATGGAAGATGAAAGGTGGTAGGTATGATGAAAATTGAAGTGTGGTCAGACTATGTTTGCCCTTTTTGTTACATTGGAAAACGAAGATTGGAAGAAGCGTTAAAAGAAACAGGCTTAGAAAGCAAGGCGGAAGTCGTGTTCAAGGCGTACCAATTGGATCCGAATACACCAGTAGGAGCAAGTGGCTCTGTGCCGGAAGGGTTAGCAAAAAAATATGGCATCGGCTTGGATGAAGCAAAAGGGATGTTGCAGAACGTCGCCATGCAGGCGAAAACAGTCAATCTCGACTATGATGTCGACGGCATGAAAGTCGCAAACACTTTCAGCGCACATCGCCTTGCAAAGCTCTCCGAAGCGGAAGGTAAGGGTGCAGCTGCTTCGGAACGTCTGTTGAAAGCTCATTTCGTGAATGGGGAAGTAATCGACAGTGAGGAGACGTTGCTTGCGATAGCCGAAGAAGTGGGACTGTCAATGGAACGCGCTCAGCAAACGCTTCAATCTGACGAATTTGCAGATGACGTGAAAAAAGATATCGCAGAAGCAGGACAACTCGGTGTTCAAGGTGTGCCATTCTTCGTTATCAACCGCAAATACGCCATTTCAGGAGCACAGCCCGCAGAAGTATTTACACAAGCTTTGGAAAAAGTGGCTGCTGAAGAAGGAATCCAACCACAATTAAAAGTGCTAGGTTCAGAAAGCCAAGGCGTATGTACAGACGATAACTGCGATATTTGATAAGAATAAAATAACGGTTCTAGCTTTTTTCGCTAGAACCGTCATCTTTGTTTTCATTCCCATATAACACATCATACAACTCATCTTCCGTCGAAATATCCGCCAGCTTCACCTTCGATCGATACGCAGCCCGGACAATCAAATGCCCTGCAACCGGTGCTGTGAGAAAGACGAAAACGATGCCGAGAAGCACCCGCACACTAACAAACTGCTCGCGGAACAAGAAATATAGAAAAGTACCTGAAAGCGTCAGCAGCACTGCCAAGGTCGAGCTTTTCGTTGCAGCGTGCGATCTTGTATAAATATCCGGCAATCGAATAAGCCCGAAGGCACTAATGACGCTCGCTATTCCCCCTGTCAAAATAAGCAATGCCCCTAAAAATTCACCTGTCTCGTTTACGCTCAACGATGACCCCCCTCTCAATGGACTTCGAAAAGGCGATCGTTCCGATGAAAGATAAAATTCCTAAAATCAAAATGACCTCTAAAAAGGCTTTCGTCTTCAAGATGATCGACACAACAGCAATCATAGCAATCAAATTGACTCCAATCATATCAAGTGCAATGACACGGTCCGGCATGGATGGGCCGAGAATGATCCGAATGACGGCAATGGAGATCGTGATGGAAAAGAGGAAAAGTGCAATTGTAATCATTGTTTCGATCATCGTGTCACCTCCATGATAGCTCTCTCGAAATTCTTCAGTTGTTTAATTAAACCTGCACGTGACTGCTCGACGTCCATCGCGTGGATATAAAGTGTGTTGCCTTCAGGGGATACTTCCATTACGACAGATCCAGGCGTCAAGGTAAGGAGAAGCGACAGCATAGTCACTTCCACATCACTAATCAAAATGGTCTCATATTTAAAAATGCCAGGCTTGATTTTCAATCTTGGACTTAGAATCTGCCGCAAAACGACGATGCTAGACTGGGTCAATTCCGAGATGAAAATCAAGAGCAATTTAAATGAAGAAAATAACCGGCGCAAATAAAATTGAGTGCCGAAAAAGCGGTGCATGAAAAAGATGATCCCAATCCCGACTAGGAAACCGGCAAAGAAAGTCGTAAATTTCAATTCATCTTCATCCATTAAAGTCATCCATAAAAACGCGATGAACAGATTCAGTAATAACTGGGCTGGCATTAACCTCCACCTCCACTTTCCGCTTAACGATTTCCTTGTAAAACAGCTTCTATATAGATACTAGGGTTCATAAGCGTCTTCGCGGCATCACTGACATAAGGAGCGAGACCTTCGACGCCGATCCCGATGGCAATCGTCATAATCCCAAATACGATACATGGGATAAGCATCCCTTTTTTCAATGGCACGTCGTCATCCTCGCTTATGATCGTCTCACCCCAGAAACAATTTAGGAAGATGCGCAAAAGCGAATACAAAACGAAAATGCCGGATATAAAGGCGGCTGCCAACAATATGAATGAGCCGGCTTCAATTGCTCCTTGGCCTATGTACACCTTTCCGATGAACCCGCTTAACGGCGGAATGCCCGCCAAAGACAGCATTGTTATGAAAAACAGCCAGCCGAGCGTAGGGTAGTTCCGGATCAAACCGCTCATTTCTTCGATCTTTGATTTCCCCGTCAAATAAATCATCGTTCCTGCAAGAAGGAACAGTAAAGCTTTGACGATTATGTCATGAATCAAATAATAGATAGCTCCTTGGAAAGCAACTTCCGATTGAACCGCAAGCCCTGCCAAAATAAATCCTACTGCAATGACAACATTATAGGACACAATTTTTCGGATATCGTTGTACGCAATGGCTCCGATACTTCCACCAATCATCGTAATAATTGCCATGACACCAATCACGGTATGAGTAATGGACGATTCGTGATAAAAGATGAGAGTGAAGATACGGAACATCGCATAAATTCCCACCTTCGTAAGCAAGGCGCCGAAAAGGGCGGCTATTACAGTCGGTGGTGCACTGTAAGACCCAGGCAGCCAGAAATAAAGGAGCAAGCCTGCCTTCAAACTAAATACGATTAAAAATAGAAGGCTGATCACTGTCAGCAACGGACCTTGTCCTACTTCTGCGACTCTGACTGACAAATGCGCCATATTTAGTGTGCCGAGTGTTCCGTATAAGTACGCAATCCCGATTAAGAAGAACCATGAGGACAACACGTTGATTGTGACATATTTGATTGACTCTACCAGCTGGATCTTCCTGCCTCCCATCGTAATGAGTACATAAGAGGATAGAAGCATCACTTCAAAACAGACGAATAAGTTGAATAAGTCACCTGTTAGGAATGAGCCGTTAACACCCGCGACAAGGAAGAAGACGAACGGATAGAAAAACATATTCTCATGCTGCTTGCCGATGGACGAAAAAGCGTATAGTAGAAGAATTCCTGTTACGATCGAAGTCGTCACAACGAGGAGCATGGAAAAAGAATCCGCAACAAATAAAATGCCGTACGGCGGCATCCAGCCACCAAAATCGAGCCTTAAGATTCCTTCCTGCTGAATCGTGTCTAATATTATAATACTGACAACTCCCGTCGCAATGCTCGATGCAATGGCGACCACGCGCTGTATGATTACATAAGGACGTAAAAAAACTAAGATGATTCCGGTTAGTAACGGAATGATCATTGGCATAACTATTATATTATTCATCTTCAAACCCTCTCAATGCTTGGAGGTTGTCCGTTCCTGTCTTCTTGTATGTGCGGTAGGCAAGCACGAGTAAAAAAGCGGTAACGGCGAAGCTGATGACAATCGCTGTAAGAATAAGCGCTTGTGGCAATGCATCCGTATAGCTTTCCGCTTCTTCGCCAAGCAACGGTGCACTGCCTTTCTTCAATCCTCCCATAGTCATCAATAGCAGATGCGCTGCGTGTGACAGGACAGCAGTCCCTAAAATCACGCGAATTAAATTGCGGGACAGCAGCAAATAGACAGCGATCGTTACAAGAATGCCGACAAGTACCGTTATTAATGTTTCCATTTGCTACACATCCTCACTAATCGTTGAAATAATTGTCACGACAACGCCGACAACCGTCAATGCAACCCCCGCTTCAAATACGATGACTGTCGATAGTTCGGTATTGCCGAAAACAGGCAAGTGTAAATGTCCGGCTGCCTGCGTTAAGAATTGGTTGCCAAACAGAGCGGAACCAATCCCCGTCCCGACGGCAAGAAACGCTCCAAGTGCAGCTACTTTCTTGAAATCGAACGGAATGCCTTTATGCACTGTTTCAATATCATTTACTAAGTAAAGCAGTACAAACGCAGAGGAGAGGACGAGGCCGCCAATAAAACCGCCGCCGGGATTGTTATGTCCCGAAAGAAAGAGCTCCACGCCGAACGTCAATATTATGAATACGACAATTCTCGATACCGTTTTCAATATGACATCATTGATCTTCAAATTCTCGTCCCTCCTTCCTCGTTTTCAATTTAATAAGTGTAAACACACCGATTCCGGCGATGAAAAGTACAACGACTTCGAGCATTGTATCGAAAGCTCGGAAATCTCCTAAAATCGTATTGACGATATTTTTACCGCCGGCAAGGTTGTAGGAGTCTTCAAAGTAAGCCGAAATCGATTCGAACATTCTATTCCCTTGCACGGTTAAACCAAGAATTGTCACGATCGCGCCGACAGAAATGGCAATCAATCCATTCAACAATTTCGTGCGAGGTGCTGAACTTTCCTTCTTCCATTCCGGAAGAAAATGAAAACATAAAAGGAACAGTGCAGTCGTCACCGTTTCAACGATTACTTGAGTGAGCGCCAAATCAGGTGCGCGGAAGATGACGAAGAAAAATGCGATTGAATAGCCAAGCACACCATTTAAAATAATTGCCGTCTTCCGGGATTTTGCAAAGAGTATTGCGATTCCCGCCACGGTCATAGTTATCACAATTAGAAATTCATTTGCTGTAATCGGCCCGTCATTCGAAAAGTCGAATGAATAGGAACCTGTCAGTAAAAGAGCTCCTCCGACCGCCACGATAAAAAACGAGAATATATAGACAAGGTAATCTTTCAAGTACCCTTTCATATAGAGGCGGGTAAAGTAATTCGATCCCTTTTCCAATAATATTAATGTGGCATTGAAAGCGGCATCCAAATTCCATTTCAAAGGGGCGATCGTATAAACGCCTCTCCAATATCGTAGGAACTTATAAAGGATGATTCCGAGAATAACGACGCCAACTGTCATCCATAATGCAGGGTTCGTAAAGCCGTGCCACGCGACGATATGCGGAATGAGACCTTCCGCGTTTTCAAATGAAGGATACACTGCGGCCATGGCAGGACGCAGCAAGTAATTACCGATAATATTAGGGAAGAAAAAGATTCCGACAACAAGAGTGGCCAAAATGGAAGGCGCCAAGAGCATGCCGAAAGGAGCTTCCCTGGATGGCTTCTCGATTCGATCCGGTTGGAATTCCCCGAAAAACGTTTGGAAGACGATAATCATGCTGTATACGAATGTCAGTACACTCGCAAGCCAAGCGACAACGAGGAAGAGCGTCCCCAAGGTGCTTGCGTCAAATAGATCTAGATTGCGCGCATTGACAAGCGACTCAAAAAACATTTCCTTACTTAGGAAACCATTAAAAGGAGGTAGTCCTGCCATTGAAAAGCTGCCGATCAAAGCGATAGTGAAAGTAATCGGCATGAATGCCATGAGGCCGCCTAATCTACGGACATCCCGCGTACCGAGTTCATGGTCGACAATACCGACAACCATGAAGAGTGCTCCTTTAAAAGTGGAATGGTTAATGAGATGGAATAATGCTGCAAATGTGGCTTGTGCATAGATGATCGAATTGGCGCTGTGCCCTTCATTGAGCGCAGCGGATCCGAGGCCGAAGAGGCTCATGACTAATCCAAGCTGGCTGATCGTGGAATAAGCGAGCAACGCCTTTAGATCAGTCTGCTTCACTGCATTAAACGAACCCCAGAACAAAGTGAAAATCCCAATACTGCTAACAATATAAAACCAAGTCATTTCACCGCCAAAAACGGGAGTGAAACGTGCGACTAAGTAAATGCCTGCTTTGACCATCGTTGCAGAATGCAAGTAGGCACTGACTGGAGTTGGTGCTTCCATTGCATCCGGCAGCCAAATATGAAACGGAAATTGTGCGGATTTCGTAAATGCACCTACTAACACAAGCAACATAGCGAACAAAAAGAGAGGTTTGTCCGTATGCTGACCAATCGTGTCGACTATCTCACGCACGCTATACGATCCTGTCATAGTATGTAGCATAATGAAACCAGCAAGCATCGCTATTCCGCCAGATACTGTAATAAGCATTGATTTTTGTGCCCCGTACCTTGACTTTTTCCGATAGTACCAGAAGGCGATCAGCAGGAAAGAGGAAATGCTCGTCAGTTCCCAAAAGACGTACAGCACCAAGAGATTATCGGAAAATACGACGCCGAGCATAGCACCCATAAACATCAAAAGATAAACGTAAAAGCGTCCTAATGATTCCCGTTCTGATAAATAATAGATGGAGTATAGGATGACCAAGGTGCCGACACCCGTTATAAGTAGACCGAAAATTAAACTGAGACCATCAAGATATGTCGTGAAATTAATGCCCGCGGAGTCGATCCACCGGATTGTATGGATATATGTTTCCCCATTCGCGATGGAAGGGATGAAGCTTGCAAGCATTGCAAATAACACAAATGGAACAAGTAAGACAAACCAACCGATTTTCCGGCTATGTATCCACTTATATAGTAAGGGAACGAAGATGGCTGCCACAAAGGGGATGAATATAGATAATGTAATCGTCAACAACAGCGAACCTCCTGTTTTATGCGGATTTTCAACTACTTATGTAAATTTATTCTTAATTTTTGGGGATTGACTTGACTCACGACAGAACTGGGGACATAATAGGTAGCTACAGATAGCTTGCGGAAAAGTGTATATTTGAATTATACACTAAAAAAATTTCTATCGCACAATGTTACATTTACATCTTGTCAATCAATCATCTTTTTTGTATAATACTAAGGTTTTCAATTGTAGATGATAAAATGAAGCTGAACGAAAAAAACTGTAAGAGGTGACTACGGTCATGGGCAAAGTAAAAGGACGTATGGACGAAAGTATATTAGTTTGTGTCTACTACGGTCCAAATGGTGAACGTCTCATTAGACGTGGGCATAAAATGGCAACTATTGCGGATTGTCCACTATATATATTAACGATTGACCCATTGCCATTCGATGAATTTGACGCCGAAAAATCCGAGTATATCGAAAGATGGCAAGAGCTAGCCAAAGAGCTTGATGTTGAAGATTTCATCATTATGGACAATGAAAAACGGCCAGTTGCAAAAGTGATCAAAGAAGTAGCCCATAAACATAATATTACGCAAATTATTATCGGCCAAACTGCTCAAAGCAGATGGGAAGAGATCACAAAAGGTTCATTCATGAACGTTTTACTGCGGGAAATCACGTTTGTCGATTTCCACGTCGTTTCCGTCGACCGAGCTATTAAAGATGAAATAGAAGGCATGTTCGAAAAAGGCGTACGAGCTTACTTAGTGGAAGATGGGGACGGATTTCAAATCCAGTTCACCCTATCAAAAGAAGCGCGTTTCGAAGGCATTTTCTTTAAGGAAATCGGAACGGATTTCAATAACGGGATATTTAAATTCATGAACAATAATAAAATGTGCCAAGTGCAGATCACAGACGATAGAGTGACTGAAGCGACTCAGTTTGTCTGCAAAACGGAACAGTGAACATATCGATTCCAAATACAAGCGGATGGCCGGTTTATGGTCATCCGCTTTTTGTTTTTCGCTTTATTCTTCCCCTACAATCTTTACTTCCAATTCCAAGTCGACTCCAAATTTCTTCTTCACTTCTGTCTTTACCATATTGATTGTGTTGATATAATCGGATGCGGTTGCTCCGTTTTTATTAATAATGAAACCTGCATGCTTCGTTGACACTTCTGCGCCGCCATGACCTTTTCCTTGCAAGCCGCAATCTTGGATCAGTTTACCTGCAAAATAACCAGGTGGCCGTTTAAATACACTTCCTGCCGAAGGATATTCCAAAGGTTGCTTGGATTCCCGCTGGAACGTCAAGTCTGCCACTTTCGCATTGATTGCTTCGGGATCTCCTTCCGCTAGCTCAAAATCGGCGGACAAAACGAAATATCCTTCAGACGCAATGATGCTTTTTCGATAGCCAAGCTCGAGTTCATCTTTTGATAGAACGAGGCGTTCCCCGGATTTTGTAAGGACAGTGCATTGACGAATGATATCTTTAATTTCTCCGCCATACGCGCCTGCATTCATAGCCATCGCGCCTCCGATTGAACCAGGGATTCCGCAAGCAAATTCGAGGCCGGTCAACGATTCCTCAGCTGCTCGTCTGGAAACGTCGATGATGAGGGCTCCTGCTTCCGCATGGACATTTGTGCCATTCACTTGGATTGCATCCAACTTCGCCAGATGAAGAACGATTCCGCGTACTCCGCCATCTCTTACGACCATATTCGATCCGTTTCCTAATAATAAAAGCGGAATGTCATTTTCATATGCATAGCGCACTGTTGCTTCCGTTTCCTCGAGCGTCCCCGGAATGACTAATAAATCAGCGGCTCCGCCAAGTTTTGTCATCGTATATTTGTTTAATGGTTCATCCATCCGTAATATGCCTTCTGCAATAATTCCGCGTAGTTCCTCAAACCACTGATGTTTCGACATCAACATCCAGTCCCTTCAATTCTTATGCATGAAAACCTTCGTTTCTTGATGAATAAAAAGAAGGCTTCACTTGTATAAGTATGCTGGCTATCAAGTGATTTGACAAGAAAATATAACCGGCGTCCTTGATGTTGAAAAATTCCATTCACAAATAGAGACGATGAATAGCCATTCATAGAAATGAATAGCAGGTGGGGTGCATTTTGAGAAAAAGGAAAATGGGGAAGTGGACAGGGGTATTGCTATCCGTCTTCGGTGGATTATTTGCAATAGACTCGTTCACAGTGCATGCATAATTGGGTAGTTTTGAACTTTTGTTATTATCTTGACTTCGAGACATATTCAGGTTATCATATGGAATATATCTTGAAGTGGAGATATTTTTACTGGACGACAATATCTCTTGGGAAATTCGGGTATATAGAAAAGGGCAATGAAAAATGAAGAACAAAAAATGGAAAGGGTGGATGTTAAAATGACGACATGGAAAGTAGACGCATCACACACGAGTGTTGGTTTTTCAGTAAAACATATGATGGTTTCAAAAGTTAAAGGAAGTTTTGCAGGAGTGGAAGGGACAATTGAGGGGAATCCCGAAGACTTGACAGGTGCAAAAATCAATTTCACAATCGATGCAAATTCTATTAATACAAATAGCGAAGATCGCGACAATCACCTTCGTTCAGGCGATTTCTTTGATACTGAAAAATTTCCTCAATTGACATTCGTCTCTACGAATATCGTGAAAAAAGGCGATGATGAGTACGAAGTAACAGGTGATTTGACTATTAAAGACGTAACAAAGCAAGTTACATTTGAAGCAGAATTCGAAGGTACAGGAACAAACCCATGGGGCGTTCAAGTAGCTGCATTCGAAGTAGAAGGGAAAATCTCCCGTAAAGAGTTCGGCCTAACGTGGAACCAAGCACTAGAAGCAGGCGGCGTACTCGTAGGCGATGACATCAAAATTTCGATCGACCTACAAGCAAATCCAGCACAATAATAGAACACGGCACGCATGAGAGAAATCCATGCGTGCCGTTTTTTAATTGGAAAGAATATATAACCTCGCGCTCAAAAAAATGCGTTTTGCGCTCAAGCATGCCACTCCCGCGCTCAAGAATCCCATTTGGCGCTCAAGCATATCGCACTCGCGCTCAAGAATCGCATTTGGCGCTCAAGCAAGCCGCCCCCGCGCTCAAGAATCGCATTTGGCGCTCAAGCAAGCCGCCCCCGCGCTCAAGAATGGCATTTGGCGCTCAAGCAAGCCGCCCCCGCGCTCAAGAATCGCATTTGGCGCTCAAGCATGCCACACTCGCGCTCAAGAATCCCATTTGGCGCTCAAGCAAGCCACTCCCGCGCTCAAGAATCGCATTTGGCGCTCAAGCAAGCCACTCCCGCGCTCAAGAATCGCATTTGGCGCTCAAGCAAGCCGCCCCCGCGCTCAAGAATCGCATTTGGCGCTCAAGCAAGCC
>NZ_JBPFDR010000002.1:476892-524980 GCF_059415085.1 Sporosarcina sp. SAFN-015
GCACTCACGCTCAAGAATCGCATATCGCCCCCGCGCTCAAGAATCCGCTTGCTCAACAAACGACCATCGCTCCACAGTCCGTCCATGCCTTCCAGTTGTCGTTTTTGCATGCATCAAGGATTGATAAACCGCTTCTTCCGTCGCCTCGATGGCTGCCTGGAAAAGTTTGTTCATCACTTTGGCATCGTCACGCAACAATGTATAAGTTACTGTATCTTCGTCTGCACCCGAATGTGGAATTGTATAAGCGTTAGAGAAAGCAATGATGATGTCTCCGCTGCCGTTATGGATATGAGAGCCTGTTCTACCGAGGCCGATAGAAGCGCGTTTCGCGAGCCGTTTCAATTGCCGGCTGTCAACCGGCGCATTCGTCGCAACGATGATCATGACGGAGCCGTCGGGTTTTTCGCTTTTCATCTCTGCGGAAGAATTCACTTTGTCAGCAGCCGACTTCAATTGTATTTCATTGCGCACAAGCCACTCATCAATCAAGCATTCTTCCGGACTACCGAAGTTTGTCAATGTTAGGACGCCGACTGTGTATGCATCATCTCCATGGGGAACGACTCTTGAAGAGGAGCCGATCCCGCCTTTCTGGCCGAAGCAGATCATCCCTTTCCCTGCACCGACATCGCCTTGCTCGAACTCGCCTCCGCCTGCATTCCGAATTGCTTCGATGGCATGTTCCGGTCTCACTTTCATTGACCGCATCGCATTTAAATAACTGTCATTACATTCGCCTACTACGATATTTAAAGAGCTTGTAGAATCGCCGATTGCGGTATTTTCCTCAAGCATATGACGCAGCGTCCCTTCGAGCACCGCCCCGACGCTGAATGTATTCGTAAGCATGATGGGGGATTCAATGACACCAAGTTCCTCCACTTGAATGAGTCCCGCTGATTTGCCGAAGCCGTTTAAGACGAAGCTCGCTGCAGGCAGTTTTTGCTCAAAGTAGTTTCCACCGTGCGGCAAAATGGCTGTCACACCTGTGCAAGCACTATCTGTATCGGGCTCTTCATATAAAGTCACATGTCCGACTTCTACACCCGGTACATCCGTAATCGCATTCCACTTTCCTCTTTGCATCGTTCCACACTCCTGTTTAACGTATTGATCAATACTCTGTTTCGCAATTTTATAGGAATGACTATCAAATTCCATACTGATGATTAAAACCCTTTATTTTTGAGTGAAATAAACAATCAAATGGTTGTTTGATTATCCTTGCATTCAGAAAAGGGGAAACATATACTGAATTATAATCAAACGATCATTTGAATGAGGTGTCGAAATGAATGTGAAAGATACATGTGATGTGACTGTTGTGCATGAAGATATAGTCAAAAATGTTCAAAAGGGACTGCCTGACGTTGGCGGCATGGTGCGAATTTTCAAAGCGCTGGCGGACGAAACAAGATTAAAAATCGCTTATTCGCTAACGTTGGAAGAGCAAATGTGCGTCTGCGACGTGGCAGCGGTCATCGGCGCATCAAACGCGACGGCTTCCCATCATTTGCGCTATTTGCGGGAGCATAGTCTTGCGAAGTCTGAGCGTAAAGGGAAGATGGTTTATTACTCCCTTGCGGACGCCCATGTATTTGATCTTGTGAAAATAGCCCATGACCATGCAGCGGAAAGGGAGGATGATTCGGATGGCCGCTAAAACAGAGTACAGACTTGAGAATTTATCTTGTGCAAACTGTGCGATGAAATTTGAAAACAATGTGAGGAGCATCCCGTCAGTAACGGAAGCGAACGTCAATTTCGGCGCGGCGAAGCTCTCTTTTGCAGGAGATGCAACGATGGAGGAGCTTCAGGCGGCAGGTGCATTCGATGGCATTCGAGTTGTGCCGTTGACGAAAAAAGAACCTGATCCGAAAATCCCGTTTTTCCGGAGGAAGGAAAATATCGTCACGTTGCTGTCCCTTATTTTCGTTATAGCGGGTATGTATTTCACCTATCGAAACGTCCCTTATCCAGCTGTCGCGACAGGCTTTTTTGCAGCCGCAATCCTGATCGGCGGAACGGGCATGTTCATTACAGGCATCAAAAACCTTGTAAGGCTTGATTTTGACATGAAGACACTGATGACGATTGCAATTATCGGCGCGGCTATCATCGGAGAGTGGCAGGAAGCGGCGGTTGTCGTATTTTTATTCGCAGTGAGTGAAGCTCTAGAAGCGTACTCGATGAATAAAGCGCGTCAATCGATCCGCCAGCTTATGGATATCGCGCCAGCATCCGCGCTAGTAAAACGAAATGGAAGCGTTATGGAGCTGTCGACGGAAGATATCCGAGTCGGCGACGTCCTGCTCGTGAAGCCGGGACAGAAAATTGCAATGGACGGCATCGTTCTGAGCGGTAAATCGACTGTCAATCAGGCAGCGATTACCGGGGAATCAGTTCCTGTATTGAAGCAGGCAGAGAACGAAGTATTTGCAGGCACGTTGAATGAAGAAGGTGCGCTCGAAGTGGCCGTAACGAAACTCGTCGGGGATACGACCATTGCGAAAATCATCCATCTCGTCGAGGATGCGCAAGCGGAGAAAGCACCGTCCCAAAAGTTCGTCGATCGGTTTGCGAAATATTATACGCCGATCATTATTGGCATTGCGATTTTAGTCGCCATCGTTCCGCCTTTATTCGGGGGAGATTGGCATACATGGATTTACCAAGGACTCGCAGTTCTTGTTGTCGGCTGCCCTTGCGCACTCGTAGTTTCCACCCCCGTTGCCATCGTAACGGCGATCGGGAATGCTGCCCGTCAAGGTGTCCTTATTAAAGGCGGCGTCTTTTTGGAGGAGATGGGCCGCATTCATGCAGTCGCATTCGATAAGACAGGCACATTGACGAAAGGATATCCCGAAGTGACGGATTTTATCGCAGAAGATGGAGAGAAGCAATCTATCCTACAAGCAGTCGCTGCAGTAGAATCGATGTCCCAGCATCCTTTGGCAAGAGCGATTGTCGACTTTGCGAAGGAACAAGGAACAGGCGCGGCCGAAATCCAGAACTTCCAGTCGGTCACCGGAAAAGGGGCTTTTGGGGAAGTGAATGGAACGATCGTCCACGTCGGAAGTATGAAGTGGGCGTCCGAACTTGCGGAACTTCCTGCAGAAATGAAAAAACGCGCGGAAGGCTTGCAAAAGGCCGGGAAATCCGTAATGGCGGTTGTTGTTGATCGTGCGTTCAAAGCGTTAATTGCGGTGACAGATCCATTAAGGGAGGAAAGTGCTGCTGTATTACGTCAATTAAAAGATGTCGGAATCCGGCATACAGTCATGTTGACGGGAGACGATGTAAGGACGGCCGAAGCGATTGCGAAACTAGCAGGCGTGACAGATGTGCGTGCAGGACTCATGCCTGAAGACAAGTTGACGGCTGTTAAAGGATTGATCGGTCAATACGACAGAGTTGCAATGGTCGGCGACGGCATCAACGACGCGCCAGCGCTTGCTGCGTCTTCAATCGGAATTGCGATGGGCGGTGCAGGGACGGACGCTGCTCTCGAAACGGCGGATGTCGCTTTAATGGCGGATGATCTTCGTCAATTGCCATATACAATGAAATTAAGCCGAAAAACGTTGCAGATTATTAAAGAAAATATTATGTTTGCATTAGGCTTAAAAATTGTAGCGCTGCTTTTGATCATCCCAGGATGGTTGACTTTATGGATTGCAATCTTCGCAGATATGGGTGCGACGTTGCTTGTCGTGTTAAATTCATTGAGGTTGATGCGGATCCATAAGTAATGTACGCAGCCCGAACGGGGGAATGAAAATGAAATTGCGAGAATGGACGATGGAAGAACAGGAACAGCTCATCCATTTTTTAACGACGAATACGTGGCCGTTTCATGGAAATGCACATCCGGAACGTGAATTGATAGAAAAAACGATAGAAGATGGCGGATATGAATCGGATGAAGTAAAGACGTTCTGGGTGCAAAACGATGAAGATGTCATCGTAGGTATCGTGAAAATCCATGATTTACAGGATGAAATTCCGTTATTCGATTTGCGGATTGCGGATCGTTATAGAGGATTCGGGTATGGACCAAAAGCGCTCCGCCTCATTACGGAGTTCGTCTTCGGAATGCCGGAGGAAAAAATCCGTTTGGAAGGCCATACGCGACAAGATAATTTAGCGATGCGAAAAACGTTTGAGCGCGCAGGGTTTGTTAAGGAAGCCCAATTGCGCAAAGCATGGTTTTCCCCGAAAGAGAATTCGTATTATGACGCTGTTACGTACGGGATGACAAGGGAAGACTTTTTAGCAGGCACAACAACGCCTGTCATGTGGGAAGATGCAAGCTATGGAGAAAAACCGAAAAAGCGAATTCCAAATGTCCCGACTGAAATCGAGTCGGAGCGGCTTATTATCCGGATGCCTGAAGTGGAGGATGCTCTTGACGTGTGGAATGCAATCCGTAATTCACAGCCTGCCTTAAAGGAATGGATGCCATTTGCGCAAAAGGCACCGGAACTTCATACGACGGAAGAAAATTTGCGACAGGCGATTGCGGATTTCATTACGCGGAAGGACTTGCGGCTGCATATGTTTTCAAAAGAAACCGGCGAGTTTGTTGGTTCGACTGGACTTCACCGCATTGACTGGGCAGTTCCGAAGTTTGAAATCGGTTATTGGCTCGACACGAAATTTGAAGGGCGAGGGCTTATGACGGAAGCTGTTGAGCGTTTGACTGTTTTTGCATTTGACGAGCTGGGCGCCCGAAGAGTGGAAATAAGATGTGATGAGGAAAATGTAAAAAGCCGTTCTGTCGCTGAACGGGCAGGATTTGAGCTTGAAGGGACGTTAAAATGCGATTCCCTTTCAGTGGATGGAAAGC
Organism: Sporosarcina sp. SAFN-015; assembly: GCF_059415085.1. Classification (NCBI taxonomy): domain Bacteria; kingdom Bacillati; phylum Bacillota; class Bacilli; order Caryophanales; family Caryophanaceae; genus Sporosarcina; species Sporosarcina sp. SAFN-015. The sequence goes on from NZ_JBPFDR010000002.1 coordinate 481,745, forward strand.
AATTACGAAATACGTGCATATATGCGAAAATAAAATAAGAAAGGGTGCCCACGATAGGCACCCTTTCTTTAAACTGATCGTCTGCCGGTCAACAGCTGGATGACGAATATAATTCCTGCGATGACTAATAGTAGGTGGATAAGTCCGCCTCCAACCTTCATGACAAATCCAAGCAGCCAGAAGGCAATTAATGCTACGATAATAATCCAAAGTATTTTACCCATTATTTTCACTCCTTCGAAGTGGTATAGTGAATTTACCCGTAAGTTGTAAAATGTAAACTGCCTTGCATGCATGATTCATGATCAATTGGGCAGGGAATGTACATACTGGAGGTGGAACGATTGGCAACGCCAAGTATGGAAGATTATATCGAACAAATTTATTTACAACTTGAGGCGAGGGGAGAGGCCCGTGTCTCCGATGTGGCAGAAGCGCTTTCGGTATTACCTTCCTCTGTTACGAAAATGGCACAGCGGCTTGACCGTGAAGGGTATGTCGTTTATGAGCGATATAGAGGGCTGGAACTGACGGAAAAAGGTTTGGCGTTCGGAAAGAAGCTCGTCAGAAGACATGATCTTCTTGAACAGTTTCTTAGGATCATCGGTGTGGAAGAGAAGAACATCTATCAAGATGTTGAAGGGATTGAGCACCACTTAAGCTGGAATGCGATGGACCGGATTACGGATCTCGTGGAAGCGATGAGTGAGGACGAGGATTTCGTACGAAAATTGAAAGAACGGCAAAGCTTCTAAATGGAAGAGGGATTAGATGAAATGACAGAACACAAACCAGGGTATATTGCCCAACTGACCGTAATTGGCCAAGAAGGATCCAGATGGATTTTGGATGGCGGCGAACAAGAACAAAGGATTATGATCAATGCATCGGAATTCGATTCCCCGATCAAAGAGGGAGACGACGTTGAAGTTTTCCTTTACATGAACAGGAGAGGCGAACTAACAGCGACTGCAAATATTCCGAAGATGACGTGCGAATCATTCGGGTGGGGGAGAGTCATCCGGATCGATGAAAAGGAAGGCGCTTTTGTAGATATCGGTTCCTCATTTGAAGTACTTGTGAATAAAGCGGACTTGCCAAGAGTAAAAGCGTTATGGCCGAAGACGGACGATGAGCTGTTCATGACATTGCGCACCGATCTTGGCGGCAATATTTTCGGGCGTCTTGCGACAGAGGAGAGAGTGCTGGAATTGATTGCAGATGCACCTGAAACGACTTTCAATAAAAACTTGAAAGCGCGGGCATACCGTCTTTTGCCGGTAGGTTCCTTCTTTTTAAGCATTCCCGAAACATACCGTATTTTTGTCCATCATACAGAGCGATTGCAGGAGCCGCGTTTAGGAGAAGAAGTGGACGTCCGGATTATTGATGTGCGTGAAGATGGCACGTTGAACGGCTCGTTGCTTCCGAGGAAGGAAGAGCGTCTCGGTGATGATGCAGAAACTGTATACCGATATTTGACGGAAGTCGGCGGAAAGATGCCGTTTTCCGATAAGTCGACTCCGGATGAAATAAGTGAGATGTTCGGCATGAGTAAAGGCGCGTTCAAACGGGCGCTCGGCAAGTTGATGAAGGAAGGGAAAATCACGCAAAGTGAAGGCTGGACAACCTTGAAATAAAAGCTGGAACCTTTTTCAATTGCGCAACGTACTACTTCATAGTACTGGAGGGGAATACTTATGAAGAAATTATTGATGGCAGCGAGCGCATTGCTGCTTGTCGTTGGTGGAATGCTGCCGATGAATGCAAAAGCCGATACGGCCATTGATGAAAAATTAGGTGTGCCCATTGTCGTGTTAGGGGCAAACTTGACGGACGCGGAAAAAGAAAGTGTTAAAAAGAGCTTGAACGTTGAAGAGAATGCGGAAGTCGACGAAATTACGGTCGACGGAAATGATCTTGTGAAATATATTAAAGATGGAAATAGCCAGGCAAGAATGTATTCATCCGCTAAAATTACAAGGCAGGATGAAGGAAAAGGCCTCGTCATCAAAATTGTAACACCTGACAATATTACGCAAGTGACGAACGAAATGTATGCAACAGCGATGCTAACTGCAGGAATTGAGGATGCAATTGTTGAAGTTGCCGCTCCAAAGCCGGTGACAGGACATTCCGCATTAGTCGGGATTTATAAGGCGTATGAAGTATCCGGTGAAACACTCGATACCGAGCGGACGGATGTTGCGAATGACGAGTTGAATTTGGCGACGAAGTTTGCGAAGGATTCGGGCATCGATCAAGACAAAGTGGCAGAGCTTCTAACGGAAATTAAGAAGGCGATCGCTGATAACAAGCCAGCGACGAAGGAAGAAGTCGAGAAAATTGTAAATGATCAATTGTCGAAGCTGAATATCGAGCTGAACGAGGCCGACCGGCAAATGCTGATTGACTTAATGGACCGCATCCGGAACTTGGACATCGATTTTGGTAAATTGTCCGAGCAATTATCCGATATGGCGGCGACGATAAAAGAGAAGTTCGGCGAAATCGACCCGGGCTTTTGGGATAAAGTGAAACAGTTCTTTGAAGATCTTTTTGAATCGATCAAGTCTTGGTTCAAGTGATACATGCATGCAATATGATAGAATATTGTAAAAGGAGAGGATCACATGGAATTTGAATTTGTAGAGCTTGGCGGAGATGCCTTCGCATTCCGTAACGAAAAGGACGGGAAGATGCAAGCTGAAATCACATGGACGCTTCTCGGGGATGTCATGGTCATGGATCACACGTATGTGTCCGAAGAATTACGCGGCGGAGGCGTGGCGAAGCAACTGCTTGACCGCGCTGCAGATTACGCCCGTGAAAAAGGTTATAAAATGGAAGCCGTATGCTCCTTCGTCGTCTCGGCATTCGAGCGACTTAAGGATTACGACGATGTAAAGGCATAATCCCAAACCGAAGTCTAGACGATGAAAACAAAAAAAGGCAATCCTTCGATCATCAAAGGGTTGCCTTTTATTTATAATACCAATGAATTAAAGTCCCCATGCCATTGTAACGAAATAGACGATGCCAGTTAGGACAGATGCGCCTGCGACGGTGTAAAGCATGTCCGTCGAGGTGAACATTAGTTTTTTCCCCATATTTCATGCTCTCCTTTCGCTCCCTGTTGTAAATCCTTCATAGGAACATAGTACCCGAAATTAGTAATTCCAAAACTTCCCTTGTGAAAAGAATATAAGTGATATGAAACTTATTGTTTTATCTCTCGTATACTTGTTATGATTAAAAAAACTAGTAGAAGGAAAGGGTGCTTTACTTGAATCGTACAGCAGAAAAGGTATTATCAATCATTGCAGTCATAATGACTACAATTGGAGTAGTTTTTGGATTTTTAGGGATGGCGTTAATTAACTTAATGAAAAATGATCCGACATTCAAGCAGGAGTTCGAAATGGAAATGATGGCTGACCCAGCAATGACACAAGCTGATATGGACGCTATTTATTCAGTGTTTAGCGTCATGGGGGGGTTCATATGGCTAATCATCATCGGAATGATTATCAGTGTCGTATTGAATATTGTTGGGATCGTTAACATCTGGAAAAATAAAAATGCTAAGCTTGCAGGAATTATGTTCATTATCGCGGGTGTTCTTGGCGGGATTGTTTCGCTGCCTTCCATCTTGCTATATGTCGCAGCAATCCTTTGCTTTACGAAAAAGCCTACATTGCTGGATGATGTGCAACACGGAGATCAGTCGTATGACGGCGATGGAATGAGACCATTGTAAATATAAAAAGACGCTTTCCCACATCGGGAAAGCGTCTTTCGTTCTTATACGAGCACGGGCTCATGAATATAGTAAACATACTGAGCTGTTTCAACGGGATATCCTTCGAAATACTCCTCGAAGACTTCCAGCAATTCAAATCCTTGTTTTTCATAAAATGCACGACCGGCAGTATTTCGGCTATCTACGTAAACGAAAAGCTGTTTGGCGTTGCCAAGCATGTTGAGTGTTGAATCGAAAAGTTTTTTGCCATAGCCTGTATGTTGATAGGCTGGTAGGATATACATGGCAGTCAATTCTGAATCACCATCTTCGTCTTCCCTCGTAAAGTTGAGAAAACCTATCGGAGTCCCTTTATCACATTCAGCGACTAGCACATGTGTTTTTTCCATCCGTTTCATCATCATGGCATCGGAATAGTTGCTATTGAGAAATGCCGTCTGAATGTTTTCAGGAATGATCCCCGCATATGTATCATTCCACGTAATGTGGGCGATTTGTTGTATATAACTAATGTCTTCGGTAGTCATCGGTCTGATCATGACGAGTCACCTCCGCAATCCTTTTCGTTATCATAACAAAAATAAGGTCAATAAACTATGCTTGTAATCATAATGAAATATAAAAAAGTAAATTATCTAAAAAGTGAATATAATTAGTGAGGAATCAACTGAATTATTTGAAATGCAATTAGCTATGTGAGATGCTACTATCGAGGAAGATGCCCTGAATATCGAAATTGATTTCAGCTGCCTGAGAGTTTTCAAAATCGAGATAAGGGTATACTGCAAGTATAATACGATTTTTATAATAATGGAGGAATGATATTATGGCACGTAAAGGCGGAAATGGATTGCTTCTTGCTACGTTGGCAGCAGGTGCATACGCATATTTTAGTAAAAAGGAAAACCGGGACAAAGCTATGGTCGCGGTAAATAATATGAAAACAAAAGTTGATTCCTTTATACAATCGCAAAAATTGAACCGTTCCGATGATACGAAAGCCGGTCATTCGGATCCATACGATTTGCAAGATAATAAAATGGTGAGTGAAGGTGCACAAACAAGTGTCCATTACTATAACCAAGAAGTGGAAGATAAGTCCAAGGAGTCAGAAGTGGACGGTCTATACCATAAAAAAGAAGATCCAAGCCAAGCTCCACAAAACCAATAATAAAGTGAAACTTCACTCAGGGGGATCCTCCACTGAGTGTTAGTTGAACCAATCGTGCATTTTCTGGCAGTTGAACTCCCGCTAAAGTGGGAGTTTTACCGCCAGTTAATGCGGGACAAACTCGCTTCCGTTACGGAGGCGTTTTTTCTTTATTAGGATAAAATAGGATTGAAGCGAAAGGCGGAGACTCCCGCGGAAAGCACCTGCCTGTAGCGGAAATCCATTTAAATACTTACAAATAACGAACATTGATTGTAATTGCACAGTGAATTGATGTATACTTTTCAGTAGTTTGAAATAGTGAAGGTGAATTTATTGAAAAAGAAAATTGGTTTATTCACGATATTGATAACCGCTGCCGTTTTCTTGAGTGGTTGTTCCGGAGTCCAAAATAAAGAAGGAACGTTCTATAATATTTTCGTAAAGCCAATGGAATGGCTTCTTCATTATCTTGGTGAGACATTCAATGGGAGCTATGGGTTGGCAATCATTGTCATTACCGTTGCGATCCGTCTTGTGTTAATGCCGCTTATGTTGAAAAACTATAAGTCGCAGCAGGAAATGAAAGTAAAAATGGATGCTCTCCGTCCTGAAATGGAAGATATCCAAAAGCGTCTGAAAGCAGCGAAAGAAAAGGAAGATAAAGAAGAACAGATGAAACTTCAACAGGAAATGATGGGCTTGTATTCCAAGCACGGCGTCAATCCGTTGAACATGGGCTGTCTTCCGTTGATCATCCAAATGCCGATTATCATGGGTCTTTACTTTGCAATTCTTTACGCGCCGCCAGAAGTAAAGGAACATCAATTCCTATGGTTCAATTTGGGCGAGCCGGATAAAATTATGATGCTAGTTGCAGGTGCGGTCTATTTCGTCCAAGCCCGAGTGTCATTGTGGACGATGCCAGAGCAGCAAAAGCAACAGATGAAGCTGTTCATTTATATGTCACCGATTATGATCATGTTCATTTCATTCACAGTGATGGCGGCACTTCCGCTCTACTGGGCGGTCGGTGGGCTATTGCTTATATTCCAAACGTATTTGGGCCGGAAGTTTTATTATAAGGAAGTACAACCGGTCCCTGCTACGGATACGGAGAAAAAGAAAGATTGAACAAAGGCATACGAGAGGCTGGAGAGCAATCTCCGGCCTTTTTTGGAGGGATTTAACATGACGCAAAAGAAAGTGGGCATTGTCGCAATAGTTTTGTTAGGAATTGTGACTTTGTTTTTCGTCGTCAGAGGGAAATTAGATTTTGCGATTCTAACGATGATGGCTCTTTTTACGTTGACAAACGCATCGAGAGCAAAGTCGTTTAAGGAACAAGGATATGATAGAGAGTCCAAGTGGATGCGCTACCTATCCATCCTCTTCGCTATTGCATTCGTTGTCGTGTTATTACTCATTATTTTGTAAAAAAATAGACCCCCTTATGAAGGGGGACGTGTATATCAATAAGCTAATCGTTTACGAGTTACAAGTACAATAATGATAGCGGGTATTGAGCAGACGGTCATTCCTAAAAAAGCGGTTCCCGGTGAGATCTCATATAGATATCCGGCTGGGAACGTCAGGATCGCCGTGCTCAAACTCATTGCGAATGCGGCGTAAACCCCTTGCGCCGCAGCAATCTGCGAATTTGGAAGTTTTTTTGAAATATATTGGATGAATGCATAATGGGCAATGCCGAAAGATGCGGCATGCAAAACTTGCGTCGCGATAAAAACGATGGCGGTCGGGAAGAGAAAGACGAGCACCCATCGCAAAGTAGATCCGATTGCTGCAATCAGGAACATCGTTGAGATTCGAACGTCAGATAACAAGCGATCCGCTTTTGTGAAAAAAAGAATTTCAAATAAAATGGCGACATTCAAAATAATGCCGATATAAAACCCGTTGACATCCAAGTCATCGAGGAACAGGAAGCCGTAATTATAGTAAGATGCATGGGCGCCTTGCAAGAGGATAGCGAGTACCATGACGACTTGAAAGCCTTTTGTTGCAAATAACGTCTTCAATCCTATTTTTTGATTGCGAGAATCCTTTCGAACGGGCATGCTCTGTAAGGCGGCAGGCGCTGGACGGGAGTAGAAGATGGCTGCAAATGCGAGCCCGGCGATCATCATATATAGAATCGCTTTCTCAGTCCACAACGCTGTAGCGGCGCCGACGAGCAACAGTGCGATTGTATACCCGATCGAGCCGAACGAACGGCTTTTGCCATAATGGACATGCTCCTTTTGCATAAGGACGGACGCCCCGCTTTCGACAGCCGGCAAAATAATCGGATAAACGGCGCTGAACAAAACTGTAATAATAAATAATGCTATGAACGGCGAGTTGGGAATGTAGAGAATGGCAAGGAGCAATGACAATACAGTCATCCACTTCATGACACGTACATACGACATCCTTTCCGTCAAATACGGAAAGACGAGGAACGTTGAAAACGAACGGGCAATCATTCCGGCACCCATGACGATGCTTGCATCCTTTACAGTCAATCCTTTTTCAATCGTCAACCAGCCTGTCCAATAGGGAAGAAAAATGCCCCATGTAAAGAAAAACGTTAAAAAGCTTATCGAAAGCCACCGTTGATTATTCATAGATTACTCCTCGCGATCATTCATTTACACTTTAGCAAATAAATGATAGCATACACGGATTGGAAAGAACATCGTCATATGGCGATTTACTCATATTTGAAATAAGAGATACCTAGAATAGAAGGAAGGCCAACTAAGATGAATCAGAAACGAAAGTATAAAAGTCGGAAGAAATCCAACAAGACATTGACAATAACACTGCTTCTGACTGGCTTGATCATGACTGCAATTGTTGTGTGGATCGGTATGAACGGTTGGGATGTAAATAAAACATTGAGACAAGCCGGCGTCGGCGAAAAGCAAGCGCCACCTGTTGAAGAGCAAGTAATAGAGGAAGACACAAGCGAACCGGAAACGAATGAGGAAGTGGTTGAAGTGCCGGAAGAGGAAACACCGGTAGTCGAGGAGAAGCCTGTTGAAGAAGAAGAACTGCCTGCGGAAAAAGAAGAGACGGAAACAAAGGAGCAGGAGAAAAATGTGACTCCTGCAAAACCCGCTCCGAAAAAAGAAGAGAAGCCGAAAGTGACGAATCCGCCGGCAACCCCGAACAAAAGTGGCTATGTCGACGGTCAAAAGCTGCCTGCTGAACCGACAGTCATTGACGGGATCCTCATCGCGAATAAAAAACATCCTTTGCCGAGCACGTACGCACCTGGTGAAAGCAAAGAAGCCCGGGCTGCATTCGACGAGATGGCGGCTGAGGCTAAATTGTCAGGCATCAACTTGACGGCGTTCAGTACATATCGTTCGTTTGAGTACCAAACGTCGCTCTACGACCGGTACGTAAGCAAGGATGGTGTGGAGAAAGCGGACCGCTATAGTGCACGACCGGGCTATTCCGAGCACCAAACAGGTCTCGCGTTTGATATTGGAGAAGTGAATTACGAAAAGTATTGGGCTTCCAATAAATTTGCAGAAACGGAAGCTGGGAAATGGGTAGCGGCAAATGCGTACCGCTATGGTTTTATCCTCCGTTACCCGGAAGGCAAAGAGCACATTACAGGGTATATGCATGAATCGTGGCATTTCCGTTATGTCGGCAAAAGTCTCGCCGAAGAAATCTTTAAACGCAATATAACGTTAGAAGAATATCTTGGTTTATAATGAAAAAATCCTCCTCCATCCTATTACAGATGGAGGAGGATTTTTCTTTGTTTCGTTACAAAATAGGTGATAGTAATCGCGAAACGGATTCTTTAATTTTGATCCAACGTGTCCGATTCATATACATTTCATATGTCAGCTCTGTTGATAATTGCATATCCTGCTCGAATAGTTCGGCAAGTTCGTGGGACTTTTCGCGGTCATAAATAAATGCATTAATTTCAAAATTGAGCTTGAAGCTCCGTACGTCGATATTTGCAGTTCCGACGGTGGACAACTCGTCATCAACAACAATCTGCTTAGAATGAATGAATCCATTTTCGTAAATATACACCTTTGCGCCCGCTCTTAATAGCTTTCCGACGTTGGAATACGTCGCCCAGTAGACAAACATATGGTCAGGCTTATTCGGGATCATAATGCGCACATCGACTCCCGATAGACACGCAATCCGCAGAGCGTCAAGGAAGCTGACATCCGGGATGAAGTACGGCGTCTGGATATAAATATACTCCTTCGCCAGAAAAATCATTTTCAAATAGCCATCTTTAATCTGCTCCCACTCTGCGTCGGGACCGCTCGATACGATTTGCAGTCCTACCGATCCCTTTCGCGGAATTGCGGGGAAGTAGCGCTCGGCGTATTCGATATCTTCCATCTCGGCTGCTTGGTTCCAGTCAAGGATGAACCTTGTTTGTAGAGGGTGGATTGCGCTTCCTTCGATGCGAAGATGCGTATCGCGCCAATAGCCGAATCGTTTATTCAGCCCTAAATACTCATCACCGACATTGAAGCCGCCGACATACCCGACGCGCCCGTCAATGACAACGATTTTCCGGTGATTCCGGTAGTTAAGCCGAGGATTGATGAGTGGAAGGAGGGCAGGAAAGAACGCGGCCACTTCGCCTCCGCAATCGATCAACTCCTTTAAATGGTTGACGCGGAGTCCACGTGAACCGATATCGTCAAACAAGACGCGCACTTTGACGCCTTGCTTCGCCTTTTTGATCAAGACTTCCAATATCCGCTTCCCTAATGAGTCCAATCGTAAAATATAATATTGAAAATGGATATGGTCTTTCGCATTTTCAAGATCTTTCAGCAGGGCATCGAATTTTGCAACCCCGTCATTAAAAACCTGAACGTCATTATCTTGCGTTAAAACGGCGTGGTTATTGCGAAGATGTAGGTAAATCTTATCTTTGTAATGTGCGGTGTCATCCAGTCTGAAATCGAATGTCCCTTCTTCGATCGATTCGATTTGGTAATCGATCAATGTTTCAATTCCGATTCGGTTTTTTCCTTCCCATCTGAATAAATGCTTTTTCCGCAGCTTTCTTCCGAATAATAAATAGATGATAAAGCCGAATAATGGTACGAAGAAGAGGACGAGAATCCACGCCCACGTTGCGGTAGGATCTCTTCGTTCAAGGAAAATCAGCGCAATCGCAAGGAAGATGTTCAATATGAAAATGGATGTTACCGTAATCGTGATTAAACCGGCCATATAAGCCCTCCTTTAGTGACTGCTCATTATTAGTATACCGAAAACCAACCGAAAAAGAAGGGAATAACAACCACAAGTGGATACTATTGTAGTTTACACTCCACTTGTTGGAGAAGATTATAAGAAAGAGAGTTAATCCTACTTGACTGATATGATTTAAGGGTATATAGTCTATTATAGTTTTTTATTTATTCCTGAAGGGGGAAAAGAAGTGAATACAGTTTTATTACTTATAAATATAGTAGCGCTCTTGCTTTTAATAGGACTTCTATATACTATGCATCGGAAAAACGTTTCGTTTTCCAAAAGGGTTTTTACTGGGTTAGGACTTGGAATCCTATTCGGTTTCATCTTGAACATTGCTTACGGAGCCGACTCGGAAATACTGGCGAAATCGGTAAGCTGGTTTAACATTGTAGGGACAGGCTACGTTAAGCTGCTTCAAATGATTGTCGTTCCACTCGTTTTCATATCGATTCTTGGCGCATTCACGAAAGTGACAATCGGCAAGAACTTCGGAAAGATGGCGGGAATGATTTTAGGGATTCTCGTTGGGACAACTGCAATTGCTGCGGCGATCGGTATTTCAGCATCACTGTTGTTTGGCCTGGACGCTTCAGAAATTGTCCATGGCGATGCGGAAATTGAGCGCGGTGTCTCCATGGAAGAGCGTTCTGCGGAAATGGCTGGAAAAGCATTGCCGGATCAAATTCTCGACCTATTGCCAGCAAATCCGTTCCTAGACTTTACTGGCGCACGTCCGACATCAACGATTGGTGTCGTTATCTTCGCGGCGTTTCTTGGATTTGCCTATTTGGCATTAACGAGACGGGATGAAGAAAATGCAAGCCTAGTGAAGAAAGGGATTGACGCTCTTTATTCATTGATCATGGGTGTTGTACGGATTGTGTTGCGTTTGACGCCTTACGGAATTTTGGCGATCATCGCAAGGACTGTTGCAACGTCTGACTTTGCGGCAATTTATAGCTTAGGGAAATTTGTCCTTGCTTCGTATGCCGCTTTAATTGTCATGTATCTCATCCATTTGATCATCATTACGATTTCTGGACTGAATCCGATTACTTACGTCAAGAAGACAGCAGAAACGCTGCTGTTCGCTTTCTCGTCAAGATCGAGTGCGGGTACTTTACCACTTAACATCAAAACACAAACCGATCGTCTCGGTGTTCCAGATGGGGTTGCAAACTTTGCAGGCTCTTTCGGATTGTCGATCGGACAAAACGGTTGTGCTGGCGTGTATCCAGCGATGCTTGCTGTCATGATTGCACCGACTGTCGGCCAAAATCCATTGGAACCGACATTCCTGCTTACGTTGATTGCGATTGTGGCGATTAGTTCATTCGGAGTTGCTGGAGTCGGCGGGGGAGCTACATTCGCGGCAATACTTGTACTGTCTGCCTTGAATCTCCCGGTTGCATTGGCAGGTTTGTTGATTTCGGTAGAGCCGCTTATCGATATGGGCCGGACGGCATTAAACGTAAGTGGTTCGATGACTGCAGGTGTAGCCACTGCACGTATTAATGGCGAGTTGGATAAGGAAGTCTTTAACGGTCCAATTGAGCAACAATCAATTGAAGCATAATAGTAAAATGCCGAGGAAGCATATGTGCGCTTCTTCGGCATTTTTTATTTTTCGTGTAGCAGTTCATAAGTTTCCATAATGAAATCTTTATAAGGCGTGCGTGGCATATTGGACACATTCTTCACGGCAATTTCAATTGAACGGTGAGCTTCCGCTTTTTCCCCTAATTCTAAATGGCAAAGCGCGGCATATGCATCTTTTTCGAAAAAGATGGATAGATCGAATGGATGGTGGATATAGTCTGCAATCACCACTTTTTCAAAGCATGAAAGTGCCTCTTCATATCTTTTTATTCCATACAGTGCCTTTCCTTTTTCCACATAAGCATAGGCAGTGTATGAATTGGAGAGGTGGAGTTCATCGTAATAAGCGTCTAAAAGATGCGATGCCTCCTGATATGCTTTCTTGTAGGAAGTTAAATAATGGACACTCGCAAATTTAGTAAAAAGAACCGAATCTTCATCATCCGCAAACTCCCCATAGAGTAACAATTTTCGCTCGTAATACTCCATCGATTTTGTGTCTCTATTCATCATCGCATGAAAGGTCGCCAAGCGGTAAAGATGATCAATCCGATAAAAGACCTGTTTTTCCTTTGAGAATTCAACCCCTTCATTCATGACTCGAATTGCATCTTCCGAGTTACCAACTGCATAGTGCAGAACTGCTTCCAAATAATCAAAATCGAGACGTGTCAGGGGATCGATAAATCCATTTCTCGCTTCGATTTCGAATCGCTTTTCCAACAAAATTGAAAGGGCACTATTATAATCATGTTCATTGAACTTTACCATCGCAGGAAAAATTCCGACAGTTGCAAGGTGGCGCGTAATATTCAATTTATCGTAAATGTCCGCAGCTTTTTCTAAATACGCCATCCAACCGTCTTCTTTTTCATAATAAAGAGCGCGGCCGTAGATGTCATATAGTCTCGCAGCCTCGTAGCTTTGTGTCAATTTCTCAATATACGGCTCTATTAAAGCGAGAACCTGCTCATGTTCATCCGTTAGTTCATCAAAATCCACCCTTAAAAGTTGCTCAGCAGTTTTCAAAACATCCCGCAATTCCTGTGGATTCGTTTCTTCTAATAGCTCGGACGTTTCAACACCAAGCCGCTCAGCGATATACGATAGACTCTCCATCGAGGGATTCGCTTTATTATTCTCAATTAAACTGAGCATTCCTTTTGTCAGCTGCTCTCCCGCCAGTGCTTCCAATGTTAATTTTCGTTGTTTACGCAGCTTCCTAATACGTTCTCCTAATGTATTCAGCAGGAACACCTCCAATTATGTTTTGTATTTATATGAAAAACACATGTGTCTATCATTGTTTAATGATGAATGAGAACTCTTTGGTCGTAAATGAGAACTCATACACCAATAATGATTCATTTATCCCCGTTACACTTCACAAACAACCGTCATATTATAACTCTGTGAGTATTGTTTAATTATATTAAACTTTTGCTTGAAATGGAAGAGGGAGCATGATATTATTTGTTTAACTAAATTAAACTTATTGAATGGAGTGACTATTTTGAGTGAAGTGATAAAATTAAAGAGGGCGACGTATCATCTGTGGACGTTTACTATCAGTAAGCTGATTTCGTCATTCGGCGCGCAAGTGTATGCGTTTGCCATAAGTTTTTACATTTTACAACTGACAGGATCTGCAACCAGCTTTGCGACGAATCTGATTTGCAGCATTTTGCCGCGTACACTCATGGCGCCGTTTGCCGGTTATGTCGCGGATCGATATTCGAGGAAGACAATCGTCATAACTGCGCAGATTGCAACGACTTTAGCGATTGGCGGCCTTCTTACGGTCAGTCTTACTTTAGGGATTTCACTTCTCGCAATTTATGCAACTACAGCTGTTTTGGCTATCACTTCCACTTTTTCTGGTGTGACATTCAGTTCATCGATAACAGGACTGGTTGATGAAGCACGTATTCAAAAGGCGATGTCACTAAATCAAATGTCAATCTCCTTTGCTGCAATCGGCAGTCCGGCAATTGCTGGAGTGCTATATGGCACAGTCCCAATGCCTGTGTTCCTTATTATTTACATGACAGCTTCAATGATTGCAGTCCTTCTTGAATCTACGATGAATTTTAAGCTGTTTGCAAAAAGGAAAGAAGTCGTAGAAGGGGCGCCGAAAGAATCGATGCTGCAAAGTATGAAAGCAGGTTTTTCCTACTTGAAACTTCAGCCTGTGCTCATGGCAATCATTTGGATTTCGCTGTTTATCAACTTCTTATTCGGTGCATTCATGGTTGGCCACTCTTTCATCCTCATCGAAAAGTTGAAAATGGCACCGGAGCATTTTGGTCTAATTGATGGAGCATTAGCCGTTGGGATGTTGCTCATGTCGCTGTACTTATCAATGCGAAAAGAAGTGAAATTCCCTCTTTTAGTTGGAAAGCGAGGCATCATCGGAATGGCTTTTCTTATGAGCGGAGTAGCATTACCGCTTATCATTTCCCTGCCATATTCATTGATGTTCGCCTATTATGCAACGCTTTTGTTCGGTTTCGGATTGACTCAAATAATTGTCAATACACCATTGATGGTTATGATGCAAAAGACGATCGACGACGATTACAAAGGTCGTGTCTTTTCCATTCTCGAAACGATGGCAATGGCACTGATGCCTCTAGGAATGGTTTTATACGGGTTTCTGTACGATGTATTACCGGCACCGTGGATCCTGATTGTCTCTAGTCTGTTACTAATCGGGGTTGTCCTCGTATTGGCTAGGCCATCTGTTGTACGAATGGCGCATCCGGAATTAGATAAAACCAACATTGTAAAACCTGAAATTGTGCAAGAACAATAGAATGGGGGCAAAAGGAATGGAAAAGATCTTTAAGGAAATTGTGGATATTATGCATAACGATTATGCGGGTTGTCAGGATAAGCAAGGTTGTGACAGACCGGAGCATTTCCTCCGAATGATTAAAGGGAATGACCAGCTAACGAAAAAGGAATTCAAGGGGATTGTTGAAGATTACTTGTTAGATTTCAACGATCAACATATTCATTTCGTTATGGAAAGTGAAGGAAGTGAAACGCTGAAAAATCGTGGTTTCAAAGTACGCCGCTATGAAGAACGACTTTACGTTACGGAAGTGGATTCGGAGGAGCGTCTTCGGCCAGGAATGAGTTTTGTTTCGTTGGGGGGTAAAAGCATCCCTGAATTGAAAGAGCTGCATCATGCACGGTTGAATGAAAACCATCCAGAGCGGGAAAATTGGACGCCTTTACTGATGCTATACCCAGAAGGTGAAGTGGCAGACGAGAGTGGAAAGCGGACATTCACATTCGGCTCCTATGATAAAAAAACCTATGTTCCAACGTACACCGTAGAGAAAAGAGATGACGTGGTTTTCATTACGATGACCGACTTTGCAAACCCGGACGCCATTGTGGAAATGGTCGAGGGCAATAAAGAGCTCCTTGAAACTATGGATAAATGGATTATCGATGTACGCGTGAACTATGGGGGATCTGATTCCAGCATTTATCCATTACTGCCTTATTTGATGCCTGAAGAGGGCGTGGAACTTGCGGATTCTACTGGCGATAAAATGCTGTTCAATTGCACGGAAGCAAGTGCGGATCGTGTATTGCCTGAATTAAAAGAAATGCTCGAGGGAATAGATGATGAGCAAGCACGTCACGTACTGTCTGTTTTTAAGCGTGAATGGGAGCGCAACAGAGGAAAAGGCTTCGTCGAATTTAATTTTGGCGACATGGTCAGTGATACTTTCCTTATTGGAACGAAACACCCCTCGCAAATCATCGTATTGACGGATGTTTATTGTGGTAGTTCAGGAGATTCATTCGTGGAACTCGTGAAGAAATCTAATAAAGTGACGGTTATGGGCAGAGCGACGATGGGACTGAATGATTACGCAAACTTGGTGAGCATGAAGTGGGATGAAGGGTTTGAGCTAATGTACCCGTCATCGAGGCTTTCTCGAATTGATAAAGGGGAAGGGATGACTGGCATTGGCATCACACCGCATATCCACATCCCTTGGTCACCTGATCATATTGAAGTGGACGTTGACGTAAAGAAGGCCTTTGAGCTCTTATTACGAAACAATGCAGTGATAAATTGACGGTACTTCTTTGTAATGGTTAGGCATTTTGCATGATGGAATGAAACTATTTTCAAAATGTGCCGTATATTTATATGTTTAATTAACAGAAAAGTAGGAACAGGGGGAAGATTATGCTGAACAAAGCGCTTATTGAAGATGTGTTGCAAGCTGCACTTGAAACGGGCGGCGATTTCTCGGAAGTGTTTGTTGAGGATCGGTACACAAACCATATGGTCCTTCAAAATTCCCGATTGGAGAAGAATTTATCCGGACGCGATTTTGGCGTTGGGATTCGTGTATTTCATGGGCTGCAAAGCGTCTATGCTTACACGAATGATTTCTCAAGGGATGGACTTTTGAAAGCAGCTCGTACAGCTGCGAAAGCTATCCAAGGGAAAGAAGATGGAAAAACGACAATTATCCCGCTCCTTAAGGAAACGGCTCCGTTGCTCCATCCGATAAAAATCATGCCAACTGAAGCAGCGAAATCGCAAAAACTTGCTGTTATGCGAAATGCGAATGATATTATCAGAAACTACGATCCGGAAATCGTGCAAGCAATCATTAACTTGATTGACGAGGAGCAAAACGTGCTCATTGCCAATTCTGAAGGAAAGTTTGTGGAGGATCAACGCGTAAGAAGCCGAATGTCTATGGTATCGATCGCTTCAAATGGAGCGGATATGCAGACAGGTTTTTATGGTCCTGGCGCGTATCAAGGTTTTGAGTTTATTGAAAACCTTGATCTTAACCATTATGCGAAGGAATCTGCTCGGATTGCCAAAACGATGCTCCATGCTGATCCGGCTCCTAGCGGGAAGTTTCCTGTCATTATCGACAATGAATTCGGCGGCGTCATTTTCCATGAGGCTTGCGGCCATAGTCTTGAAGCGACATCAGTAGCAAAAAATGCTTCTGTTTTTGCGAATAAATTGGGCGAGAAAGTAGCGTCAGACCTTGTTACATACATTGACGACGGGACGCTAGAAAACGAATGGGGCTCACTCAATATTGATGATGAAGGGGAAAAATCCCGTAAAAATGTACTCATTGAGGACGGCATTTTGAAGGGATACATGATCGATAAGTTGAACGGCAGGCGGATGGGAATGGAGTCTACAGGCTCCAGCCGCAGGCAGTCGTACAGATTCGCTCCGACATCCCGGATGACGAATACGTATATCGCTCCTGGAAAATCCACTCCTGAAGAGATTATTGCGGATACAGAATTCGGCATTTACGCAAAATACATGGGTGGTGGTTCCGTCAATCCTGGAACCGGAGATTTCAACTTTGCCATCAATGAAGCGTACTTGGTCAAGAATGGCAAAATCGAGAAGCCGATCCGAGGAGCTACTTTGATCGGAAATGGAGCGAAAACAATTTTGAATATCGATCGCGTTGGCAATAATTTAGGCCACGGCGCAGGAATGTGCGGCGCATCCAGTGGCAGTTTGCCAGTGAACGTCGGGCAGCCGATGGTACGTGTCAGTGAAATTACAGTCGGTGGAAAGGAGGCGTAACAAATGAGCGTTGAACAATTGAAAGAGCGGCTGTTTGCTGAAGGTGAGAAATTGGGGTTTACCGATCTAGAACTATATTATGAGAAAAAAGAAAGTCTTACGATTGGTTTATATGAAGGTGAAGTGGATAAATACGACTTCTCCGATGTTCAAGGGGCATCTATCAGGGGGATGCATAATGGGAAAACCGGTTACGCCTTTACTGAAAAATTTGATGAGGATTCGGTTGCATTCTTGCTGAAGAATGCAGTAGAAAATGCGGAACTGATCGAAAATGAACCGGAAGAGTTATTTACGCAAAAAGCCGAGTATGAAGAAATCCAGTTTTACAGTCCAGAATTGGATACCGTTAAGCCGGAAGATATGATTCTATTTTTGCAGAAAGTGGAGAAGAAAATTCTATCATCTGATCCGCGGGTAAAGAAGGTCACTACATCCCAAATGCAGAACCAGAAATTTGAAAAAGGCCTTTTCCACGATAAAGGGTTGGAGCTTAAGGAAGCGAATAACTTTTTACTATTTTATGTATCCATTCTCGTGCAGGAAAAAGACGAATTGAAATCTGGATTTGTTTTTAGAATCAGTAAAGATTTTAATGAACTGGATATAGACGAAATCGTAAAAGAGGTCGTGGAACAAGGTGTTAGCATGTTAGGGGAAAGGAATTATCCTAATAAAAATTACCCTGTAGTATTGAAAAACGAGGCAGCTGCTTCTCTTTTGTCGACATTCACATCCTCTTTCTCGGCCGAAGCTGTACAAGATAACCGATCCCGCCTGAAAGGCAAAGTAGGCGAGAAGATTGCGGCGGCTCATGTGAATCTGATTGATAACCCATTTCTGCCCGCGGGGATTCAAAGTGCGACATTCGATTCTGAAGGAGTTCCGACGCGAAAGCTTAACATTGTGGAGGAGGGGAACTTACAAACCTACTTCCATAACTTGAAGACTGCGAAAAAAGATGGAGTGGAGACGACAGGTCATGCATATCGCAGTTCCTATAAGGGTTCTGTCGAAGTGAGCCCGTCTAATTTCTATATTGAACCTGCCTATCAAACGTATGAGCAGCTTTACGCAGGGTTTGAGGAAGGTATTGTCATTACTGATTTAGCTGGGTTGCATTCCGGTGCAGACCCGATTTCAGGTGACTTTTCATTGGCAGCAAACGGATATTTTGTAAAGGACGGCAAAATAGTCGGGCCGACGAAGCAAATGACTGTAGCGGGGAACTTCTTTGAAGTACTCCAAGACATTGAGGGTATTGGCAGTGACCTAGTCTTCTCGCCGATGAGCTTTAG
Organism: Sporosarcina sp. SAFN-015; assembly: GCF_059415085.1. Taxonomy (NCBI): domain Bacteria; kingdom Bacillati; phylum Bacillota; class Bacilli; order Caryophanales; family Caryophanaceae; genus Sporosarcina; species Sporosarcina sp. SAFN-015. The sequence continues at coordinate 500,428 of NZ_JBPFDR010000002.1, forward strand.
CGGGTACATCGGTTCTCCATCGTTGAAAATTAAGGGTTTGGCGGTTACAGTGGATTAACAAATGATTGGAAGTAAATAAGACAGGGCACGGCATATTGCACGATAAATATGTTGTGTCTCTTTTTTTGCTACCGAGTTTTATACGCCTCAAGACTTAGCTTAAATTATATCTCAGGTCCATTACCGTGAATTCGCCTTTGCTGTACAATGAATTCAGTAATTATGTGAATTGTTAGGATGTGAGAATATGAAAAAAAGATGGCTTTTTTGGTGGGTTGCTAACGCTTTTTGGATTGTCGTTTTAGCAGTAGGTTCAGCTTTTGTTTGGCTGAGGGAAGTTGATGGTGCAGGTGTTATTCAGACGCCTGAAGCAAAATTAGTAGCATTTATAGTTTTATTAATCGCATTTATAATTCCGGTTATACTTCAAGTTGTATGGCTAATTGTTAATCTTGTAATCACTAGTAATAAAAAAATAGAATATCATAATGAATTATCGAGTTAAAGTATCATGCGTATTCTGAGAGTAAGAATCGACTTTTGCAAATGGGGACGCGAAAAAGTGAATAGTCAAGGGCATGCCATATTGTTTGTAACCAACAAGGAATGCCCTTAACTTTATGTCTACTTCAATTACGCTGAACGCAATGTCTTCGAAGATTTGCGATACATGAAAATGAAGACAATCGAAATGACAGCAAGTGCTGCGGAAATATAGTAGATTTCGCCTGTCATCCTTGTGAATAGCCATGTGAATAAAAGTGGTCCGATGATGCGTCCCATATTGTCCATCGAATACGTCATACCTGCAGCTGTCCCATATTTGCCGCCAGATTCCTTCGAAGTCAATGAAACAAGTACCGTACGGGCGAGTGCGTTCCCTGCCGTAAAGACGCTGAGCGCAACACCCGCCCAGAAAAGGCTCCCTGTGAAAGGAATCAAAATAAGTCCAACAGCCGTAACGATTTGGCCGCCTAAAATCCACTTCGTCTCCGAACCATTTTTTACCCGGCGGACGACTCCGCCTTGAATAGCCGCATCAACAAATCCGCTTGCCATGAATAAATAACCGACTTGCTGCGGTGTGATTTCAATCGCAGATATTTGGAACAATTGGAATGTCGATTCGATTCCTGCCAAGATCAATGTCACCATGAAGGAAAGCAAGAATAAGTTCCGGATCCTGTATTGCCAGAGCATAGCACCGCCTTTCGGTAACAATGCGCGCTTATTGGCCTCGCCGAGACGTTCCGGCTCTTTCAATATCGCGCCAGCATAGATGACCAATAACAGGGTCAGAATGCCGGACCCGATGAACGGTAGTTGCAAACTGTAATGACCTAGTACGCCTCCGATTGCTGGTCCGAAAATGAACCCGAGCCCGATTGACATACCGAGCAAGCCCATATACTTATTCCGATTTTCCTCCGTCGTCATATCTCCGACAAATCCGGTAACTGCCGTATACAATGCCCCAGAGAAAATCCCTCCAACAACACGTGAAAGATACATCATCGTAAGACTCTCAGTGAAGAACCCGAATAGGAAGAAGCTTAAGCTAAAGCCGATAAGTCCGACGATGATCAGTTTTTTACGTCCTGTGCGATCGGATAATGAACCCCAAAGCGGGGCAGTGAAGAACGATGCGAGAGAATAAACCGTCAACAATCCTCCGACATGTATTTCAGACAGATTTTGTTGCACGATCACTTCTGGCAAAATGGGAATGATAATGCCGAATCCGAGATATACAAAAAATTGTACAGACATAAGTAGTAGAATTGATTTTTTCATAAATGAACCCGCTTTCAATTGACATCAATATGACTATTTTACTCTGCCTTTCACATAGTGACAAAGGAAAAGGCATTGCGTGCGAATAAATCATCTCCTGCTCACTCATTTTTGTCTCGCCTGTTGCATAAAAGAGAAAGTCGGCCGGAAAGCAGCGTATAGACGTTAATCATTTCAATCGCAAGCTTTTATTTTTAGTTCTTGTATAAAGCATTTACAAAAGGCGAACAATTTGTAACATAATTGAAAGATTTAAAAGTGGACAGGAGTGGTATGATGTGTATAGATGAAAATTGGTATGAATTTCATATCAATGATGAAACTTTCCAATGCGAAGATACGTCAACAACATATAGAAAGGTCGAGGTGGAAAAGATGGCGAAAGAAAAAGTTGATTTGAAAAAAATCATCACCAACTTGGCGAAGTTGGGTGTTTCGGCAACAGCAACGAAATCCCGTATGGAAATGCTGAAAGCCCTCGCGCCACCTTCAAATGACCCACAAATTCAGTCATAACAAAAACCTCCCGCATGCGGGAGGTTTTTTTCGCTTTGCGGTATTGTCCAGCTCTGGGCGCCCTCCGCTTTTCTTACTGTCCAGCTCCAACGACCAGGTCCTCGGGTCATAAGCCGGATCGGCTGTGCGGCAAAAAGCGCCGCTTCGCCAATCCGTCTTATACCTTTCGGACCTAACCGGTCGTTTCCGCTTTTCTTATTGTCCAGCTCCAACTACCAGGTCCTCGGGTCATAAGCCGGATCGGCTGTGCGGCAAAAAGCGCCGCTTCGCCAATCCGTCTTATGCTTTTCGGACCTAACCGGTCGTTTCCGCTTTTCTATTCATCGTCATCCGAACTAAACATATACGTCCGATGATGGAACTTCATGCTGAAGACGAGGCCGATTGCGAGCATGTTGCCCATTAATGAACTGCCCCCGTAACTGATAAATGGCAATGGAATACCTGTTATTGGCAACAATTGGATCGTCATGCCGATGTTTTCGAACACGTGGAATGTGATCATTGCGATGATGCCTGCGCAAATGTATGTGCTGAATGGATCCTTAAGTTCAAGCGTGATTTTCGTCATATGATAGATCAGGAAGAAGTAAAGGCAAATAACGACACTCGCGCCGATGAATCCCCAATCTTCCCCGATGGTGCTGAAAATGAAATCGGTATGGCTCTCGGCCACATAAACTTCACGCCCTTGAAACCCTTTCCCGAATATTTCTCCCGACCCGATGGCATTCAGTGATGTGATGAGATGTCGCCCTTCATTCGACGCATACGAATAAGGATCGAGCCATGAGTAAATTCGTTCAAGCTGATACGGCTTAACGCCGAGTTTCGCCAAGAAGTCTTGAGCGTACAACGCCATCCACAGAAGTGTTCCCCCCAAGGCGGCAGTGCCGATGAAAATCGGAAGGATAATCCGCCAAGTGATGCCCGCGACGATGATTAAAGCAGTCGTAATGGCGATGAAGACGAGACCGGTACCCAAGTCAGGCTGAAGCATGATGAATAGAAATGGAATGCTGAAAACTGCAAAGATTTTACCGAGCAGCAGAAAGTCTGTCTGCAACGTCTTTTCCAAGTAGCGTTCATGGTGTTTCGTAATCGTGCGTGCCATCCCTATGATAAAGAACGTTTTCATAAATTCGGCTGGCTGAATGCTACCGATGCCGAATGGAAGGTGGAACCAGCTTTTTGCTCCGTTTCTGCGAGCGACAAGATCCAAGCTATCAGGCAAAATGTAAAGTGCAACTAAGAGGAATACCCCGCCTCCATAAATGATCCAGGCGGCTTTCTTATACTGTTCTGGCTCCAAATACATTGTAATTGCGATGATAATAGAGCCGATGACATACCATTGGATTTGCGACGGGATGAAGTTTATCGGGACGGAGTTTATCTTGTATTGTCCTGTCGTCTGAGCGGATGCGATGGCGATAATGCTGATCGTGAAGAATAAAAGCATAATGAACGCAAGCGGCCAGTCGAACCGGTCTACGGGTTTTTTATCTATATTCATATATTTCACCTTATCAGTTAATTGGTTTGGCATGGAAACCTCATATTATTATAACGGAAAACAGTTTGTTTGTACGGATTTTTCTATAAGTCAATTATTCAAACTACTCATTGCCCGTGCATACATATACAGTGAATGAAACTTTCAATCTATAGTATAGCGTATACCGTGTCCATATTCATGTCCTTCAAAGTGACGTCCCGCCAGGCAGGAAGTTGCCTAGAAACAAAAAGGTCCTTCTGTATCATGATATTTTACGAACGGGCAAGTCGTTTCGTGGTAAACTAAAGGAACGAAATCTAACGGTAAATGAGGGAGATCGATGAAAAAGAAATTGGGTTTAGTGTATGGCGGGAAGTCCGCAGAGCACGAAGTATCCCTATCGACTGCTACGGCGGTAACGAATGCAATTGACTTTGACAAATATGAAGTGATTCCTGTCTATATAACGTATGAAGGTGAATGGAGGAAAGGGGAACCGCTCGCCGCCCCTGCGGAATCGATTGAACAGCTGCGATTAAAGCGTGCTGATGGGAAGCCTGACAGCATCCACGATTTTCTAAACGGCAACGGAACGCCGGACATCATTCTGCCCCTATTGCACGGGACGAATGGGGAAGACGGAACAGTTCAAGGGCTGTTCGAAGTAATGAATATCCCATATGCAGGAAATGGAGTGCTATCTTCTTCTGCGGGTATGGATAAAGTAATTATGAAACAGCTTTTCAACCAAGTTGGGCTGAAGCAAGTTCCTTACGTCTATTTCATCCGAACTCAATGGAAAAAGGACCAAGAGCATTGGGTGAAGAAAATGGAGAAGGAATTGACGTTCCCGATGTTCGTAAAGCCGGCAAACTTAGGTTCAAGCGTCGGCATTAGCAAGGCGACTGATCGGGAAAGCCTTATTGCCGCAGTTGAATTCGCATTGAAATTCGACCGGAAAATTATCGTCGAGCAAGGTGTCACTGCGCGTGAAATCGAGGTTGCCATCCTAGGTAATGATGATCCGAAGTGCTCTGTCCTCGGAGAGATCAAACCGGTAGCGGCATTTTATGATTACGAAGCGAAATACCAAGACGGCAATACGGAGCTGCTCATCCCTGCTCCGGTAACCGACGAAGTGGAAACGACATTGAAGGATATGGCGATCCGGGCATTCAAAGTGCTTGATTGCGCTGGACTAGTGCGCGCGGACTTCTTCGTGACAGACCAGGATGAAGTGCTTATCAATGAGATCAATACGATGCCTGGCTTCACACCGACAAGCATGTTCCCGTTGCTCTGGCAAAACACAGGAACGTCTTACCCGGAATTGATTGATAAGCTGATTGAACTTGCACTTGAACGGCATGAAGAAAAGAAACAGATACAATATACAATGGATTGAGTGTGATAAAGAATGAGACGTTTATTGACTGAATTGGCGGGTTGGCTACAGGCTGAAGGGCAACAGATGGACGAAGTCGTTGTAACTGGTGTGTCGTTCGATACGCGCACATTGAAGGAAGGCGACCTGTTCATCCCGTTCCGCGGCGAACAGGTGAATGGCCACCAATTCGTCCGACAAGCGATTGAAAAAGGGGCGTCAGCGTCCCTTTGGATGAAAGATGAACCGAACGCACCTGCAGATATCCCGCTTATTTTCATCGATGATCCGGAACTCGCGCTGCAGCAGCTTGCACGCGCCTATCGGGATCAACTCGCATGTAAATTCATCGGCATTACCGGTTCGAACGGCAAGACGTCGACGAAGGATTTAGTTGCTAGCGTCCTATCGCCTTATTTCAATGTGCGAAAGACGGAAGGCAATTTTAATAATGAATTAGGATTGCCGTTGACTATCCTTTCATTGGATGAAAATACGGAAGTCGCTGTCCTTGAAATGGGGATGAGCGACTTTAACGAAATTTCGTTCCTCTCATATTTGGCGAAGCCACACTACGCTGTCATTACGAATATCGGTGAAGCGCATATGCAAAATCTCGGATCGCGTGAAGGGATCGCCAAAGCTAAATTCGAAATCATTGATGGCCTTCAGGACGATGGCGCTCTTATCTATGATGGCGACGAACCGTTATTAAATACGCTAGTTGCTGATCATCCGGAGCTGAGAGCGATTTCTTTCGGATACGGAGAACACGTGCGTCTTTCTCTCGATTCAACAGAATCGGGGGATGAAGGAAGCCGTTTTGCCGTCAAAGGAATTATCGATAGCCAATTTACAATACCGGTTTTTGGATCCCATCAAGTGAAAAATTCGCTCGCTGCGATTTTGATTGCGCATGAACTCGGTCTTAGCAATGAACAGATTGACACGGCACTTCGTCAGTCAAAGCTTACGGATATGAGAATGCAGCCGGTCGTCGCGCAAAACGGAGCGCTTTTCATTAATGACGCATACAATGCGGCGCCGACATCCATGCAAGCGGCCCTTTCATTCTTGAAAGAAACGAAGCTTCGTTCTAAAAAATGGGCTGTTTTGGGAGATATGCTCGAACTTGGCGAAAATGAACGGCATTACCACGAATCGATTGCCGGACAGCTAGGCACAATACATGCAAACGGAATTCTTTTATATGGCCCGCGAATGAAGTGGCTTTATGAAGAGCTTAAGAAAAATGGGAATGAAACAAAAGTCATCTGGTCGGAGAACGACTACGATCCATTGATTGCGGAGCTCCTTTCATCCATTGACAAGGACACAATCGTCTTGCTGAAAGGGTCAAGGGGAATGGCGCTGGAAACAATTATGGATGGCGTGCTGCAAGCATGAAAACAGGCGTGTTGTTCCTCCATGGCTTTACAGGAGGGACGTTTGAAGTCCGCCCTTTCATTCAGTATGTGGAGGAAAGGACGGACTGGATCACTTCTATCCCGATCTTGCCGGGACACGACTTTCCTATCGATTTACGCAAAGTATCGGCGGAATCGTGGATGATGGAAGCGGAGCTCGCCCTCAACCGGTTACGGAAGGAAGTTGACCATATCATCATTGTCGGCTTCTCGATGGGCGGCATCATCGCCCTGTACTTGGCATTGCGGTACAAAGTCGATAAGCTCGTACTGCTTAGTGCGGCAGCGAAGTATATTAGTCCCCGCATACTGCTGGAGGATGCAGCCATTATGCTTGCCGAATCCGTAACGAAAAAGTATCCGCCGAACACGTTTTATCATTTGTATGACTACAAGTTGCGGAATACACCGCTTCATGCCGCAAAGGAATTTGTGCGGGTCGTCAAAATGGTGGAACCGTATTACGGTAAGATCACAACGCCGGTTTGCGTTGTACAAGGAAAGAAGGACGGCATCGTTCCTTTTTCTACAGCGGAGCATCTATTGCGTTCTCTCGGTTCGGAGCAGAAGCAGCTCATCATCTCCGAAAACGGGAAACATCATATTTGCTATAGTGATGACTGCCATGAATGGTACACAAAAGTATATGAATTCATGAAGAAAGACTTATACGAATTCTGATTATTACTTTTAAGGCGGATTGATTGCGGATGACCGTCAAGCGTGATAAACTACTATAAGTATTGGATACATTTACACGAGACTCTTCCGGTGGCGAAGAGTACTTTTTTTTGAATAAAACGGTTTACAGTCTCTCGAAGCACTACACTGGAGACTAACCCGATCGGCAAAGACCAGCTTTCCTTTCACAATGCCTCTGAAATTTATGAAGTTCAGCCATTTGAACTTTTGCCCACTCCAGAGAAAACAAAATATCGGAAACGTTCCCATAGAAGTTTAAGGCTCGAATTTGCCGTGCTTTCATTTGCAAATGTAACCAATTGCTAAATGAAGAAACTAAAGGAGATTGAGAAGTTTGACGAAATTTTCAGAACTAAATATTAGCGAATCCACACAAAACGCTCTACAGCGCATGGGATTTGAAGAAGCGACACCGATCCAAGAAGGCACAATCACATTCGGCATGGAAGGCCGCGATGTAATCGGTCAGGCACAGACAGGTACAGGTAAGACTGCTGCTTTCGGTATTCCGATCATCGAAAAAATCGATGTGAACAATCCTGCAGTACAAGCACTAGTCATTGCACCAACACGTGAATTAGCGATCCAAGTGTCCGAAGAAATCTATAAAATCGGATACGGCAAACGCGCGCGTGTGTTAACTGTATACGGTGGCCAGGAAATTGGCCGGCAAATTCGAGCTTTACGCAATAATCCACAAATTGTTGTTGGAACTCCGGGACGTATTCTTGACCATATCAACCGTAAAACGTTGAAATTGAACAATGTAAATACGCTTGTCCTTGACGAAGCGGATGAAATGCTTAACATGGGCTTCATCGAAGACATCAATACGATTTTGGCAGCCGTACCGGCAGAACGCCAAACGCTTCTGTTCTCTGCAACAATGCCTCCAGCAATCCGTAAGATTGCGGAAACATTCATGAAAGAGCCGGAAATGGTGAAAATCAAGTCGAAAGAAATGACAGTCGAAAACATTGACCAATTCTTCGTGAAAGCACAAGAAAGAGAAAAATTCGATGTCCTTTCACGTTTGTTGAACGTTCACCAACCTGAACTTGCAATCATCTTCGGACGTACGAAGCGTCGTGTTGATGAGCTTTCACATGCATTAAGTATCCGCGGTTACCTTGCTGAAGGAATCCACGGCGATTTGACGCAAGCAAAGCGTATGTCGGTTCTACGCCAATTTAAAGATAATAAAATCGATATCCTTGTTGCAACAGACGTGGCAGCACGTGGATTGGATATTTCAGGCGTAACGCATGTTTACAACTTCGACATTCCACAAGATCCGGAAAGCTATGTACACCGTATCGGCCGTACAGGTCGTGCAGGCAAAAGCGGTATGGCGATCACATTCGTAACACCGCGTGAGATGGGTTACCTACGTGTCGTTGAAGAAACGACGAAAAAGCGTATGACTCCACTTGAGCCGCCGACAGAAGACGAGGCATTGATCGGACAACAACGTCTTGCGATAGAACAGCTATCGGAGATTGTTGAGAAAAATGAACTCAACGACTATAAGGCACTAGCATCTGAGCTTCTTGAGAAATTCGAAGCGAAGGATATCGTCGCGGCTGCGATTAGATCATTGACGAAAGAACCAGATGACACACCTGTTAAAATTACGGAAGAACGCCCATTGCCATCGCGCAAAACGGGCTCCCGTGATCGTGGCGGCTTTAAAGGAAGCCGTGGCGGAGGACGTTCACACGGTGGCGGACGCGGTTATGGCGGAGGCGGCGGTTCACGTCGTGGAAGCCGAGACGGCGGCGGACGCAGAGATCGTTCAAGAGGCAAATCGGAAAGATAATACACACCCCGGAGAGATGAAACTTCATCCTCCGGGGTTTTTTCTTTTTCGAAATGAAACATTTTTATTATCACTACGTATACAATGGAAGAATAGAAAGAGGTGTTGTGGAAATGAGAGTTCAACCTGCAAACAGGATTTCTCCGAAAGGCTTGAAAGTTTGGCGATTATACGGCTTAATTCAAACAATCATTCTCGCGTTGGTAGCCATTGGCGGCGGCGTGCTCGTATACATATTCGAATGGCCATGGTGGATCTATCCGATTGAAGCTATCGTTCTCGTACTATTCGCCTACTTCATCATCATTTTGTTTCCAAAGGTGAGATGGATGAGATGGCGCTATGAAGTGAGAGAATCTGAAATTGAATTGCAGCACGGCCTTTTCATCGTAAAAAGGACGCTCATCCCGATGGTTCGTGTCCAGCATGTCGACACATCACAAGGTCCGATTTTGCGGAAATATGGATTGGCTGAAATCTCGATATCAACAGCTGCCACAGTCCATACAATCCCAGCGTTGATCATGGAGGAAGCTGATGAACTGCGCGGCAGGATTTCCGTGCTTGCAAGGGTGGCGGAAGATGATGTCTGAACAGCAACGTTATAAACTTCATTGGATCACTGCAATTATCGAAGTGCTGAAAACCATGAAAGAGGCAATCCTGCCGCTCGTTGTTTTAATATTTGCGAATGGATGGAAACGTGGAGGGACAGGGCTATGGTACATTGATTATTTGTCCTTCATCATTTTCGGAGTCTTGATCATCGCGTTGGCCATTGCGGGAATTGTGAAATGGAGACGGTTTGAATATTGGTTTGAGGATGATGAGCTTAGGATCGAGTCAGGTTTATTCGTGAAAAAGAAACGATATATCCCGTTCGACCGAATCCAGAGCCTGGATTACACAGAAGGAATTTTCCATCGGCCGTTCGGGCTTGTGAAAGTGAAAGTGGAAACAGCGGGCAGCTCCTCGGCGAAGCAAGCGGAAGGGGAATTGACGGCGATTACGAAAGAAGCCGCTGAACGTGTCGAAAAGGAAATGGCCGAAGCGAAGAAACGGCAAAGGGAAATGCCGATCACAGAAGGCGAAATGGTGAATCTTATCGAGGAAGAGATACCTATCGAAGAGGTATCGAAGTTACGAAAGATCTTCACGATGACGACAAAGGATTTGTTGGTGCTCGCTACGACTTCTGGCGGTGTTGGAGTGATCTTGTCCGGGGCGGCAATTTTCCTTTCTCAGTTCAGTGATCTCATTCCGTTCGAGTGGATGTTTGAGGAAATTTCCGCATTCATCAAATTCGGTGTGTTAATTGTAGCAATTGCTGTGTTCCTTGGATTGCTCGGTGTATGGATATTATCTGTCGTGATGACATTCCTTTCTCATTTTAATTTTACGATTGAACTGGATAAGGAAGATATTATCATTACGAGAGGGCTGCTAGAGAAGAAGAAAGTAACCGTTCCTTTGAAGAGGATCCAAAGTGTTGTAGTCGTCGAAAATCCTTTCAGGAAGCTATTCGGCTATGCTTCCGTAGCAATCCATAGCGCAGGGGGAAGCATTGGACAAAGTTCGAAAATTAATTTATTCCCGATTGTGAAAAGGAACAAGGTGGAAGCTTATTTGGAGGAGATTTTCCCTGACTTGTGTTTGGAGGAGCCTACGAAAAAGCTGACGGCGAAGGGAAGGCCGTTTTACTATCGCATTGACTTTGTCTGGATGCTACCCGTCATCGGTGCCCTCATATACTTCTTTTTTCCGTACGGTCTGTTTTCGCTCGCAATCATTCCTGTCATCATCGCATACGGCATGTGGCAGCACCGCTCAGCTGCGTATGATATGATCGGGAACCAATTGACGATGCGGTTCAGGGCATTCAGTTTGCAGACGGCCTACATGATGAAAAAACGGGTCCAGTCGATGGAGATGAAACAAAGCTACTTCCATAAACGGAAAGGTGTAGCGACGATTATTGCCAATATTAAATCGGGCATGGGCAGCTATCACGCAACCGTTCAACATATGGAAGTGGAAGAGGCGGAAGAAATTTTGAGCTGGTATGAGAAAGGCAAATCTGTCGAATGAAAAAAGCCTGCGAGCGTTCGCAGGCTTTTAAATATCTAACGCCAACTGATGATCCTCTTCGGATGGAAGTAGCTTAATCCGATGATGAAGCCGACGATCAGGCCGGCGATATGTCCGATGACATTGACGCCAGGCTGAAGGAAGGTCATAATCACGCTAATAACGATGATCGGCAGCATAATTTGACGCAGCTGGGGAAATGCATTTTTCGTATAGTAGACGAGTGCACCAAAAGCGCCGAAAATACCGAATATCGCACCGCTCGCTCCGACATGGGGAATGAGGTCATCTCCGAGGAAGAAGTAGGCGATGTTCGCAAAAATCCCCGACAGCAAGTAGATCGTCAGAAAGCGCGCCTTGCCGGCAATCCGCTCAAGCTCGGGACCGAAGATGAACAGCGAAAACATATTGAACAATAGATGCATGAGACCTGCATGTAAAAACATCGGCGTGACGAGCCGCCACCATTCACCTTCGGAAATCAATGGATTGTACCCGACACCCATATAATACAAATACCGGCTCCCTTGAATCGGTAATCCCGTTACAATGTAAACGAGGATGTTGATTGCTAGCAATGCGGTTACGAACGGATATAAACGGATATATTGGGAGAAGTTTTCTCTTCGAATAAACATCTATTTCACCTGACCTTTGGTTTTTATTATACATAGTTTATGAACGGATAAGAAGTATGAACTACTAGCGAAAATAGTGCGTGAAAGGGACGAAGACAATGATAACAGGCATCGGATTGGATATTGTGGAATTGGAAAGGATTGCAAAGTTAGATGAAAGATCGGATAAATTCCGGCTGCGCATCTTGACTGCAAAAGAGTTGGAACTGTACGAATCACTCCAGCCGCATCGGAAGATTGAATTTCTCGCGGGGCGGTTTTCTGCGAAAGAGGCATTTGCGAAAGCGAGAGGAACAGGAATCGGCAATGGTTGCCGGTTCGAACAAATAGAAATACTCCCGGAACCGTCCGGGAAGCCGGTGTTGTCCTTCGATGGCAAGGCTGTGGCAGGGTTTGTCTCCATTACTCATACGAATACAGTTGCTGCCGCACAAGTCATTTTGATGAAATAATGTTTTTGAAATTGAACAAGCTCGCATAAATGACTGTCCACTCTCATAAGATGACCTACCCGATTGAAATGAGAAAGGATGAACTGTATGCGCAGCCGAATTTTTGTTTTATTGCTAGTTGCAATCATGACACTGCTAGCAGCTTGTGGATCACCGTCTAAAGAGGATGTCATGAAGAAGCTCAGTGGGAAGTGGAACGAGACGAAAGGGTATGAATTGCAGGCGACAATGGAAATTAAGACGGGGTCTGAACCAAGAGTGTACGACGTAACTGTATGGCACACGAAGCCTGATTTTTACAAAGTCAACGTTTCACAAGCGGGTAGCCAAGATTCTCAAATGATCGTCAGAAATGAAGAAGGTGTTTTTGTCATCACGCCGTCACTCGGAAAAACGTATAAGTTCCAAAGTGATTGGCCGACGCAAAACAGCATGCCGTACTTGATCGGAACATTATCGGACGATATCAAGGCGGATAAGAATTCTACGATGCAAGAAAAGGATAAGACGTATATATTCGAAACGGCATCAAGGAATAACCATAAGAAAGTCCTTCCGACACAACAAATCCATATTGATAAGAAAACATTGCTGCCGAAGTACGTGTCGGTCATGGATGAAAACAAGGAAGAAAAGATTCGTGTGACGTTTAATAAAATCACACTTGGTGTAGAGCATAAGGCATCTGACTATGCAGTCGATATGGAAGGCCAGCCCGTAAAAAAACCGCAATCGACTGAAGATGGCCAAACAGGAATGATGAAGTACTATCCTAACTTGGATTGGGAAGGTACAGTCGTTGAAGAAGAAATGGTCGCAACAGAGAACGGGGTTCGAACATTCATGACTTTCAGCGGCGCAGACAAGGAATTCGTAGTCGTACAAGAGCCGGCGGAAACTCCGGACAATGAACTGCCAGTCTCTATCGAAGGAGATCCGGTCGACCTGGGCTTTACAGTGGCGGCATTGACGGCTAACTCAATCCGTTGGGAGCAAGATGGAGTAGCTTTCTTTGTAGCATCCTCCACATTGACACCTGACGAATTAATAGAAGTGGCGTCTTCCATGCATCCGGAAGATAGCAAATAAGTTAGAATTAATTGACGTAGAAAGCTAATAGGATTGATAATAGAATCATCAATAGAAAAACGAGGGATTCATGTGGAATATTATCGTCCTACGAAAGCAATCGTCGATTTACATGCGATACAAGAAAACATTAACAGTTTGAAACAATATTTGCCTCATCATACTTCCGTCATAGCCGTCGTAAAAGCGGACGGCTATGGCCATGGTGAGGTTGAAGTCGCACAAGCCGCAATTGAAGCAGGGGCTCGGATGGTATCGGTTGCGACACCTGATGAAGCCTTACATTTGCGAGATGGGGGCGTTACTGCGGATATCCTTGTGATGGGCCCGTCCCCGGTTAGTTTTGCGGAAAAGGCTACAGAACTCGGAATCCGTGTCACTGTTTCGGATGCACAGTGGCTTCGTCAAGCAAGTGAGATGATTGAGAGAGTAGACCGCCCGTTGAATGTCCATGTGAAAATAGATAGCGGCATGGGTCGTATCGGTCTGCGAGATGAAAAAGCCATCCGAGAAATTAGTGAAGTAATTGAAGGAACGACTACTATACGTCTTGAAGGGACTTTCACTCATTTCGCCTGTGCGGATGAGGAAGACTCTTGCAGAACAGAGGAACAATTCAACCGGTTCATGGAATTGGTGGACAAATTCCCGCAAAGGCCACCACTCGTCCATGCTTCGAACAGTGCAGCAACGCTGCTATATCCGGAATATGCACTCGATGCTGTCCGTTTTGGCATCAGTCTCTACGGCATCGCGCCTTCATCATATGTCGGAACGAAATTGCCGTTTGAGCTGAAAAAGGCTTTCACGCTCGAGACAGAACTGGCTTATGTGAAAAAGCTTGAAAAGGGCAGCAAGATCAGCTACGGGGGAACATATGAAACCGAGCAGGATGAATGGATCGGCACATTGCCGATCGGCTATGCAGACGGTTTGAAACGTGGGCTTCGCGGGCAAGAAGTGTTGATCGCTGGCGAACGGATGCCGATTGTCGGAACGATTTGCATGGACCAATGCATGGTAAAGCTGCCTCGTGAATTGCCGGTCGGTGAGAAAGTGACATTGCTCGGACGACAAGGCGAGGAAGAGATCACGATGGAAGAATGGGCGGACCGGCTCGGGACGATTCCTTACGAGATTGCGGTTACAATTGGAAAACGTGTACCGAGAATATATTGAACCTCACATGGATAAGATGTATACTGTTCCAACTTTCGACAAAAGACCACTTTATTTGAAGATTCTTGTCAATAAAAATCCTTCTTTGTCTTCTCATTGTCGAAGTTCAATGGTAAGATAGATTTTGAATAGAATCGATCGAGGGAACGGGGTCTGTCGGAGGTGCTAGAATTGCGAGAGAAAAACATAAAAATCGTAAAAGTATCTAAAGGGAATGAAATTGAACATACGGCCGTCCATCAGGAGCCGGAGCGTGGAGAATTCGTTTACGTTTCAACGAAGCGGAATATGACAGATCGTGAAGCGGATACGATCCGTGAAGCGATGATGATCGGCTACGTTGAAATGTCGCAAATCAACTTACGAATTGCAAAGGAATGCTTGCATGCGGAACTCGAAGCCCAGCATACGGTGGAACGTCTCGTAAGCGGAGGATGAAAAGTTGGCAATAAAACGTGGGGACGTCTTTTTTGCAGACCTGTCACCCGTCGTTGGTTCAGAACAGGGAGGGACGAGACCGGTCCTTGTTATCCAAAACGACATAGGCAACCGGTTCAGCCCTACAGTGATTGTTGCAGCAATTACTGCACAAATCCAAAAGGCTAAATTGCCGACACACGTTGAAATTGATGCGGAACGGTATGGGTTCGAGCGGGATTCCGTAATCCTGCTCGAGCAAGTTCGCACAATCGACAAGTCAAGGCTGACGGATAAAATTACCCATTTGGATGAACCATTGATGGAAAAGGTAGACGAAGCGTTAGAAATCAGCTTCGGGTTAGTTAAATTTTGAATACATATGTAAAAGCACTGCGGACCTCGACTTCCGGAGTGTTTTTTGTTTTGTGGGTAATCTTGAGCATGCGGCATTCACAGTTAGGTGTATATTACGCGCTTTATGCGTTGTTTTAGCGAATTATGCGCTCGTTGTTGCATTTATGCGTCGTTTTATCCATTTATGCTTCGAATTCAGGACTTATGCACTTAATCGGTGTTTTATGAGCTATTACGGCATGCTGCGCGTTTTTCCAACCTTAGTTGAAATAGCTGTCCAATTCAACTTTTTTCTGTACAATGGACATATGGGATTTTCATTTTGGCGAGGAGGCAATTTGACGTAATGAATAAAATAATGGTAGAAGGCATCAATCAGAATATGGATGAAATCATCGACCGTTGGATAAAAAGGATGAAGGAAGAGAAGGGAGAACGTTTCTTCCACTTCATGCCTGACCATCTTGTCGAAAAAACAAGCCGAGAATTCGCAGTGCTTATGACTTCCAATATTACCGATTCATCCGCTGCAAATACCGAAAGGATTAACGACTTCACCGAGAAAGTTGTACGGTTCGGCTGGGCGATCAAGTTTGTGAATAAGGCAATCGACAATTTTTCAGATGTCGTATACGAATTTCTGGAAGAGAAAGAGATCATTAACGACAGCAATCTGAGGGCTTTCAACGTCCTGTTCAGAAATTGGATCAATCCATTGCGGGAAAGCATTATTGATGCATATTCGACGGAATGGGAAAGAACGGTCAGCTTGCAAAAAATCGCATTGCAGGAGCTGTCCGCGTCTTTGATTCCAGTATTCGACAAAATTTCGGTCATGCCTTTAGTCGGAACGATCGACACAGAACGCGCGAAGTTGATTATGGAAAACCTTTTGGAAGGCGTAGTGAGCCAGCGGGCTGATGTAGTACTGCTCGATATTACCGGAGTCCCGGTCGTGGATACAATGGTTGCGCATCATATCATTCAGGCGGCGGAAGCGGTGCGTTTAGTCGGAGCGAAGTGCATGCTTGTCGGTATACGACCTGAAATCGCACAAACAATTGTAGCCCTTGGTATTGATTTACACGAATTCACGACAAAAAGCACATTGCAAAGGGGAATGCAAGCTGCTTTGGGAATGACGAATCGAGCAATCGTGGAGGTGAAAGCTAATTGAATGCACGTATACCGATTTTGAAATTGAATGAAGTCCTCATCGTCTCTATCCAATGGGAACTGGATGACCAGACGGCTATTCAATTTCAAGAAGATCTGTTAAATAAAATGCATGAGACTGCGGCACTCGGAGTTGTAATCGACTTGACGCCGATTGATTTCATTGATTCCTTCATCGCAAAAGTATTGGGGGATGTGATCAATATGACAGGATTGATGGGCGCAAAAGTTGTAATTACTGGCATTCAGCCAGCAGTCGCCATTACATTGATCGAGCTTGGTATTCGATTGAATAATGTAATGACAGCACTAGACTTGGAAAACGGTTTGGATAAACTTTATAAAGAATTGGAGGCCTGACAATGAACTTTAGGTCTTCTGTAGAGATAATCACGGAATGGGATATCGTTGCTGCAAGGCAGTTAGGGCGTAACGAAGCAAAGAAGGCCGGTTTCGGAACCGTCGACCAAGCGCGTATCACGACCGCAATCAGTGAATTGGCGAGGAATATTTATTTGTATGCGGGTATGCGGGAAAAGGGAAGATCGAGATTGAAAGAGTAACGGAGGGCGGGTTATTCGGCATCAAGATCATCGCCTCCGATGAAGGACCAGGAATTCCTGATTTGCGTAAAGTGATGGAAGACGGCTTTTCAACTTCGGGCGGTCTCGGAGCAGGAATGCCGGGAGTAAAGCGGCTTATGGACGAGTTCAAAGTTGTTTCGGAACCTGGGGCAGGGACAACTATTACGACAACAAAATGGCTTCATTGAGGAGGTGATGGTGGATGCCACAAGAAGTCGGAAGGCAGTACAAAGAGATAATGAAAAAATATTTGGAGAGCCATAGCGAAGAGGATCTCTATGTCGGGCAACAATTTAGCAGGCGATTCATTGAAAAAGAGATTGCGCCGGAAGATGTTATCAGCATACACAAAAACGCATTACTCGAGCTTCATCCTCAACTGCGAAACGAAGTGTGGGATTCACTGGACTTTCTGATCGAAATGATGATCCACTACGGGCTTACATTGCGTGAGCATCAAAGCCTCATTCGTAAACAGGAAGCGATCCAAATGGAAATGAATGTCGCGACGAAAGTGCAAGATACTTTGCTGAAAACGAAAATGCCAAGCGTCAGCGGGCTGGACGTCGGGTATATTTCGCAGCCGGCAAAACAGATGAATGGGGACTATGTCTATTTCCTTAATAAGGAGCATGAATCGGGCGTCGCCGTAGCAGATGTGATCGGTAAAGGGATTCCTGCGGCGTTATGCATGTCCATGATCAAATTCGGCATGGACGGCTTGCCCGATGAAAATACGAGCCCCAAAAATGTACTTGGCATCATTAATCGAATTGTCGAGAAAAGTGTTGACGACTCGATGTTCATTTCCATGTTTTACGGCAAATATAATTCCGAGGATACGACGTTCTCGTATGCATCTGCTGGACATGAACCGGCATTGCATTTCGATTCCAGAGCTGACGTGTTTTCAGAATTAGACGCAAAAGGACTTCTTCTCGGCGTCAAACCGGATGCTCAATATGAGGAGCATTCGGTAGTGCTTAACGACGGGGACTTCATTGCAATGATGACGGACGGCGTTACAGAAACAAGAACTGCAGATGGATTTATCGACATTGCAACAATTCAAGATCTTCTTCACGAAGTGAAAGATCGATCTGCCCAGCAAATTGCGGAGCATGTCTATCATACTCTTTCTGATCTTCAAAACTATCGACTGAGCGATGACTTCACGATTGTAATTTTTAAAAAAGAGCCGAAACGGGTTTAATTTTTTGAGTGGCGGGTATGAAGATGTGTAGTGTATTATCCAACACAAAAATCGAGAGTCGGGGTGCAGAAATGAATTTACAGGTTGAGTTACTAGAAGAAAATAGTGTTCAATACTTTAAGGTTGTCGGGGAAATAGATGCATTCACGGCACCTGTGCTGAGAGAACGTTTAGCGGCCGTGGAAAATATTCAAGGATTGAAAGCTGAGCTGGACCTATCCGAAGTGGACTATATGGACAGTACAGGCCTCGGTGTTTTCGTCGGTTTTTATAAGGCCGTTTCCGCAAATGGCGGACATGTGAAGATAACGGGCTTAAACAAACGTTTGAACCGCCTATTTGAAATTACCGGTCTGAATGAAATTATCGATATTGAACAGAAGGAAAGTGAGGACAATAATGCAACATTATGATTATATAGAAATCAAAATACCCGCAAAAGCTCAATACGTTGGTGTTGCAAGATTGATGATTTCGGGAATCGCAAGCCGGCTAGGGTTTACATACGATGACATCGAAGACTTGAAGATCGCTTCAAGCGAAGCAATCACGAACGCTGTCCAGCATGCTTACGGCGAGGATGAAGAGGGAGAAGTCGTTGTCGGGTGCGCTTTGTATGAAGAGCGGTTGGAAATCATGATTGCAGATCACGGAGCGAGTTTCGACTTTGAAGAAACAAAAAAACATATTGGACCATATAGCGACACATCAGATGCTCGTTTCCTCCGCGAAGGGGGACTTGGGCTTTATTTGATGGAGACGCTCATGGATGAAGTGAAATTTCATCATGAGGAGGGCGTGACGGTCTTTATGACCAAATATCTCGGCAGAGAGCGGGGCGAAGAAGATGTCAAACGAACAGCCAACTCATAAGCCGGATACGAAAGAACAAGTATTGGAATGGATCAGGCAATACCAAGAGACAAATGATGATGAAGCGCAGACGAATCTCGTCCTTCATTATGAACGGCTCGTCCACTCCATCGCCCGTAAATATTCAAACGGGAAACCGTATCATGAAGATATTGTCCAAGTCGGCATGCTTGGGCTCCTCGGAGCGATCCGCCGATATGATCCGGAACTAGGGCGCAGCTTCGAAGCTTTTGCCGTACCGACGATTGTCGGGGAAATCAAACGGTTCTTGCGCGATAAAACATGGGCAGTACATGTGCCTAGGCGCATCAAGGAGCTCGGTCCGAAAATTAAGGCCGCGGTCGAAGCGTTGACGATTGAAATGCAACGTTCACCTCTCGTAAGTGAAATTGCGGAATACTTAGGTACCGATGAAGAATTAGTCTTAGAAGCGATGGAGATGGGAAGGAGCTACCAAGCTCTTTCGATGGACCATACGCTGGAAGCCGATTCGGAAGGCGGCACAGTCACCTTGTTCGATATTATTGGTGAAGCGGATGATGGTTTTGAGCGAACGGACCATCGACTCGTTGTGGCGAATGCGCTCAATGTGTTGTCGGAACGTGAAAAGCAGATCATCCAGTATACATATATCGAGCAGTTGAGCCAAAAAGAAGCGGGTGAACGTCTCGGTATTTCGCAAATGCATGTTTCAAGACTGCAACGGAAAGCGATTAAGAAACTTCAAGAAGCCATAGTGGCAGCCGGTGGTGCATCGTAGTGGAGACGTTCAAAAATGATCATGTAGAGGCGTATGTCTATAACGCAGCAAAGCATGGCAATATGGAGTCGGGGGATACGTATTATATCCATTCCGAAGAAGATTACTTCATCTGTGCGATTGCTGATGGTTTGGGAAACGGAGTAGTCGCAAGACAATCCGCGGAAGTCATCCCACATGTCCTCGAGCGCTATCATCATGAATCTCTCGATGAACTGCTGAGCCGGTGCAATGAATATATGGTTCAAAAACGCGGTGCGGCCGTTGCGATCGTGCGCGTGAATTATAAGGAAGGCACGATTGAATACAGCTGTGTCGGAAACGTCCGACTTTACATTCTACACGGCTGCGACAAGATGATATATCCTCTGCCTGTCATGGGATATCTTTCAGGAAGACCGCAAAAAATGAACACGCAAAAATATAAGTACGACGTAGGCGATTTATTTTTCCTTCACTCGGACGGAATTACGCTGAACAGTCCGAAAGCAAGTATGAAGCAAAGCTCTAACGCCTATGACTTGTACAAAATCGTAAAAGAATCCGCACAATCCGGCGACGACGCGACATTCATCGCCGGTAGCCTGCTTCAGTAAATTGAAGCAGGTTTTTTTCATGGGCTGGATTGGAGTAAGTGCAACGGGAAATGGTAAACTTATAATAAGAAAGAAAGGGTGGGAATGAATGACGGATAAACTAATAGCAGCAACAGCAAAAAGAGCATCGATCAGTACGAAGCAAACCGCAAATGTCATCTCTCTTCTTGACGAAGGCAATACGGTCCCTTTCATCGCGCGGTACCGGAAAGAAGCAACCGGATCCCTCGACGAAGTGGAAATCAAGGCGATCGAGGACGCGTATCATTATGAAAAAGGACTGGAGCAGCGGAAAGAGGAAGTCATCCGGTTAATTGAAGAGCAAGGAAAACTGACTGACGAGCTGAAGAAGGACATCGAATCTGCCACTGTTTTGCAGCGGATTGAAGACTTGTATCGGCCGTACAAGCAGAAAAGACGCACCCGTGCGATGATTGCGATCGAAAGTGGACTTGAACCGTTGGCGGACAAATTGATGGCATTCGGTCCGGAAAATCCGGAAGACTTTGCATTATCATTTGTGAATGAAGAAAAGAATATTGCATCCGTAGAAGAGGCACTTGCGGGAGCGCGCGATATTATTGCAGAACGGATTGCAGATGACGCAGCGCTCCGGGAAATCGTTCGGAAACTTGCCTGGTCGGACGGTCAAATGGCTTCCACGTTCCGTAAGGGCGCTGAAGATGAACGTGGCGTATATGAAATGTACTACGAATATGAGGAACCGTTGAAAAAAATTGTTCCACACCGTGTGCTTGCTTTAAATCGAGGTGAAAAAGAAGAAGTTTTACGCGTAGGTGTAGCATTTCCGACAGAGCGGATTGTCGGCACCCTCGAACGAGAATTAATTAAAAAACAGCAATCTCCATCTGCGGTGCATGTGAAAGCAGCGACGGAGGATGCATTCAAACGGCTGATCGCACCATCTGTCGAGCGCGAAATTAGGACAGCTCTGACGGAAAAGGCGGAAGCCCAAGCAATTCATGTATTCTCGGAAAACTTGAAGAGCCTTCTATTACAGCCGCCGCTAAAAGGCAGAATGGTACTAGGCGTCGACCCCGCTTTTAGGACAGGCTGTAAATTAGCGGTCATTGACGAAACTGGGAAGATGCTCGAAGTGTCGGTTATTTATCCGCATCCTCCGAAGACAGACAAGGAATCTTCTAAGAAAACGATTCTTTCGCTACTAGCGAAATACAATATACCGATTATCGCAATCGGAAACGGAACTGCATCGAGGGAAACGGAAAAATTCATCGCGGATTGCATTAAGGAGTCGAAGGATCCGGTTGCATACGTCATTGTCAATGAAGCAGGAGCGAGTGTTTACTCGGCATCCGCTCAAGCGCGAGAAGAGTTCCCTGATCTGCAGGTCGAACAGCGGAGCGCCGTTTCCATTGCGAGGCGATTGCAGGATCCATTGTCCGAACTCGTGAAAATCGATCCTGAATCGATCGGTGTTGGACAATACCAGCATGATGTTGCCCGGAAGAAATTGTCCGAGTCTTTGTCGTTCGTCGTTGAAACAGCAGTAAACCGGGTAGGTGTGAACGTAAATACCGCCTCTTCTTCGTTGCTGCAATACGTGGCGGGCCTTTCAAAGACGGTTGCAGAAAACATCGTCAAGGCGCGTGAGGAAGAAGGGCTCTTCCACAAACGTACCCAACTGAAGAAAGTTCCGAGACTCGGTGCGAAGACATATGAACAAGCGATTGGCTTCCTTCGTATACCGGAAGCAAAAGACCGTTTCGATTCGACAGGTCTCCATCCTGAAAGTTACTCTATTGCGGAACAAGTATTGTCGGAAGCCGGAGTGGACAAAAGTCTGTTAGGGAAGGAAGAGGCGGTCGATGCTTTATCCGCATTGGATAGCAAGGCGCTTGCAGAGAAACTGGATATCGGCGAAGTGACATTGCGCGATATTATAGACACATTGAAGCGGCCGAACCGAGATCCGCGGGACGACTATCCGCAACCGATTTTAAAAGCGGACGTTCTCGACATGAAAGATTTATATGAAGGACTTGAGATGCAAGGGACCGTACGGAATGTTGTCGACTTTGGCGCATTTGTCGATATCGGCGTTCACGAAGACGGCCTTGTCCATATATCGAAATTGAAAAAAGGCTTCGTCAAACACCCACTGGACGTCGTCGCTTCTGGTGACATCGTAACCGTCTGGGTGGAAGCTGTAGATAAAAACAAAGGCAGAATTTCATTGACAATGATTCCGCCTAAAGGGAATTGATTCACAAACGTGAAAACGAGCATGACTCAAAGTGAATTGCAGCAACTCGTCCAACGACTATCTATAGAAGCATTCGGAAAACCATTCAAACACGAAGCCCGATTCAACGCCCGTCTTCGAACGACGGGCGGACGCTATAAATTGCTCGACGGCTCCATCGAAATCAACCCTGCTGTTCTTGCACTTTACGATAGGGAAGAACTCGTCGGCATTATTAAACATGAGCTATGCCATTACCATCTGCACCAAGAAGGAAAAGGATATCGCCATGGGGACGTGGACTTTAAAAAACTATTACGAGAAACCGGCTCGCCAAGATATTGCAAGCCACTAGGGAAGGCAAACAGCAAATCCAAAAAGATCTATCTATATGAATGCAAATCCTGCCGTCTTGAATACAGACGGAGAAAAAGAATGGACGTACGGAAATATCGTTGCGGTAAATGTGCCGGTGAGATTGTCTTCATACAAAATTAAAGCCCTCGCCAAGCCGCTTAGCTATGGGCTTGGCAAGAGCTTACTCACATCTTCAAAAAAAAGTTCAACAAAAGTATTGACGGATGGATGATCAGTGTCTATAATAGGAAAAGTCGATTAGGGAATGACGTTAAAGCAAATTGAACTTCCTACTCGAATTAATAAAACGGCCCCTTGGTCAAGCGGTTAAGACACCGCCCTTTCACGGCGGTAACACGGGTTCGAATCCCGTAGGGGTCACCAACTTTTTATGTATAACTTCTATGTTTATGTTCATAGTAAAAAGGGTAAACGAAATAAGCGCCTTAATTTACAAAGAGAAAGACATGAAGATTAATCAAATCGTTGGGGTATAGCCAAGCGGTAAGGCAACGGACTTTGACTCCGTCATTCGTTGGTTCGAATCCAGCTACCCCAGCCAAACTTTTTAAGCGCTTCGCGATTAAAAAGTTTTGCGAGAAACGCCTTTGGCGTTTGGAGCAAATCGGTTTTAATAACCAAAGCACTAATCCTTAAAAGGAATAGATGCAAAATAGCTTTAAAACAAAAGCAATCCAACGTCTTCATATAAAAGGATCTCATTCCTTAACAACAAGACATAACACCAAGCACGAGCCATTAGCTCAGTTGGTAGAGCATCTGACTTTTAATCAGAGGGTCGCAGGTTCGAATCCTGCATGGCTCACCATTTTCTTTAAAAAACTTATTGACATTCTTACTGAGAGTTGTATAATAAAGTGTGTCGCAAATAATGCGGTAGTGGCGGAATGGCAGACGCGCTAGGTTGAGGGCCTAGTGGGGGTTAACCCCGTGGAGGTTCAAGTCCTCTTTACCGCACCAAATTCCATATTAAAAAACCGAGCGCCCGTAGCTCAATTGGATAGAGCGTCTGACTACGGATCAGAAGGTTATGGGTTCGACTCCTGTCGGGCGCGCCAAATTTCATACGCGGGTGTAGTTTAGTGGTAAAACCTCAGCCTTCCAAGCTGATGATGAGGGTTCGATTCCCTTCACCCGCTCCAATTATTTTTAAAAAAACGCTTGACGCGTTTTGGGTAATGTGTTATATTAGTAAAGTCGCTAAAAGATAGCGATGAAATGAACCTTGAAAACTGAACAGCAAAACGTCAACAAATAAAGTCTTGCAGCCGACTTGTCGGTGAAGAGACGAAACGAATCTTTGGATTCAAAATTGACATCTTAAATGATGCCAGCAAGAAACTCGAGCTACTCGAATTTCTCTATTATGGAGAGTTTGATCCTGGC